>DASVNI010000570.1:0-6848 GCA_036383935.1 Gemmatimonadaceae bacterium | reverse complement strand
CGCCCTCCGACGCTCGGCGTCTCACCCCGGACGAATCGGTGTGCGATCCGCGGCGCTTCCGCCTCCAGCGCCCGAACCGCGGCCGAGGCGCGTCCCTCCGCGTAGCGCTCGAGCGCTTCGCCCCCCGTCTGCATGAGCACGATCACGAGACCGGCGAGCGGTTGGTGCAGCAGCACCGCGGTGACAATCGCCAGCATGGCCACGAGGTCCGTGGCGAAGTTGCCCTTCACGAGGCTGCGCAGCGTGCGCCAGACCACGGGCGCGCCGGTGATGACGAGCCCGATGGCCCACACGAGGTCGCCGTACGACGGGTCCACCGTGAATCGCACGACGGCGCCGGCAATCAGGAATACCAGTGTGAGCTGCGCTAGTCGCACGCTTCCCTCTCAGAATCGTCGTGCCGTGGGCCAACCAACGTCACATGTCTCACGCGGACTCAGGGACATACGACATCAGGGCCGGACGCGCGAGCGCCCGGCCTTGACGCAACTTCGGTGGCGCGGCGTCGGCACGTCGTCGGGAATACCACGGAGCGTCGTAAGCACTTCCCTGTCAGGGGCTGCCAGCCTGCATCCGGGTCGCCGTACTGATGACCGGCGGCTTCCACGTCCCGTTGAGAATCGCCTGGTCTGGCCAGTACGTACGGAGCCCGAGGGAGAACCTGCCCGCCGGCGCCGGGAGCCAGTTCGATTCCCTGGCTTTACCGGGCGACGCGCTACCCACGTAGATCGTG
This sequence comes from Gemmatimonadaceae bacterium, assembly GCA_036383935.1. Lineage (GTDB taxonomy): Bacteria > Gemmatimonadota > Gemmatimonadetes > Gemmatimonadales > Gemmatimonadaceae > AG11. The sequence goes on along the minus strand of DASVNI010000570.1, from coordinate 6,115 downwards.
AGGCTCCCGTCGTCGTTGTACTTCAGTGACTTGTTCTGTGTGCCCAGCGCATGGCGCTTCAGCGGATTCGCATGGAAGAAGTGCTGCGGATCGTACATCGCGAGAGACCAGAACCCCTTGACCGGTGGCAGCTGCCCTTTGGGGAAGGTGACGATGTACGACGACTCGCCCACGAGCTGCTGTTGCTGCGTGTCGTGGTCGGTGTAGAAGTACATCGTCTCGTTCCGCTTGTTGCGGTACGGGCCGGACTTCACGGCGCCCGCTCGATGGTAGTAGTCGAAGCCGAAGGCAGCGATGTTCGGAGGCGACGTCCAGCCATTGCCGGCGGGCAGGCCGTTGAAGCGCCACGCCATCAACGGGGCGATGAGCTCCTTGTCGGCGGTGAAGGCGGTTTCTCTGAGCGTCCTCATGACCTCAGGGTCCTTCGCGGCGGCGTCGAGCACGCGGGTGATCTGCGCGTACAGCCCTTCTTCGCCGGGCATCGGCGGCACCTCCTTCATCACGGCCGGCAGTCGATCGAAGAACGTCGCCGGGTCCACCCACAGCGGCAAGGTGGTGGAGTACTCCGGCCGCTTCTCCTCCTCCTGCGGCACCGAGAACTTGCGAAGGTTGCTCCAGTCCTTCGTCTTCATCTTCCCATTGAACTGGCTGAGCGGATACATCTGGATCTGCTTCAGCGCCGGTTGAAGTGCTGCGCGATCCTCGGGAGTATCCCTCATGAAGATGCGCGGCATCGTGACGGCGAAGTTCGTCGAGGAGCGCACGACGCCGGCTATCCCGGATGGCGTCTTGCCCTGCCAATCCGGGCCGACGACGATGTAGAACCCTGGTCTCGTGTCGTATTGCCGACCGAGCTGGCTCATCTGCTCGGTGCGCGCGTCGAAGACTGGAAATGTCCAGAAACGGTCGCCGAAGTCGGGCACCTGAATGACCACAGGCTCCTTCTCCAATGACAGGAAGCCCAGGCCGTACACGACGTCCGGATCCGGAGCAGCGATGAACCGCTCGCCTGGCTCGATGGATCCGGTCAGCATCGTCAGCTGATTCATCGGGGCGATCGGCAGCGCGCCGGCGAGCAGCCCCGGCTCAGGAACCTTCGTGAGCTGCGCCCGCTGATTGGACACGTAGACGAGAGGCCAGCCCCAGAGGTAGGCCATGCGCCCGACCGTTTGCACATACGCCGGTGTCATCGGACCGAGCGCGGGGCGCGGCACCTGGGCCGCCGTCTGCGGAATAGGGACCTGCGGTGCCGGTACGCATCCGGACAGCAGCACCAGCATGCCGCCAAATACGAAGGCGGTCGATCTGAGCGGACTCGTGACCACGTTCGCGCTCATGCCGCGCTCGCTGTGATCGTCGTTCTGCATGGATTCTCGGTCAGGGATCGCACGTCCGCGCTGGACGCTGCATCGCATGCAGAGATAGACGTTCACCGACTCGGCGGCCTATTCGACCTACGGCTAGTGATGGCGCGCAAGAGCGTTTAGGATGCACGGACCACGAAAGAGGAAGGAACGATGAAGGTCGTAGTCATCGGCGGGACCGGACTGATCGGCTCCAGGCTCGTCGCGAAGCTGCGCGACGATGGGCACGACGCTGTGGCGGCCGCTCCCAACACAGGCGTCAATACGCTCACCGGCGAAGGGCTCGCCGACGCCCTCGAGGGCGCCGACGCCGTGGTCGACGTATCGAACTCCGCGAGCTTCGCGGCGGAAGAGGTGCTCAACTTCTTCACGACCTCGACCCGCAACCTGCTCGCGGCGGAGGCAGTGGCGGGAGTGCGCCATCACGTCGCGCTCTCGATCGTCGGGACGGAGCGCCTGCAGGACAACCCCTACTTCCGTGCGAAGGCTGCGCAGGAGCGGTTGATCCAATCGGGGCCGATCCCGTACACGATCATCCACGCGACGCAATTCTTCGAGTTCATGAAGGGCATCGCCGACGCGTCGACGACGGGCAACGTGGTGAAGGTCTCCTCGTCGTTCGTCCAGCCGCTGGCGGCAGATGACGTCGTGAGCGAGGTCGAACGTGTCGCGCTCGGCGCGCCGCTCAACAGCATCATCGAGGTCGCGGGTCCGGAGGCGTTCCGACTCGACGACATCGTCCGTCGGCGGCTCGCCGTGACGGGCGATTCGCGCGAGGTGACCGGCGATCCGGCGGCGCCATACTTCGGTGCAGTCCTGCAGGAGCGTGCGCTGCTGCCCGGCCCCCACGCCCGGTTGGCCGCGACCCGCTTCGAGGACTGGGTTACGGAGTCCGTTCCGAAGTAGTCGCACACGGTGTCATCCCGAGCGAGCGCAGCGAGCCCGGTGTCATCCCGAGCGAGCGCAGCGAGTCGAGGGATCTGCACTTAAAGATCGCTGCGCCGGAGTTACACGCGGAGCTCGCGGAGGTTCGCGGAGGGCGCGGAGGACTACTCTCGGGGTCGAGCCCTACGCACAGGCTCACCCGTCATATCCATCCACGACCCCAAGAGCTTTGATGGTCCGGCGGAAGGATCTCTCCGCCAGGCGCCACGCTCTCCGCGGGCCCTGGCGCCGGGTGGCTTACGTTGGTGCACCGCTCCGCGCCCTCCGCGTGAAACCGCGCCACACACGAGCGTCCCCGACTCTGTACGGACCGACAGCCTCAATCCCGCGCCAGCGCCGCCGCGAGCTGCCGTTGCATGTCGATGTACGCGTCGTCCGCGATATCGTAGATCACCTTGATGATCCGCCCCCCGGTGAACGGGAACTGCGGCGGATACTCGCTCGACACCGGGTCGCCGCTGTCGTGGCCGATCGCGAGCCCCTCGCCGGCGAGCGCGTAGTGGCCGCTCTGCGTACGGAACCCGGCGGTGCCTTGCTGGTGCTCGTCCACGTACAGCGTCATCGTGCCGAGCGCTTCGTTGTTCTCGGACATCGACTCCTTCCTGAACTCGACGCCGACGATATGCTTGCCCGACGTCGGGGCAGGGCAGGAGAGCTTCTGCTCCGGCTTGATGCCGAGGAAGTTGTAGACGAAGCAGAGCTGCCCGTCCTTGACGAACATCGTGTACCCGCCGAAGCGTGAGCCCTGCGCGCAGATCACCCCCTGCGTGTCCTCCGCGAACTCCACCTCGGCGAGGATCTTGAACGAGACGCCGAGCGTGCGCGCCGCGGAGGCCTCGGGGATCTCCGTCGTGCCCGGGTAGTACTCGTAGTGTCCGCCCGCAATCGGCGCGACCTTGTACTCGAGCGTGTGGATGCCCTCGACACCGTAGTCGTTGAGTGGAAGGACACCGTACTTCTTCGCCTCGGCGAGCCACAGCGCGGCCAGCTCCTTCACCTTGTCGGGATACTTTCCCGCGACGTCCACGGCCTCGGCACGATCGACGTCCGTGTGGTAGAGCTCCCACTGATCCTCGTCGAACTTCCCCCGGTCGATCATCGGTCCGTGGTCGGTCGACGCCTTCCAGCCGTCGTGCCAGATGCCTCGCGTGCTGAGCATCTCGTAGTACTGCGTCTCTTTGCGCGTCGGCGCCTTCTCGTCGTCGAACGAGTAGCGCATCGAGACACCGGGAAGCGGCGTCTGCTTCGCGCCGTCGACGACGTCCGGCATCTGCACGCCACAGCAGTCGAGGATCGTGGGCACGATGTCCGTGCAGTGATGGTACTGATGGCGCAGCTCGCCCTTTGCCTCGATCCCGTTGGGCCAGTGGATGACGAGCGGGTCGCAGGTGCCGCCGGCGTATTGGGAGTACCGCTTGAACATCCGGTATGGCGTCGAGAAGGCCGTTGCCCAACCCGTTGGATAGTGGTTGTAGGTATCAGGGGACCCGAGCTCGTCGATCATCGCGAGGTTCGCCTCGATGTCGTCGGGGAATCCGTTGAAGAACTTGTTCTCGTTGACGGATCCATCCGGGCTCCCTTCACCCGATGCGCCGTTGTCCGCGCAATAGATGATCAGGGTGTTGTCGAGCTGTCCCGATTCCTCGAGATAGTCGATGATGCGCCCGACCTGGACGTCGGTGTACTCCGAGAACGCGGCATAGACCTCGGCCATCCGGCTGAACAACCGCTTCTCCTCCGGCGACAGGGAATCCCAGGGCCGGACACGATCGCCCTCGACGAACCGGCCGTCGCGCATCGGATTGATCGGCGTGAGCTGCGTGTCTTCGGGCAGGATCCCCTGGTCGACCATCCGCGTCAGCACCCATTCGCGGTAGGCTTCGTAGCCGTCGTCGAACTTGCCCTTGTACTTGTCGATGTACTCCTGCGGCGCGTGATGGGGCGCGTGGTTTGCGCCGGGACAGAACCAGAGGTACCACGGCTTGTCGGCGCGCGACTGCTTCGTGTCGCGGATGAAGCCGATCGCTTTATCCGCGAGATCCTTCGAGAGGTGATAGCCATCTTCGGGGCGGTACGGCTGCTCGACGAAGTGGTTGTCCTCGATCAGCTCCGGAAACCACTGGTTCGTCTCACCCCCGATGAAGCCGTAGAAGCGATCGTAGCCGAGGCCGAGCGGCCAGTGCTTGCGGTTGGCACCGATGTCGAACGCGTCGACGGGGACGTTGTGGTTCTTGCCGACCCACAGCGTGCTGTACCCTGCGTCCCGCAGCACGGTGGCCATCGTCGCGTTCTCGGGCGGGATGTGTCCCGCGTAACCCGGAAAGCCCGCCGCCGACTCGGCGATCGTGCCGAAGCCGTTCTGGTGATGATTGCGCCCGGTGAGGAAGCAGGAGCGCGTCGGCGAGCACACCGAGGTGGTGTGCCACTGCGTGTAGGTCAGGCCGTTCTTCGCCAACCGGTCGAGCGTCGGCATCTCGATGCGCCCGCCGTAGGTGGACCAGGCGGCGCAGCCCGTGTCGTCGTACAGAATGACGAGCACATTGGGCGCATCGGCCGGCGCCTTCGTGTCGAGGAAGGCATCCCAATCCGGCTTCGACTGCCGGATGTCGAGGTCGATCTTTCCATTGAACGGCCGCGCCATGATCTCCTCTCGTCCCTGGTGGTTCGAGAGTAGGCGACGTGTGGTGCGGCTGGAATACGACTTTTGGGACGGTTGCCGGTTGCCAGTTATCGGTAGTTGGCGGCCCTCGGGACATCCCTGCGTCCCGAGGGCCGGCCGACAACCGTGAACCGAAAACCGTGAACAGCGCTATCTCACCGTCCCCGGAACCGTCGACACCGGCAGCATCACCCGCAGTCGCGCTTCCTCCTCGCGGAGATCTCCACCGTTCACCTGGATGAGCCGCCTGGCGAGCGTTGTGTGCACGCTCGCTGGGGACGCCGGCGCTCCGGTGAGGACGATCTCGACCTGGCCCGGTGTGCGGGTCTCATCCGACAGCCCGGCTCGAAGGTCGAGGTCCGTGCCATGCGCGGCGGCGGCGATCCTGCTACGCAGGAGCGTCGTCAGCGCCTCCTGAAGTTGCGTGCGATCGACGGCGATCGCGGGGAGGAGCGGCGCGATCTCCGTTCGCAGTGACGCCCCCGCAGACTCCGCCGCCGAGACGAGCAGGGGAAGGATCGGTTCGACCACGTCGGAGGTCCGAACGCGTTCGATGCGCGGTTGGGTCGTGCCGAGATCGAGCTCGGCGATCCGCCGCAGGCTCACGAGCTCGGTGTCGATCGCCTCCGTCGCGGCGCGCGCCGAGCCGAGCATCTCCTCCTGATTCTCGTTCAGGTCGCCGAAGTGATTGTCGAGGAGGATGTGGAGTGGCAGCCGCACCTCGTCCAGCCGATTCGTCGCGCCATCCACGATCGAGAGGAGGAGCTCTGCGTGGTCCCGGGCGCGCTGGTCCTCGCGGCGCTGCGTCGTCGCGCGATCCGACTCCGCGACGTCCACCGCTCGGCGCAGCCCCTCGACCGTGTGATGGATCTCGTCGATCTCGTCGGCCTCGAGCGGTGTCTGGTCCGGCGCGCCGCCGTTGGCGCCGGCACCAGCGACGCGCGTCCGCGCATGCGCCGTGGCGCCCGCGAGACGCTCGATCCGGCGCGCGACGGACCGGGCGTTCGACCACGCGACGATGAACGAGAGCACCGCGGCAACGATCGCGAGCACGATCACCAGTTGCGGCGCCTGGTGTGCGTATTGCCCCCAGTACGCGAGTCCCGCCACGGTGAACATGCCGATCACCGCGGGGAGGATGGCGATG
>DASVNI010000569.1:0-18721 GCA_036383935.1 Gemmatimonadaceae bacterium | reverse complement strand
GGGCGCGGGCGTGGACGTCGTGTCGGGCGGCGAGCTGTTTCGGGCGCTCCGCCTCGGCTTCACCGGCGACGACATCGTGTTCGGCGGCGTCGGCAAGACCGATCGGGAGCTCCGCGAGGCCGTGCAGGCCGGCGTGAAGCTGGTGAACGCGGAGTCCGAGGCGGAAGTGCGTGCGCTCGACCGGATCGCGGGAGAGGAGGGGGTGACGGCGCGCGTCGGATTGCGCGTCAATCCCGAGGTCACCGTCGACAGCTCGCATCGCTACATCAAGACGGGCGAGCGCGGCGCCAAGTTCGGCATCCCCTTCGACGAAGTGCTCGAAGTGGCTCGCGTGGCCGCGTCGCTGCCGAACGTGGCACTCCACGGGCTCGACATGCACATCGGATCGCAGCTCTTCCGCGTCGACCCCTACGTCGATGGGGTGGAGCGCCTGACCGGGCTGCTCGACGCGATTCGCGGCGAAGGGATCGACACGCTGCGGTACCTCGACATCGGCGGCGGTCTGGGCGTCTCGTACTCGGACGAGGTCTCGCCGGACCTCGGCCGCTTCGCCCGGGCCCTCGTCAAACGCGTCGTCCCGACGGGGCTGACGCTGCTCATGGAGCCGGGACGCTTCATCGTCGGCAATGCCGGCGTGCTGCTCACGCGGGTGCTGTATCGCAAGCACAGCGGCGGGCGGGACTTCCTGATCACCGACGCCGGCATGACGGAGCTCATCCGTCCCTCGCACTACGACGCCTATCATCGCATCGAGTCCGTGCGCCCCAATGGAAAGTCGATGACGGCGGACGTCGTCGGTCCAATCTGCGAGAGTGGCGATTTTCTCGCGCTCGGTCGCGAGATGGACGACGCGGCCGCCGGCGACCTCCTCGCCGTGCACGACGTCGGCGCCTATGGCTACGTCATGGCCTCGAACTACAACACTCGCCCGCGCGGCGCCGAGGTACTGGTGGATGGCGATCGCTTTGCCGTCGTGACGCAGCGCGAGCGTTACGAGGATCTCGTGCATCTGGAAGTTGTCGACCCGGACTGGAGGACGGCCTGATGCGCGTCGGACTGATGGCAGACACGCACGATCGCATCCCGGTGATCGCCGAGTTCGTGCGACTGATGCAGGAGGCCGGGGTCGCGATGCTCATCCACGCCGGGGACTACTGCGCGCCGTTCTCGCTGCGCCCGATCGAGGAGGCGAGCATGTCGCTCGCCGGTGTGTTCGGCAAGAACGACGGCGACACCCAGGGCCTGCTCGCCAAGGCGACGGCGGGATTCGGCGCTGAGCTGTACGAAGGACCACACAGCTTCGAGCTCGGCGGGCAGCGCGTCCTCGTCGTACACGACATCGGCGACGTGCAGCCGCGCAGCATCGAGGGGCACAGCATCGTCGTGCACGGCTTCACGCACCAGCAGGAGATGAAGCACCGCGGCGACACGCTCATCGTCAATCCTGGCGAGGCGTGCGGTTGGCTCTACGGCACACCGAAAGCCGCGATCCTCGACCTCGACACGAAGCAAGTCGAATTCCTCAGTCTCGACCCCGCGCACTGGACGACATGACGGCTGGCAGCCGGATCCTCATCATCGACTACGGCTCGCAGTTCACGCAGCTCATCGCGCGCCGTGTGCGCGAGGCACGCGTCTACTCGGAGATCCATCCGCCGACGCGCAGCGTGGAATGGATCCGTGACTGGAAGCCGACAGGCATCATTCTCAGCGGCGGACCGAACTCCGTCTATGCCGAGAACGCGCCGACGGCCGACCCGGCGGTGTTCGACGTCGCGCCCGTGCTGGGCGTGTGCTACGGGATGCAGCTGATCGCGCATCTGCTGGGGAGCGAGGTGACGCGCGGCGGCCGGCGCGAATATGGCCGCGCCGAGATTCGCCCGACGGGCGACAGTGCGCTGTTCGAGGGGTTCGACCCGAGCGAGACGGCGACCGTGTGGATGAGCCACGGCGATCACATCGAGAGCGCACCGCCGAACTTCCGCGTGACGGCTTCGAGTGAGGGAAATCCGCTCGCGGCGTTCGAGCACGAGTCGCGCCCGATTTATGGGGTGCAGTTTCACCCTGAGGTGGCACACACGCCCCGCGGGCGTGAGCTCCTCGCCAACTTCCTGTTCAAGGTGTGCGGCGCGACGCCGAGCTGGACGGCGGGGGCGTTCATCGAGGACGAGGTGGCGAAGATCCGCGCGCTCGTCGGAGACGCCCAGGTGATCTGCGGACTCTCCGGCGGCGTGGACTCGTCTGTCGCGGCGGCGCTCGTCCACCGCGCGATCGGCGACCAGCTCACCTGCGTCTTTGTCGACACCGGACTGCTGCGCCTGCACGAGCGCGAGCAGGTCGAGCGCACGATGAAGACGCACATGGGCATCAAGCTCGTCACGGTCGACGCGTCGCAGCGATTTCTCACCGCACTGGACGGTGTCGAGGACCCTGAGGCCAAGCGGCGCGCGATCGGACACACATTCATCGACGTCTTCGAGGAGGCGACGGCGTCCGCCGGGACGAACGCGAAGTTCCTCGTCCAGGGCACGTTGTATCCCGACGTGATCGAGAGCTCGTCGCCGACCGGAGGACCCTCCGTCACGATCAAGACGCACCACAACGTCGGCGGGCTGAAGCCCGGGATGCGCTTCGCCCTCATCGAGCCGCTGCGCGAGCTGTTCAAGGACGAGGTGCGAAACGTGGGGCGGGAGCTCGGACTTCCCGAGGAGATGGTCGGCCGACATCCCTTCCCGGGGCCAGGTCTCGCCATCCGCGTGCTCGGCGCCGTGTCCGAGCCCGCCCTGCACGTGCTCCGCCAGGCGGACGCGATCTATCTGGAGGAGATTCGCGGCGCGAGTCTCTATGACGAGATCTGGCAGGCATTCGCCGTGCTGCTGCCGATCCGCAGCGTGGGAGTGATGGGCGACGAACGGACGTACGACAACGTCGTGGCGCTCCGGGCGGTCACCAGCACCGACGGCATGACGGCCGACTGGTATGCATTCCCACACGACGTGATGGCGCGCATCTCGGACCGGATCATTCGCGAAGTGAACGGCGTGAATCGGGTGGTCTACGACGTGAGCTCCAAGCCGCCCGCAACGATCGAGTGGGAATGACCTGATGACCGGCACGACCCGGACGTCGCCGCGTACGGCAGATGCATCCATCGCGATGCGTCCTCCCGAGGCGAGCACGCCCGGAGTCTGCCTGAATTGCGGCGAGCCCGTGGCGCAGCGCTACTGTCCCGCGTGCGGGCAGGCGGTTGTCGATCCGAACCCCACGCTCGGCGAGTTCGCTCACGAAGCCGCGAGCGAATTCCTGCACTGGGATGGCAAGCTCGCGGCGACTTTCCGGCTGCTGTTCGCGACACCGGGCGAACTGACGCGGGAGTACCTCGCCGGAAGGCGCGCGCGATATCTCTCGCCGCTGCGGCTCTACCTGACGTGCAGCGTCCTGTTCTTCGCGCTCAAGGCGCTCACGCCCGAGCCGCCGATCGTCGTTCGTGCGGGCCCGTCGCATGCGGGCATGGTGACGATCCAGGAAGACACCGTCGGTGCCACGCTCGAGGCGATCGACAAGATGACGCAGAGCAAGAGCGCCGGCGACCGCGTCGCCGGACGGGCGCTTGGCAACGCACTGCGTCACGGCGATCAGACCGCCGCTTCGATGAGTCAGAGTATTCCGAACGTCATGTTCGTGCTCGTGCCGATCTTCGCGGGGCTCGTCGCGCTCGTATTCCGCGGCCGGCGCATGCGGTATCCGCAGCACCTGGCGTTCGCGTTGCACACGCACGCGTTCCTCTTTCTCGCGCTCGTGTTGACGCTGGCGCCTCGCGTCACCCGCAACGCCGCGCTCGATGCGATCGCCGTCGCGGTGAGCTTCCTGGCGATCGCCGTCTACATGGTGCTCGCCGTACGGCGGGTCTACGGCGGCTCGACCTGGAACGCGATCCTCCGGAGCAGCGCGGTCGCGGCGACCTACTTCGCCGCGTTCACCGTGGCCATGCTGCTGACGTTCGCGATAGTCGCGCTGCGCGTCTGAGCGAGTCGAGTAGGAACCGACCGCGAGCTAGACGCCCTTCTCCTTGAGCAGCTCGAGGAACTGGGCCGGCTCAGTCAATCCGAGGAGACGCTGTGGAACGTCGCTCTCCTTGGAGAACTGGGCGATCTTGCCGAGGACCGGCAGATACTGGTTGGAGACTTCGAGCGGCGGCGCGACGATGAGGAAGAAGAAGTTCACCGGCTTCTCGTCGATCGCCTTGAAGTCCACGCCGCGCGACTTTCGTCCGAACGCGACGCGGAGCTTGTTCACCACAAGCGAACGGCAGTGCGGAATAGCGATGCCGCGGCCGATCCCCGTGGATCCGAGGTTCTCACGCCGCTTCAGCATCTTGTAGAGCATCCCTTCCGACTTGTCGTCCAGCTTGAGCAGGGCGATGAGCTCCTTGAGGATATCGTCCTTCGTCTCCCCTTCGAGCTCGAGCTTGATTGCGTCCTCGCTGAAGAACTCGCGCAATTCCATCGTGGCTGGATCCGGTGCTGACGGTGCGTGACGCTGACCGATGGCGTGTGCCATCGAGGGCTGTGGTCGTGTCGAGCCGAGGAAGCTATCCGTGCGCGCCGCAGATTGTCAAACCATGACGTTGCTTGCACTTCCGAGCGTCGGTAACTTTCGGGATGGCCTTTCCGTTCCCGCTCCTCGCCGACGTACCACTCTATCTGGCCCCGATGGCCGGCGTCTCGGAGTCGCCCTTCCGGCGTCTCTGCCGCCAGCACGGGGCGGATGTCGTGGTGACGGAGTTTCTCTCCGCCGAGGGGATCCGTCGCGAGAACGAGGCGACGCTCCACAAGCTGGCATTCGGCCCCGACGAGCGCCCGATCGGCGTGCAGATCTTCGGCGCGGACCCGACGGCGATGGGCGAGGCCGCGCGATTCGTCTCCGACGTGTTCCAGCCGGAGTTCATCGACATCAACTTCGGATGTCCGGTGAAGAAGGTAGTCAGAAGGAACGGCGGGTCGGGGTGCCTGCGTGACCTCGACCTGGTGCAGCAGGTGATCCGCGCAGTCGTCGCGGCCACGCACCTGCCCGTCACGTGCAAGATCCGCAGCGGCTGGAACGAGGAGATGCGCGACCCCGTGCAGATCGCGCTCCGTTGCCAGGATGCGGGCGTCAAGGTGCTCACGCTGCATCCGCGGACGCGCACGCAGATGTACTCGGGGCACGCGCGGTGGGAGGAGATCGCCGCCGTCGCCGAGGCGCTCGACATCCCGGTGCTCGGCAATGGCGACATCAAGACGGCGGAGGACGCGATCCGCATGCTCGAGCAGACACGCTGCGAGGGCATCATGATCGCGCGCGGGTCCTACGGACAGCCGTGGATCTTCGATCAGGTGAAGGATCTGCTCGCGGGGCGTCCGAAGCGCCCCGCGCCGACGATCGAGGAGCGGTTCGCCGTCGCGCTCGCGCACGCCCGAATGGTCATGGAGTACGAGACCGATCCGCGCGGCGCGGCGATCGAGTTCCGGAAGCACCTCGGCTGGTACGCCAAGGGCCTGCACGGCGGCGCCGAGCTTCGTCGTCGGCTGTACGCGGTCACGTCGTTCAGCGAGATCGAGGGGATCTTCGCGGACTATCTGGCGACCCACGACCGATTCGCCCGACCCGGGCAGTCCGAGGGCGGCGACGACGACGATCGTTCGCTGGAGGCGACGGCGGCGTGAGGCGGGAGCGCGTACGCGACCTGCTCGGCAAGGTCGCGGACGGCTCGATGCCGATCGAGTCCGCACTCGCCTCGCTGTCCCAGGAGCCCTCGGAGTCGCTCGGCTTCGCGACGATCGACCACCACCGCGCGCTGCGCCAGGGCTTTCCCGAGGTGGTGTACGGAGCCGGTAAGACGACCGAGCAGCTCGTGGCCATCGCGCAGCGCATCGCCGAGCGCGGCGATGGCGTGCTCGTGACGAGGGTCGCCTCGGAGGCAGTCGCGCCCTTGCTCGACGCGCTGCCCGGCGCGGAGTCGAACGCGCTCGCGAGGACGGTGCGCGTGCGCGCCGCGCAGCCCCTGGCCACCGCTCGCGGCACTGTGCTCGTCGTCACGGCCGGCACGAGCGATCTCCCGGTGGCGGAGGAAGCGGCCGTCACGGCCGACGCCATGGGCTGCGTCGCCGAACGCCTCACGGACGTCGGCGTCGCCGGGATTCACCGCCTGCTCGCCAGCAGCGCGGTGCTCGAGCGCGCCGCGGCGATCATCGTCGTGGCGGGAATGGATGGGGCGCTGGCGTCCGTCGTGGGCGGGCTGGTCCGCGTGCCTGTGATCGCCGTGCCGACGAGCGTCGGCTATGGCGCGTCGTTCGGCGGAATCGCCCCTCTGCTGACGATGCTGAACAGTTGCGCTGCCGGCGTGACTGTCGTCAACATCGACAACGGATTCGGTGCGGCAGTTGCCGCCGCACGCATCCTGCACGGCTCGCGTTCGTAGCCAAGGGCGGCGGCGGACGACGACCGTTCGCCCCGAACCCGCCGATCGATCCGTCGATGCTGCTTGCCGCAGCTCTTCTCGCCGCTGTCGCGGCCATCGCCGTGGCTGGTGCCGCCCTGCGCCAGGCCTCGACGGCCAAGCGCGATCTGGCGACGGCGCGGAGCCGTCTGGCTCGGATCGACGCCGAGGTGCCGACGGCGGACCACAATCCAGCGATCAGCGCGAACGCCCTCCGGCGGGACGTCCGGGTCGAGTTCGAAGTCAAACAGGCCAGGGCCGATCGCGCGGTTCTCGTCCAGCTCCTGATCGACTTCCGGGACGTCTCCGGCGCGGAGGAGGCGATCTACTGGCGCTGGATCCCCGAGCGTGATGCGCTCGCGCCCGCCGTCTGGTCCTCTGAGGGGACGAGACCGGCCTTCTTCAGCATCACGGAGTGGGCTCCTCTCGTGCAGTGGTCGGCCGAGGGCGGGATCATCCAGACCGTCGGCCAGGAGGAGGTCGTCCACGTCGGGGCAGCTCCCATCCGGAGGGGCGAGACTCTGATGGGCGTGCTGAGCCTCACGCACCGGAACGGGCTGGGCTGGAATCGCACCGCGTTGCGAGACTGGCTTCCGCGCCTCGCCGATCAGCTCGGAACGGTGCAGGAGCTCGTGGACGTTCGCCGACGGCACACACGGCACATGCGCCAGGGCCAGGCTCTCCTGGATGCCGTCCAGCGCCTTCAGGGGGGAAAGACGGGGGAAGGGCTCGCGCGCGCGCTGTGTGATACAGCGCTGGATATCACGGGTGCTCGCGGCGCGGCCCTGGTGCGGTGGTCCGCCGAAGACGATGCCGGCGAGCTGACCTATGCCACGGAAAGCTGCGGGCTCAAGGTGCCCGCGGCGCTGGAGGGGGGCAGCCTCGTCGCGGAAGGGTGCCGTGCAGGCAAGCTCCAGGTACTGGAGGACGCGCGCACCGCGACGCTCGGACGGGCGCTCTACGGCGCTCCCAGAGCCGTCGAGGAGCCCGGATCGATCGCGATCGTACCGCTGGCGAAGGATGGGCGGACGCTGGGCGCTCTCGTGCTGGAGGCGGTGGAAGTTCGCGGCCTGACGCTGGAGGACAGTCGTCCGCTGGGAGTGCTGGGAGCCATCGTCGCGGGCTCACTCGAGCTCGTGTGGCAGTTCGCCGAGGTGGACAAGCGTTCGCGTACCGATCCGCTGACCGGGCTGTGGAACAGGCATCACTTCGGGGAGCAGTTGGAGCGGTGCCTCAGCGAGGCGGACCGCTATGGCCAACCGGTGTCGCTGGTGCTCGTGGACATCGATCACTTCAAGCGTGTCAACGACACCTGGGGTCACGAGGCGGGCGACGCCGTGCTCAAGCAGCTGTCGCGGATCCTGCTCGACGGGGTTAGGTCGCTCGACATCTGCGTGCGCTACGGTGGCGAGGAGATCGCCATGCTCCTCACGAAGACCGATAGCGAGCACGCGGTCGAGGTCGCCGAGCGCCTGCGTGCGCGGATTGCCGCTCACCCATTCCGCCACGGCGGCGCCGAGATCCCAGTCACCGCATCGTTCGGCGTGGCGACGTTCCCGGAGACGGTGAAGGTTCGCGATCAGCTCTTTCCCGCGTCGGACAAGGCGCTGTACATCGCGAAGCACGAGGGGAGAAACAGGGTGAGAGCTAAACCAGCAACGAAAGGCCGCACAACGAGTTGATACGCATTACCTCAGGCAGAACGAGAGGGCAGCGTTCGCTTGACTGCAGCGGCCGATCGGCTAGATTTCGGATCGTAAGGGGGCGACTGGCTTCGACGGGACTGGTGAAGCCGTGGGCGCGTGCCGAGGTCCTCGGGCACCTCGTTAAACACTCGGGAAACATCCAACTGCGAACAACAACTTCGCCCTTGCCGCCTAACTTCTAGTTAGGCCTGCAAGTGCCCAAGAGAAAGCCCGCCCGGGGCGTTTTCATGGGTAACGGAAATCCGGGCTAGCTCAGCGGTGCGCCTTCCGTCGTCGAGCGAAACTCTAGGAGGATCACCTTACGGTGGGCTGCCCACTGGCCAGCCGTCGGGGACATCAATCGGTGGGATACGCACGTAGTGCTCGTGGTCGATCTAGCTTCGGACCGGGGTTCGATTCCCCGCGCCTCCACTTTGTACCTGTCTCACACGACCTAACGGCGCCTCACAAGGGCGCCGTTAGTCGTTTCTCCCTCTGAGAGCGCGACTCACTACGTTTCAACCCGTCTCTTGGTAGGTGAGCCCGCCTCCAGATTCCACTTGCGGTGAAATGATGACGGAGAGCCCGCCGTGCTGGCGTATGCGCTCCGCATGTTCATTTGGGGGAAGCACCGGGCATACTTTGCGGCGGCGCACGACGCCGGGCTACTTACCCACGGAATTGGCTACGACGTTTCCGTGATTTCCGCGGTCGACTGCTCGATCAGCGGCGCTTCCTCGCAGAGCGGCTCCGCCGCGCGCGGCTGTCGGTTCGCCTTCGCGCTGATTTCATCTCTCAGCGACGACACAGACTTCCGTCGTGCCTTGAGTTCTTCCGGGGCAACGTAGATCTCCTACAATGCCTCGCGGATCGTCTCGAGCATGATGCGAACATGCGCACCGGTCCAACCGTCGTATGACTCTTCGTGTACCTTATCGCTCGCCGCTTGCTGAATCATCAGCAGTGTATCGAAGTATACGGGGTCGACTGAAGGCAGCTTCGCTTTCAGTGACTTCGAAGGCCGCGTCATCCAGGCGCGTCAGGTTTACCTCGTCGCCGTGAACGTTCCGAAGTAGACAGAGTTATTGACTGTGACGTCAGACCGGCCGCTCATGTTCCTGCCACTCACCTGGCCCATGAAGTGAAAGACGTCGGTACTGGTGGTGGGCGGGGCGAGGTAGAGTTGGACGCTGCCGTCCTGCGACAGCTGCACAAAGGTGAATGTCGTGAATTTTTGCGTCCTGCCCGCGACCGTGACGCTGACGTTTGCAGACCCGGTCAGCGCAGACGTTTCACGAGACGGTTGCGCTATCGTCAGGGTGCCGCTGAATTGTCCCGATCCCGGGGGCGAGTCAAGTACGCCCTGCACCTGATAAGAGCCGGCCACCGCAGGGAATAGATCATTCGTGGTCCCCGTACTCGCGTCTCCGCCGCAGGCGGAGATGCAAAGCAAGACGAGTGTAAGTAGGCGCTTTCGCACGTGAGTCCCAGACGAGGCGTAGCAGGTGTTTTTTTTCGCGTCGGCCAAGCTAATACCGGCCTCGGCGTTGAGCCAAGCCGGAGGCGGCGCCTCTGCCGGCGTCGGCCACTCTAGGGGGTAGATGTGGGGGTATCGGTCCGCAGCCGAACCATATCCTCACAGGCACATGACGCGCATTTTCATACACTTACATCATTAGTCGTCGATTCCCCGCGCCTCCACTCAGGAAAGACTGGAAACGACAACGGCGCCCAGAGATGGGCGCCGTTGTCGTTACAGAGAGTTGGACCGAGGGACGAAGTCACCCTGTCCGGTCGAACTGAAGTGTGAGCGCGTTGTACTGGAGGCTGAAACCGGCACCGTTGATCAGCGCCTGCGCCTGAACGGCGGAGGCACTGAAGTGGAAGGTCACCGTGCCCTTGTTGAAGGGCAGAACGAAGCCCGACGTGGTGGCGGTCACGGTATCGCTTTTCGCGACCGTCCTCGTGACCGTCGTCAAGGTGAGCGTGAACTTCTCGTCGGCCGTCGTGGTGCAGTTGCCTGAGAGGACGGTGAAGGAGCTGTCGGCACTGGTGTACGGGAGGAGCAATCCGTCCACCGCGGCGAGCTCGAACGTCCCAGGGACCAGCGCCGGGGAGCCCGGACAGTCGGGGCAATTTTGGTAGTCGGTGCCACAGCTCGAGACGAGGGCAAGGCCGGCAATGAACAGCAGCGCCAGAGCCCTGCTGCCACGCTTCGATGCACGCTGGGGAAACGTCAGGAGTCGGTTCATGCCCGGAGTCTATGGGGATGCCGACGACGGCGCAACGTAGTGGCCGCCAGCCCAATCGCAGGGTCACCGCGGCGACAGAACGAGCTCTTTCAGTCTCCTGCGCCCGCTTCTCCGCGAGATGCGCTCGGGATCTCGCCCGGGACGTCGCTCGCGCGACGCTGGCCCTTCTTGAAGATGAACTCCGGCGCCATGGCGACGCCGAGGAGCGTCACCGGTAGAATCTGCTGCGCCTGAATCAGGAAGGCGACGGCGACGGCCTTGTTGTAATCCAGCCCGAACGCCGCGGCCGTGGCCGCGTACGCTGCCTGGAACACGCCGACGTTGCCCGGCGTCGCTCTCAGGGCGAAGCCAAGATTCACCGCGAGCAGCGCGGCGATGGTGGCCACGACCGTCATGGGCAGGTGTGCGGACTGCGCCGTGAGATGGTACGTCCACACCTGGAGTGCCCAGGCCAGCACGCTGAGGGTCAACGCGGCGATGAAGCGCGGTCCATTCGAGACCTGTCCGATCGTCTGGACGAAGCGCGCGCCATACTCCTTGAGCCGTCCATGCCAGCTCGCCGGCTTTGGTCCAGCGACGGTCTCGACGACGTCGGGACGTCGCAGCAGCCACACCAGGAGCGCGAGCATCCCCACGAGAATGGCGATCGCGAACGGTTTGACGCGCTCGAGTGAATGCGGCAGCTGGAGGAAGGTCGCCGCGAGCGAGAGCAGGACGACGTAGCCCACGAGCTCGAAAAGCCGCTCGAGCGCCAGCGTCGCGAGGACCTTGGCGCTCGGCACGTGGGCGGCGCGAGCGACGAACACCACACGCGCCGCCTCGCCTCCGTTCGCCACCAGGACGTTGTTGAGCCCCGCGCCCGCGAAGGTGGCCCGCAACGCGAGGGAAAGTGAGCGCGCTCCGACCGGCCGGAGGAACACCCACCATCGCACGCCCTTCACGACGATCGACGCCAGATTGACCGCGGCCGCCGCGAGCAGGATCGGGATCGAGGCGTCCTGCATCGTCTGCCAGGTGTCGTGCCAGTTCACCTTGCGCGCGAACAGCACGAGCATGACCAGGATGAGCCCGGTCAATCCGTAGCGTAGGGATTTTGAGACTGCTGGCTTCATGCGTGCGCGCGACCGGTTCAGACAGGCAACGTCGAGAAGCGAAATCCGCGCCGTCGAAGGCCGTCGATGATGAGCGGCAGGGCCTCGGCCGTCTGCATGCGATCGCCATCGGGATCGTAACCATCCCCGTCGTGCAACAGGAGGATCGACCCGTCATGCATGCCGTCGAGCGCGCGCGCCGCGATGACTTCGGCGCCGGGCCGCGCCGAATCCCACACGCCGAGCGACCAGCCGACCGTGCGTTGGCCGAGCGAGGAGGCGATCGGGGTGACGAACGGGTTGCGGAATCCATGCGGCGCACGGAAGAATCGAGGCCGCACACCCGAGGCGCGTACGATCTGCTCGGTGCCGCGCGTCAGATCGTCGCGAATGTAGGCTGCCGTGCGGCGGTGCAGCTTTCGATGAAAGTACCCGTGGTTTCCGAGCTGATGCCCTTCCTTCGCGATGCGGCGGACGATCTCGGGCCAACGCTCGGCATGTCGGCCGAGCACGAAGAACGTCGCACGCACCCGCTCGCGCCGCAGCACATCGAGGATCGCCGGCGTCGCGCGCGGATTCGGGCCGTCATCGAAGGTGATGCTGACGGCGTTCTCACCTTTCGGCAGGTGTGTGAGAACGGGACCGAACACCGCGCTGTTGCGGTGCCAGGTCCCGTGGGCCGCGAGGCCGGCCGCGACGACCGCGGCCACGGCGGGGATCATATGCGAACGGCGACGCGCCCCATGACGGCGTGATACACGTCGAGCACCTGCGACGTGACGCGCGGCCAGCTGTAGCGCATCGACTCATGGCGTCCGGCAGTCCCGAGCTGGATGCGCATCCCCTCGTCGTCGAGCAGTTGCACGAGGGCGTCGGCGAGTGCGTCGCGGTCGCCGCACGGCGTCATGAGCGCCTCGCGGCCGTTGACGACGACATCCTGGAATCCGAGGATGTCGGAGCAGACGATGGGAGTCTCGCAAGCCATCGATTCGAGCAGCGTGATGCCGAACGATGCCTTGGTGGTGGGGCAGGCGTAGATCGAGCTGTGGGCGTAGTAGCTCGGACGTCCTTCGAGCACGGCCCCGACGAAGGTGATGTCGTCGTCACCGCGCGCCTGCTTGTAATAGTGCTCACGCAACGGACCGTCACCGACGACGACCAGCTGCGCCGGCCGCCCCTTGCCTTTGACCTTGCGGAAGGAGTCGATGAGGGTCGTCAGACCGTTGCGCGGATCGAAGCGACCGAGGAACAGGATCGACGGTACGTCCTTCCGAATGGCCGGCGGCGCCGCCACGCTCGGGTGAAAGACGTCCGTGTCGATGCCATTCGGGATGATCTGCCAGGGCGCGGCGAAGTAGCGCTCGAGCGCGACTGTCGTGGAATGCGATACGCAGATCGCCGCCGCGAGCTTGTCGAGGCGCTTCTGGAAGAAGTCGTTGAAGAGGTAGTACCCCTTCGACTTGTCGAAGTAGGTGTGGAAGGTGCCGACCACCGGACATTCCGCTTCGTCGATGGCGAGCAGCGGCAGGATGGGGGTGAGCGGCGAGTGAACGTGGACGATGTCGTAGTTTCCACGACGCAGCACCTTCCGCATCTGACGGCGCAACCCGATGCCGATGGTGATGCGCGCCTGGGATCCGTTCGCGTACACCGGCTGGCTCCGGCCGAGTCGGATGACGTTCGGCTGAGGCTCGGCGCCGGGAATGTTCGACGTGATGATGTCGACGTGGTGACCGCGCCGGCGTGCCTCCCGCGCGAAGAAGTGCACGTGCTCGCACACTCCGCCGAGGTGCGGATAGTAGTACTCCGTCACCAGCGCGATACGCAGGGTGCGCTCGTCGTGCGCATCCGGGAGAGCCGGAAGGTTCGGGAGCGCGGGCCGGCGCTGAAGCGCGGCGCTACTGGAGGGAGGAGTCAAAAGGCGGAATGAGCGGCGTCTGGGCGATCGGTTCGCGGTGCGAGGAGCACGAGACTTAATCGAGCCCACTCGCGCGAAAACCACTCGCACTCCTGGGCTCTCCACTGTGCCCTCCGCCGATGCCGATCTCGGCTCGCGGGCGCACGCATATTCCGTTCAGACGTTCAGATCGGCCTGCGTAATAAGCGATCAGGTCCAGGCCGGGTCAAGTCGCCAAAAGGCCGATGGGCGGTCCGCCTGCACCTCACGTGCCGTCAACACCCGCAACCATACCGAAGCTTGTCCGGATCGGTTGGTGGCGGAGTGGGATAGTCACCCGAGAAGCAGGCATGGCAGAAGCCCTGCGGACCGCCCGGGACGGACTCCAACATGCCGTCGAGTGAGAGATATCCCAGCGAATCCACACCGAGCGAGGCGCGGATCTCGTCGAGCGTGTGGTTGGCGGCGATGAGCTCGTCCCGGCTCGGCGTATCGATGCCGTAATAACATGGTCCAGTGACCGGCGCCGAGCTGACACGCATGTGCACCTCGGCCGCGCCGGCGGCCCGCACGAGCGACACGAGGCCGCGCGTGGTCGTTCCGCGAACTATTGAATCGTCCACCATCACGACGCGCTTGCCCTCCAGGACCTCGCGCACCGCGTTGTACTTCAACCGGACCTTCGCGTCGCGTGTCGCCTGCGTGGGCTGGATGAACGTTCGGCCGACGTAGTGATTGCGAATCAGCGCCAGCTCGTACGGAAGCCCGCTCTCCTCCGCGAACCCGATGGCCGCGGAGTTCGAGGAATCCGGCACGCTGAACACGAGCTCCGCACCGGGCGCGGGACACTCGCGTGCGAGCCGGCGTCCGAGCTCGCGGCGTGCCCGATCGACCGAACCACCGAAGATGCGGCTGTCCGGCCGCGCGAAGTACACGTGCTCGAACACGCACCGCCTCAGCTCTTTCCGCTCGAACGGGAAGATCGAGCGCTCACCGTCGTCGTCGATGGCGATGATCTCACCGGGCTCCAGATCGCGCTCGTACGTCGCACCCACGATGTCGAGCGCACAGGTCTCGGAGCCGAAGACCGGCGAGCCATTCAACCGCCCGAGCGCCAGCGGACGCCAGCCGCGCGGATCACGCGCCGCGAGCAGCGTGTCGCCAAGGATGGCGACGATGCTGTACGCCCCCTCGACGCCGCGGAGCGCGTCGGCGAGACGCTCCTCCGGCCGCTGCGCATTCGAGCGCGCGAGCCGATGGACGATGACCTCCGAGTCCATCGACGAAGCGAAGATGGAGCCCAGCTCCTCGAGCTCCACGCGGAGCTCACCGGCGTTCGTGAGGTTTCCGTTGTGGGCGAGCGCGATGTGCCCACCACGAGAGGAGGCGAGGACGGGCTGCGCGTTCTCGATCGAGGAGGAGCCGGCCGTGCTGTAGCGCGTGTGCCCGATCGCCAGGTGCCCATGAAGGGAGTCGAGCTGCGTGTTCGCCATGTCGGACACCAACCCCATGCTTCGCACGCCGCGCGCGTTGCCGTTGGCCTCGACGGCCACGACTCCGGCGGATTCCTGGCCGCGGTGCTGAAGGGAATAGAGACCGAGCTTGGTGAGCGAGACCGCCTCTGGCTGGTTCCGGACACCGAATATGCCGCACATGATTTCTAGACCTGCGAGTCGGAGGCGAGCGCAACGTCCTGGGCGGACGCGGCGCGCGACATGATACGAGGGATCGCTTCGTGATACGCTTCCGCGAGTGTCGACACGGACGCGCTCAGGCGTGAGCCATCGAGCGACACAGTGAAAGGCGCGGAAGCCGGCGTGACCTCGCCGATCACGGTTGCCGGCACACCGTGGCGCGCCGCCGTGGCGAGTACCGCTTCGGGATCGGGGGTGGAGACGATGACACGCGCCTGCGCCTCGCCGAAGAGCAACGCGCGCTGGGGCAACGCGCTCCATTTGCCGAGGTCCACGGTCGCGCTGGTCGGATTGGTGCGGTCGGCCATGACGCACTCCGCGAGGGCGACGAGCAGGCCTCCATCGGAGCAGTCGTGTGCCGAACGAACGGCACCCTCGCGAATGGCATCGAGCAGCGCATCGATCACGGCGCGTTCGCGCGCCAGATCGCAGCGCGGCGGGCGCCCCGCCACCTCGCCATGGATGCGCGCGAGGTACTCGCTTCCGCCCAGCTCGTCGGTGTTCTCACCGAGCAGCACTATCGCATCGCCGGGCACGGAGAACGCCGACCGCGTGACATGGGCGAGCGAGTCGACGAGCCCCACCATGCCAATGACGGGGGTGGGATACACGGCGCCCGAGGGATTCTCGTTGTAGAGCGAGACGTTGCCTCCCGTGACCGGCGTGCCGAGCGCCTCGCACGCTTCCTTCATCCCGGCCACTGCCTCGCGCAGCTGGAAATAGACTTCCGGCCGCTTCGGATTGCCGAAGTTGAGATTGTTCGTGATCGCCATGGGGCGCCCGCCGGCGCACGCCACGTTGCGCGCCGCTTCAGCGACGGCGATGCGCGCGCCTTCGCGCGGATCGAGGAAGGCGTAGCGGCCGTTGCAGTCCGTCTTCAGCGCGATGGCGCGATCGGTACCGCGGATGCGCACGACCGCCGCATCGCCACCGGGGCCGACGACGGTGTTCGTGCGCACCGTGTGATCGTACTGCTGGAAGACCCAGCGCTTGCTGGCGATGGTCGGAGAGGTCAACAGCCGCTCGAGGGTCCAGAGCGGGTCGGCCTCCTCGGTGAGCTCGGTGATGGCGTGCACGTTGCGCTCGCGGCGGCGGCGGATGTCGTCGCTCTCGCGCGCGTCGGGCTCGTAGGTCGGACAGTCGGTGACGAGCCGGATGCCCGGGAACTCCGCCACCACGCGATCACCCTCGGTGACGCGGTACACGGGCTCGGCGATGACCTCGCCGATGACCGCTGCCGTGAGGTCCCACTTCTCGAGGATCGCGCGAACGGCGTCCTCGCGCCCCTGCTTCGCCACGACGAGCATGCGCTCCTGCGACTCGCTGAGCAGTAGCTCGTACGGCGTCATGCCCGGCTCGCGAGCCGGCACGAGGAGCGTGTCGATCGTGACGCCGACGTCGCCTCGCGCCGCCATCTCGGCCGACGAAGAGGTGAGGCCGGCGGCCCCCATGTCCTGGATGGCGACGATGTGGCCGCTGTGGATCAGCTCGAGCGATGCCTCGAGCAGCAGTTTCTCGGTGAAGGGATCGCCGACCTGCACGCGTGGACGCTTTGCGTCGCTCGCCTCCGAGAGATCCTCCGAGGCGAAGGACGCGCCGTGGATTCCGTCGCGGCCCGTACGCGCGCCGACGGCGATGATTGGATTGCCCACGCCCTGGGCCACGGCGAGCATCAGCTCCTTCTCCTTCAGGAGGCCGACACACATCGCGTTGACGAGCGGGTTGCCCTCGTACGCGGGATCGAACACCACCTCGCCGGCCACCGTCGGGATCCCGACGCAATTGCCGTAGTCGCCGATTCCCTTGACGACGCCCGCGAAGAGATAGCGCACACGCGCCGAATCGAGCGCGCCGAAGCGCAGGGAGTTGAGCAGCGCGATCGGTCGCGCACCCATCGTGAACACGTCGCGCAGAATGCCGCCGACGCCCGTCGCCGCTCCCTGATACGGCTCGACGGCGGACGGATGGTTGTGCGACTCGATCTTGAACGCCACCGCCATCCCGTCACCGATCGAGATGACCCCCGCGTTCTCGCCGGGTCCCTGGAGCACGTAGGGCGCCTTCGTCGGCAGGGTGCGGAGCAGGGGACGCGAATGCTTGTAGGAGCAGTGCTCGCTCCAGAGCGCGCTGACGATCCCGAGCTCGGTGAACGTCGGCTCGCGGCCAAGCATGTCGACGAGACGATCGTACTCGCCGAGGGTGAGCCCGTGCTCGGCGACGAGCGCGGGGGTGATCTGCGGGTCGCCTGGGCGGGCGGTAACGGTCACGGCTTGCTTGGCGTTTTGGAGGGTGCCGGCGCGATCGTCGGCGGATGGGTCGGGATCGACGGCTTCGCGTCGTTCGGCGTCAGGGGCGGCGTCATGCGCGTCGTACCGGACTTCGTGCCGGCTTGCTTCGCGCCGCCGCGCTCCGCGGCTTCCTTCTCGGAGATCGCCATGGGAGAGCTGCTCGTTCCGGTGTAGTGGCGCGCGTTGGAGCGGAAGATCGCGTCGACGACGCTGTCGCGCCGGAGAATGACCAGATCGTTCATACCGCAACGCTTGCCGCACGCATTCGCAAAGAACAAATACTGGAACTCACCGACAGTTCGCTCGGTGGACGGCGCGCCGAGCGCGGCCACGACCTTCGCGCGCGACATCCCGGGCGAGACCGAGTTCGTGCGAGCCTGGGCGCCGAGCACGGTCGGCAGGATCATGGCGAGCAGAAAGGCGGCTGGACGACGCATGTTCGCGCTCCTCGTCAGACTGCGACGCGTTGGAGGATGGATTCGAAGAGGGGCAGTCCGTCGGCGGGGCCAAGCAGGGGGTCCACGGCCCGCTCCGGATGGGGCATCATGCCGAGCACGTTGCCCGCCTCATTCACGATACCCGCGATATCGTGCATCGAGCCATTCGGGTTGTACGCTTCCTCCGCCTCCAGCTCGCTCGGCGCGTAGCGGAAGGCGACCCGTCCCTCGCCCTCCAGACGGGCGAGCGTCTCGTCATCGGCGCTGTAGCGTCCGTCGCCGTGGGCGATGGGGACGACGATGCGCTGGCCACGCTCGTAGCGCGATGTGAAGAGCGTGTCCGTCGTCTCGACGCGGATCCCGATCGGCGCGCAGACGAACTTGAGCGACGCGTTTCGCAGCAGGGCGCCCGGCAGGAGGCCGGCCTCGCAGGCGATCTGGAAGCCGTTGCAGATCGCGAGCACCGGCCCGCCGCGCTGCGCATGCTGCACGACCTCCTGCATGATCGGACTGAATCGCGCGATCGCGCCGGCCCGCAGATAGTCGCCGTAGCTGAAGCCGCCGGGGAGAATCACGACGTCGCAGCCCTGCAGGTCGTGATCCTTGTGCCAGAGGAACACCGCCTCTTCGCCGAGCGCCTCGACGGCCGCCTGGTAGGCGTCGTAGTCACCATTCGAGCCCGGGAAGGTCACGACGCCGAATTTCATGACGGCACCACCTCGGCGATCTCGAAGTCTTCCGTGACCGGATTGGCGAGCAGGCGCTCGCACATCTCGCGCGTCTGCTGGCGCGCCGTCGCTTCGTCCTTGGCATCGACGTCGAGCACGAGATGCCGTCCGACGTGCACGGCGGCGACGCCGCCGAATCCGAGGGTGTGCAGGGCATCGGCGACGGCCTTG
>DASVNI010000568.1:0-25768 GCA_036383935.1 Gemmatimonadaceae bacterium | reverse complement strand
GATCACGGCGGTCGCGAGCGCGGAGGATGCACTCCGCGAGCTGGCGACGTCGCACTTCGACTGCATGGTGCTCGACCTCGGCCTCAAGGACATGAACGGGTTCGAGCTGCTGGAGACGGTGAAGGCGAACCCGCAGATGCGCGACCTGCCGATCATCATCTACACGGGCAAGGATCTTTCACAGGCGGAGGAGACCAAGCTCCGGAAGTTCGCCGAGACGATCATCGTGAAGGACGTGAAGTCGCCGGAGCGGCTGCTCGACGAGACGGCGCTCTTCCTCCACCGGGTGGAGGCGAAGCTGCCGGAGCAGAAGCGGCGCATGCTCGAGCGGCTGCACAACGCCGATGCTGTGTTCGCTGGGAAGCGCGTGCTCGTGGTGGACGACGATGTGCGCAACATCTTCTCGCTCACGAGCATGCTGGAGGATCACGGCATGCAGGTGTCGTTCGCCGAGAACGGGAAGGACGCGATCGCGCTGCTGCGAGAGCGCCAGGACTTCGATCTCGTGCTGATGGACGTGATGATGCCGGAGATGGACGGTTATGAGACGACGCGGGCGATCCGCGAGATGCCGGCGCTCAAGGCGCTGCCGATCATCGCGCTGACCGCGAAGGCGATGAAGGGGGACCGCGAGAAGTGCATCGCGGCCGGCGCGTCGGACTACATCACCAAGCCGGTCGACACCGAGCAGTTGCTCAGCCTGATGCGGGTATGGTTGTACCGGTGAGTGGTGGGCACCCCGTTCCAGGGATGCCAGTCAGCTACAGCCCCGACCTGGAGCGGCTCGAGATCGAGCTGCTCCTGGAAGCGGTGTACCGCCACTACGGTTTTGATTTTCGATCCTATGCATATGCGTCGATCCGCCGCCGGCTCTGGAAGCGGGTCGAAGGGGAGGGACTGACGACGATCTCCCAGCTGCAGGCGCGGATCCTTCATGATCCGGACACGATGGAGCGTCTGCTGCTCGATCTGTCCGTGAACGTGACGGCGATGTTCCGGGACCCGAGCTTCTACAAGGAGTTCCGCGAGCTCGTCGTTCCGATGCTCCGGACCTATCCCTTCATCCGGATCTGGCACGCCGGCTGTTCGACGGGGGAGGAGGTCTACTCGATGGCCATCCTCCTCGAAGAAGAAGGGTTGTACGACCGGGCGCGGCTGTACGCGACGGACATCAACGACGTCGTACTGCAGCGCGCTCGGCAGGGAATCTTCCCGCTCGACCGGATGCAGGAGTACACCGAGAACTATCTACGGGCCGGAGGCAAACGTTCCTTCTCGGAGTACTACACGGCGAAGTACGACGGCGCGCTGTTCAACTCGTCGTTGACGCGCAACGTGGTGTTCTCACAGCACAACCTCGTGACGGACCGGTCGTTCAGCGAGTTCCACGTGATCTTCTGTCGCAACGTGCTGATCTACTTCGACCGGGGGCTGCAGAACCGCGTGCACTCGTTGTTCTACGACTCTCTCGTGATGCTCGGCATCCTCGCGCTCGGCAGCAAGGAGACGCTGAAGTTCTCGCAGTACGAGCCGTGCTACGAGAAGCTGAGCCCGACGGAAAAGCTCTACCGGAAGGTCCGCTGATGACCGATGTGACGGGGGTGGGGTACGATGTCGTCGTCATCGGGACGTCCTGGGGCGGTCTGGCCGCGCTCAAGACGCTCGTTGGCGCACTCCCCGGTTCGTTCCGCATGGCTGTCACGCTCGTGCAGCATCGTCACAAGGACTCCGATCACGTGCTCCGCGCGCTGCTGCAGGAGCGCTCGCACCTGATCGTGTGCGAAGTGGAGGACAAGATGCCGCTCGAGGAAGGGCACATCTACGTGGCGCCCCCTGACTATCACACGCTGATCGAGCCGGGCCATTTCGCGCTCAGCACGGAGGCGCCCGTTCGCTTCAGCCGTCCGTCGATCGACGTCACGTTCACCTCGGCGGCCGACGCGTACGCGCATCGTGTGGTCGGCATCGTGCTCACCGGCGCGAACGCGGACGGCGCGAACGGGCTGCGGCGCATCTCCGATCTCGGCGGGCTGGCGATCATCCAGGATCCGAAGACGGCGGAGAGCCCGACGATGCCGGCGGCGGCGCAGGCCGCGGTGCCGCGTGCGCGCGTGATGTCGTTGCTTCGCATCGGGGAATATCTGGCGACGCTACCCTCGGGGAACCCCGAGCGGGTGGACGCATGAGCACGGGCGCGACTCCGCTGCCAGGCCGCGTGCCGACGCCGGTGAGCGCGCCGGTGGCGCCGCAGCAGGAGCGGCCCGCGCCGGTGGAGATCCTGCTCGTCGACGATCGCCCCGAGAACCTGCTCGCGCTCGAGGCGATCCTGGAGCCGCTCAACCAGACGCTCGTCCGCGCGCATTCCGGCGACGAGGCGCTGCGCAAGCTGCTCCTGCACGACTTCGCGGTCATCCTGCTCGACGTGCAGATGCCGGGGATCAACGGCTTCGAGACGGCGCGCATCATCAAGTCGCGCGAACGGACCAAGTTCATCCCGATCATCTTCCTCACGGCGATCAGCAAGGAGGAGGAGTACGTCTTCGAGGGCTACTCGGTGGGCGCGGTGGACTACCTCGCCAAGCCCTTCAAGCCGGACATCCTGCGCTCGAAGGTCGGTGTCTTCGTCGAGCTCTATCAGAAGCAGCGACAGCTGGCGGAGCAGCAGACGCTGCTGACCGCGAGCGAGCTGCGCGAGCTGGAGCTCAAGCACAAGCTCGAGATGTCCGAATCCGAGGCACGCTTCGCGGACATCGTCGGCTCGGCGATGGATGCGATCGTCGTGTTCGACGCGGACGGCCAGCTCTCGATGCTCAACGCGGCGGCGGAGCGGATGTTCGGCGCGACGGCGCGCGACACGGTGGAGAAGAACGTGCGCCTGCTCTTCCCCGAGCCGGCGCGCGAGAGCGTGCTGGAGCGGATCAGCCAGGCGTGCGAGGTGGAAGTCGGCGCTCACGAGGCGCCTTCCGCAGGGCACATCCTGTCGTTCTCCGGACTTCGGGCAGGCGGCGAGGAGTTCCCGATCGAGGCGGCAGTGAGCTGTCTCGACGTGCGCGGCAAGCGCACCTATACGCTTATCATCCGCGACATCTCGGAACGGATGCGCGCCGAGGCAGCGCTCAAGGAGCAGGCCGAGTCGATCGCGAAGGCGATGGGGGATCTCAAGGCGCTGAACGACGAGCTGGCCGACCGCCAGGCGGAGCTCGAGCGCGCGATGGCCGCGCGCAGCCGCTTCTATGCCTCGATGAGCCACGAGCTGCGCACGCCGATCAATGCGGTGCTCGGCTACAGTACGCTGCTGCTCGAGAACATCTACGGTCCGCTGAACGAGAAGCAGGCCGAAGGCATCACGCGCACGCACAAGGCGGCGAAGCATCTGTTGGAGCTCGTGAACGACGTGCTCGATCTCTCGAAGATCGAGGCGGGAAAGATCGACCTGCGGTTGCAGCCGGTCGCGTTCCCATCGCTGGTCGAGGATCTGTTCGTGACGGTGCGGCCACTTGCCGACCAGTACGGATCGGAGCTCACGCTGGAGCACGAGGGAGAGCCGGTGAAGGTGGTGAGCGACCCGCGGCGGCTCCGCCAGATCCTGCTCAACCTCCTGTCGAACGCGATCAAGTTCGGGAAGGGACAACCGATCCGCGTTCGGTCGCTGACGCGCGACGACGGCGGAGTGGTCATCGAGGTGATCGACCAGGGCGAGGGGATCGCGCCCCCCGATCAGGAGAAGATCTTCGACGAGTTCGTGCAGCTCGGAAAGACGCAGCTCACCGAGGGAACGGGCCTTGGGCTACCGATCTCGCGGCGGTTGGCCGAGATGCTGCACGGCGGGCTCGAGGTGGAGTCGGAGCTCGGGAAGGGGAGCACGTTCCGGCTGCGACTGCCGGAGAGCGCGGACGGACCTGCGTTGCGTGCGGCGAAGCATGCCGAGGTCGGTGACGTCGAGCACGCGATAAGGTGATCGCGGGCGCTTGACGATCCTGCGCGAGTGGACCACTGTTGTCCGCTTGCGCGAACATCGATTCTGGTGATCGCGATCACTCGTCGCATCCAGCCGCCCGGACATTCGTGCGATCTGAACTTCCGCGGGCGTACGCGGTATATTCTGGCATGCGTCTGCTCTGCGTGGGGCGCCACGCCTATCTCAGCGAGCACCTGTGCCGCTATTTCCGTGGGCTCGGTGCCGACTGCTCGGGCGCGGTCGGCGCAGCGGACGCGCTCGTGGTGGCGTCGCGTTGTGAGCCGCATGTGGTCGTGTGCGATTGCGACCTGATCACCCCCGCCTTGCTCGACGAGTGGGCCACCGCGCCGAATCTGGCCGACGTGCCGCTCATCGCAGTGAGCCTGACGCGGCGACCGGAAGACCTGCCGCCGCTCGAGCTGGTCGGAGTTGCAGGCGTGCTGTACCTCCCGGCTCTGGAGCGCGATCAGGTCTACGCGCTGCTGGCGGGGGCCCATCGGCGCCGCGGTGTCGCGCCGCCGATCGGATGGCAGCCTCCTCTGGTTCCGCAGTCGATTTCCACGCGCTGAAGTCGGACAAGCGTCGGTGCGAGCGCGGCGAAACGGTCGATCGGGCGTCATGGGCGCGAGTGAGCGTGACGAGCCCATCATGAGAGACCTCGCGTCCGGCGTTCCACTGGAGAGCTCGCTCGACGCGTTGGAGACGGGGATCATGCTGCTGAGCCACGATCTCCGTGTCACCTATGCGAACGCGCGCTGGGCGACCTGGCGCGGTGCGGCGATCCCGATTGGCGCGCCACTCGCCACGCTCGTCGATCTGGCCGCGGGGGAATCGCTCGTCGAGCTCCGCTCCACGCTGGCCGACGGCGAAGCGCGCGAGGCGCACTTCACGCTCCGGTCGGCGCGTGCGGACGCTGCGTCACGCTTCATCACCTGCTCGGTGCGACGGGTCGGGACCGGCCTCGCGCTCGAGGCACGTGGCGAGACGGAGGACGACCGCTTCCCACTGCACGACGTCGCGCGCCGTCTGGCCGAAGTGGTGGACATGGCCGAGGTGCTGCGCACGCTGTGCGACATTGCGGCGCGGCAGTGCCACGGTACTGGCGCCGCGGTGTTGCGAATGACTGGCAGGCTCGGCGAGGTCGTGGCCGCCGTGGGCAACGTGGTGCCGGCGCGCGGGCGATGCTTCGAGCTCGAAGGATCGATGCTCGCCGAGGCGCTCGATCAGGGCGCCGTGGTGGAGGAGAAGAATTTCGCCGATTCCGGACGGCCGCTGATGCGCGTCGTTCCCGAGCTCACGCTCGGCCCGATCCTCGTCGCGCCGTTGCGCGCGCATGGCGAGATGCTCGGCGTCCTCGCCGTGACGCGAGGCGAGGGAGGGCACCCATTCGCGCCGCGCGAACGGGACCGGCTGCGCGTGCTGGCGGACCACGCGGCGCTCGCCGTCCACAAGTCGCTGCTCCTGCAGCAGGCGCAGAGCGCCGACCGGGCGAAGGGACGATTCCTCGCCACGATGAGCCACGAGCTGCGCACCCCGCTCACCGCACTGGCCGGTTACGGCGAGCTGCTGGCGGACCAGGTGATCGGCCCGATGAGCGAGCCGCAGCTCGACATCCTCGAGCGCATGCGCTCGGTGACGATGCACCTTTCGGCGATGATCGAGGAGATCCTCGCTTTCACCAGCCTCGAGGAAGGACGCGAGACGGTACGACCGACCGAGTTCCTTGCCGAGGATCTCGTACGGTCAGCGCTGGCACTGATGGAGCCGATGGCCGAGCAGCGGAAGATCAAGCTCGTCCCGTTGCTCGGCACCACGTCGGTGCGCGTGACGAGCGACATCGACAAGGCACGACAGATCCTCGTCAACCTGCTGGGCAACGCGATCAAGTTCACCGATGCGGGCAGCGTGAGCATGCGCCTCACGAAGGGGACCACCTCGGTCCGCATCGACATCGAAGACACGGGGATCGGCATCCCACCCGACGAGCTCCCCCGCCTCTTCCGCCCCTTCGCGCAGGTGGACACCGGGCTGACGCGCCGCCACGGTGGCACCGGGCTCGGGCTGTACATCTCGCGACGGCTGGCGACGATGCTCGGAGGCCACATCGAGGTGGCCAGCGAGCCTGGTGTCGGGTCAACGTTCAGCGTCGTCCTGCCGTTGGAGTGGCACGGACCCGCCTGACGCGTCTCATGGGTGCCGACTCCCCGTGAAGCGGCGCTAGATTTGATTCATATATGAGCACTTTCCCTCCGACGACCACCGTCTTCAACGACGGCTACATCGCCGAGACGTACGAGGCCTACCGTCGTGATCCGTCGTCGGTGGACGAGTCCTGGCGACAATTCTTCCGCACCGCCGAATCGCTGGCGGGGATTACCGGCGGCGGCGCGGCCGACAGCGCGCTGCTCCGCAAGACGGCCGGTGCCGCGGCCCTGGTGGATGCGATCCGCCAGTACGGCCACCTCGCCGTGCCGCTGGATCCGCTCGGCCTGCAGCCACCCGGCGCGGCGGAGCTGACGCCCGAGTTCCACGAGATCACGGAGCAGGAGCTGGCCGATGTGCCGGCGAGCGCGCTCGGTTATCAGTCGGGAACGGCGGCCGACGTCGTCCGGCATCTGCGCGAGGTGTACTGCAGCCGGATCGGACTCGAGTTCGCGCACCTCTGCAACGAGGAGGAGCGACTCTGGTTCCGTCGCACGATGGAGGAGGGCGAGTTCACCAAGCCGCTGAGCCGCGAGGAGAAGCTCGCCATGCTCCGCCGGCTCACCGAGGTCGATGGCCTCGAGCGGTTCCTCAACCGCGCCTACCTGGGCTTCAAGCGATTCTCGATCGAGGGGACGGACGTCCTCGTGCCGATGATCGACGAAGCGATCGGGCGCGCGGCGCTCGGCGGCGCGCGGCAGGTCGTGATCGGTATGGCGCACCGCGGCCGCCTCAACGTGCTCACGCACGTGATGGGGATGTCGTACATCGAGATGTTCGGTGAGTTCGAGGGAGTGCAGGGCGAGACGAGCGCCGACAGCAGCTCGGGCGACGTGAAGTACCACCTCGGCTACGAGGGGGAGCGGAAGGTCGGTCCGGTGACGGTAAAGCTGGAGCTCGCGCCGAACCCCAGTCACCTCGAGGTGGTGAATCCCGTGATGTCGGGGATGGCGCGCGCATACCAGCGCGTCCCGAGCCCGCCGGGCGCGCGCGACGAGCGGCTCGTGCTGCCGATCTGCATCCATGGCGACGCGGCGTTCCCGGGTGAGGGCGTCGTCCCCGAGACGTTCAACCTCTCGCGGCTGGCCGGCTATCGCGTCGGCGGCACGCTGCATCTGATCGTGAACAACCAGGTCGGCTTCACGACCGATCCGGTGGATGCGCGTTCGACGCACTACGCCAGCGATCCGGCGAAGGGGTTCGAGGTGCCGGTGATGCACGTGAACGCGGATGATCCCGAGGCGTGCATCGCGGCGATCCGCGTCGCCGTGGCGTATCGGGATCAGTTCGCGAAGGACGTGCTGATCGATCTCGTCGGCTATCGTCGCTTCGGTCACAACGAGACCGACGAGCCGGCGTTCACGCAGCCCAAGCTGTACGAGCTGGTTCGGAACCATCCCACGCCGCGCCAGGTGTGGGGCCAGCGACTGGTGCGCGACGCCGCAGCGACGCAAGCCGAGGTCGACGCGATCGACAAGGAGTTCCTCGATCGGATCACGGCGGTCTACAACGAGATGAAGGCAGCAAAAGCGCCGGAAGGAAACGGCGTCAGACCAGCGGCACGGCCGGCGGCTCCCGAGCCGGCGACGCCGGTGCGCAACGAGACGCTCGATTCGCTGAACACGCGACTGCTCACCTGGCCGCAGGGGTTCAAGGCACACCCGCGGCTGGCGAAGACGCTCGAGCGCCGGCGCGAGGCGCTCCACTCGGGCGCGATCGACTGGGGGCACGCCGAGGCGCTGGCGTTCGGGTCGCTGCTGCAGGACGGTATCAGCATCCGCATCAGCGGACAGGACGCGGAGCGCGGCACCTTCGCGCACCGGCACGCCGTGATCCACAACGTGGACACGGGGGCGACGTACACGCCGCTCGGCGATCTGCCGCAGTCGCGGGGGACGTTCGAGATCTACAACAGCCCACTGTCCGAGACGGCGGTGATGGGGTTCGAGTACGGGTTCAGCACCGCGTCGCCGCGGGATCTCGTGCTCTGGGAGGCGCAGTACGGTGACTTCGTCAACGTCGCGCAGCCGATCATCGACCAGTTCATCTCGGCCGACCGGGCGAAGTGGGGGACGCGGAGCGGGATCGTGCTCCTGCTGCCGCACGGCTACGAGGGTGGTGGTCCCGAGCACTCCAGCGCGCGGCTCGAGCGGTTCCTCCAGCTCTGCGCCGAGCGGAACATGGTCGTGGCGTATCCGTCGACGCCGGGCCAGTACTTCCACATGCTGCGCCGCCAGGCGCTGCGGATCGACAAGACGCCGCTCATCCTGATGCAGCCCAAGAGCCTCCTGCGTCTGCCGGCGGCGATGTCGCGCATCGAAGATCTGTCGGAGGGCGGGTTCCGTCCGGTGATCGACGACGTGGCGATGGAGAATCGGCGCGACGACGTACGCCGGCTGGTGCTGTGCACGGCGAAGATGTATTACGATCTGCTCGCGGCGCGACAGCCGGAGACGGACGTCGCGCTCGTGCGAGTGGACGAGCTGTATCCCTGGCCGGGCGACGCGGTCGCGGAGATCGTGGACCGCTATCCGAATCTCGAGGACGTGGTGTGGGCGCAGGAGGAGCCGAAGAACATGGGCGCCTGGAGCTACGTCTCGCCGCAGCTGCGCGTGGCGACGGGGAACATGCTGACGATCCGCTACATCGGCCGCCCGGAACGCGCGAGCCCCGCGGAGGGTTACTCCAAAGCGCACGAGGAAGAGCAGAAGCGGATCGTGACCGAGGTGCTCAACCCGGCGCCAACGACCGCCAAACGCAAAACTTCGAAGGTATGACGAGAGCGATGCGGCTTCTGGCCGCGACCATCCTCGTACTCGCCGCGCCGCGTCTCCTCTCAGCCCAGGAGCGCGGCGCAGTCGCGTTGGGTGAAGCGGTGGCGGGGTTGGACGTGACGGGTCGCGTGCTGATGATCGGCGCCCACCCGGACGACGAGGACACTCAGCTCCTCACCTGGCTGGCACGGGGGAAGAACGTCGAGACGGCGTATCTCTCGCTGACGCGTGGCGACGGCGGGCAGAATCTGATCGGCAACGAGCTCGGACCGCTCCTCGGGATGATCCGGACCGAGGAGCTGCTCGCGGCGCGGCGTCTGGACGGAGGCCGGCAATTCTTCACGCGCGCGTACGACTTCGGCTTCTCGAAGACGGCCGACGAGACGTACACGCACTGGGTGAAGGACTCGATCCTGCGCGACGTCGTGCAG
Source organism: Gemmatimonadaceae bacterium (assembly GCA_036383935.1). Lineage (GTDB taxonomy): Bacteria > Gemmatimonadota > Gemmatimonadetes > Gemmatimonadales > Gemmatimonadaceae > AG11. The sequence goes on along the minus strand of DASVNI010000568.1, from coordinate 16,403 downwards.
GTGGTGCGCGCCTTCCGGCCGCAGATCATCGTGGCGGTGTTCAGCGGCACGCCGAGAGACGGTCACGGCCACCATCAGGTGTCCGGGATGTTGGCGCGCGAAGCGTTCGACGCGGCGGCGGACACCGTGCGCTTCCCGCGCACCGCGACGGGCGGATTGGGCGCGTGGTCGCCGGCGAAGTTCTACCGTGCGCAGCGGTTCAACCCGTCGGAGGCGACGCTCTCGTTCAATGTCGGCGAGCTCAGTCCCTTCCGCGGAATGACGTACGCCGAGATCGCGTCGGAGAGCCGGTCGCAGCATCTGTCGCAGGGGTTCGGCGGACTGCAGCGGCGCGGCACGTGGCTGGACTACGTGAAGCTCGAGGCGTCGCACGTCTCCCCGCCGATCGCGCCGGAGAAGTCGATGTTCGAGACGCTCGGCACGGGATGGGGACGCTTCGCGAACGTGCAGCTCCCCGCGCCGGCGCGCGCGGCGGTGGATTCCCTCGAGGGGGCAATCGCCGACGTGCGGCGCGTGGAGAACCTCGCCGCGCCGGCACCGATGGTCGCGCCGCTGGCGCGTGTCGTCGGACTGCTCGCGCGCGCGCGCGCGGGGCTGACCTGCCCGCGAGACGGCGTCGCGTCGGGCTGCTTCGGCGCGCAGGGTGATCTGGCCCTGTCGCTGGAGACGGTGGAGCGCCGGGCGCAGCGTGCGCTGCTCTCCGCGGCGGGGGTGCAGGTGGAGGCGACCGCGCCCCGCGAGCTGCTCGCGGTGCACGACACGCTTCCCGTCACCGTGACGGTGTACAACCTGGGGAAGAGCGACGTCGTGCTCGAGGGCGCGTCGGTGTGGATGCAGAACGTGTACGGTCCGTCGCCGGTGGGCACGCCGACGACGATCCTGCCCGACAGCGCGGGACGCGTCACCCTGCCGCTCGTGTCGGAGTGGGCGAGCGTGCCCTGGTGGCTGGAGAACGGATTCCAGAAGGGCACCGACATGTTCAACCTGCCGACGAGCGGGCTGACGGCGCACAATGCAGTGATCGGCGAGGATCGCGTCGCCGATACGCACGTGCGCACCGCGCTGCGCATCGCGGGAGTCTCGTTCCTGTATGACGACGGACCGGTCGTGTATCGCTTCGCCGATCCGGCGCGCGGCGAGCTGCGCAAGCCCGTCGCGTCGGTGCCGGCGATCAGCCTGACGTTCGACGACGAGGTGGAGTACGCGCGCGTCGGCACGGCGCTCGACCGCGAGTACGCGTTGCACGTGACCTCGGCGGCGAGCGCATCGCGCAGTGTGACGATCGACTTCTCCCTGCCGAAGGGGCTGACGGCCGATTCCACGGTGCGCCATGTGGCGCTCCCACCGTTCGGGAGTGCGACGGTCGTGTTCAAGGTGAAGGGTCTGCTTCCCGCCGGACGCCACTTCCTGGGGGCCGCGGGGAAGAGCAATGGCGAGACGTTCATGGCCGGCTGGAAGCCGATCACGTACGCGCACATCCGCCCATTGCGGTACTATCAGATGGCGACCGTACAGGTCGAGGCGGTGGACGCACAGCTGCCGCGCAACCCGCAGATCGCGTACATCAAGGGCGTGAGCGACAACGTCGCGGCGATGCTCCACCAGCTTGGCATCAAGGTGACGATGCTCGCTCCCGAGCTGCTCGCGACGGCGGATCTGTCGCGCTACGGCGCGGTGGTCGTCGGGCCGCGTGCCTTCGCGGCCACGCCGCAGCTCGTCGCGAGCGCGGGGCGGCTCGTCGACTACGCACGCAACGGCGGCACCGTGGTGGTGCAGTACGGCCAGCAGGAGATGCAGACGCCGGGCATCCTGCCGTATCCGATCACGTTGGGGCGCGTCGCCGAGCGGGTGACCGACGAGAAGGCGCCGGTGACCTTCCTCGATCCGCACGCCAGGGCGCTGACCTTCCCGAACCGCATCACGCAGAAGGATTTTGACGGCTGGGTGCAGGAGCGGGCGACGTACATGCCGACGACGGCGGACACGCACTACCAGCGGCTGTTCGAGATGCACGACCCCGGCGAGCCGCCGAACCAGAACGCCGTGCTGGTGGCGCACATCGGCAAGGGCGCGTACGTCTACAACACGCTCGCGCTCTTCCGCCAGCTTCCGGCGGGGGTGCCGGGTGGGGCGCGGATCTTCCTCAACCTGCTCGCTGCCACCGGGGAAACGACGGCGAGCGCGCTGCCACAACCATGACTGCGTCGCTGCTCGCGTTCATTCCCGTCGCGCTGCTGCTCACGCTGATCCCGGGCGCCGATACGGCGCTCGTGACGCGCAATGCGCTCACGCTCGGGCTGCGCGGCGCGCGGTGGACGATCCTCGGCATCTGCACCGGCTGTCTGATCCACGCGACCGCGTCGGCGCTCGGCCTGTCGGCGATCCTCGCGACGTCGGCGCGGGCCTATGAGGTCGTGAAGTACGTCGGGGCGGCGTATCTGGTGTGGATCGGGGTGCAGGGGATCCGTGGCGCCGGCAGAGGTGCAGATCCCTCGACTGCGTGCGGGATGATCGAGTCCCGGGGTCAGACCCCGTCGGGGTCTGACCCCTTGGCGAGCGGCGGCCACCCCTTCACGCAGGGCTTCCTGACGAACATTCTCAATCCCAAGGTCGCGCTGTTCTATCTGACCTTTCTTCCCCAGTTCATTCCGGCGGACGCGCCCATCCTGCGCACGTCGCTCCTGCTCGCCATGATCCACAACGCGCTCGGCTTCGCCTGGCTTTCCATCTATGCGCGGTTCGTCGACCGTCTGCGCGGCGCGCTGACACGCCCCGTCGTGAAGGCGTGGCTGGAGCGCGTGACCGGAGGCGCGCTCATGCTGCTCGGCGCACGGCTGGCGTGGTCCCGCCGATGATACGAGCCTTGCGGTGGGTCTCGCTCGCACCGATGGCGCTCGCAGGGATGGCGCTTGCGTTGCTCGCGGCGTGCAGCGGTGGCGACAAGCGCACCGTGCTCACGGTGTACTCGCCGCACGGGAAGGATCTGCTCGAGTACTACGAGAAGGGATTCGAGGCGTCGCACCCGAACGTCGACGTACAGTGGGTGGACATGGGCTCGCAGGAGGTGCTCGACCGGCTGCGCGCCGAAAAGGCCAACCCACAGGCGGATTTATGGTTTGGGGCTCCCTCGGAGATCTTCGCGCGGGCGGCCGGTGAAGGGCTGCTCGACTCGTACACGCCGACATGGGCCGACAAGGTGGCGCCCGAGGCGCGCGATCCGGAGGGGCGCTGGTTCGGGACGTACCTGACGCCCGAGGTGATCGCGTACAACACGCACGCCGTCAGCGCGGCGCAGGCGCCGAAGGACTGGGCGGACGTCGTGGATCCGAAGTGGAAGGGGAAGGTGCTCATCCGGAATCCCGTCGAATCGGGAACGATGCGCGCCATCTTCGGGGCGATGCTCGCGCGGTCGATCGCGCAGACCGGGTCCACCGCGGCAGGGTGGGACTGGCTGCGGAAGCTCGACGCGAACACGAAGGAGTACGTGCTGAATCCCGCGCTGCTGTATCAGAAGCTCGGGCGCGAGGAGGGCGTGATCACGCTCTACAACATGCCCGACATCGCGACGCTCGAGGCGCGGACGAAGACGCCGATCGGTTTCGTCTTCCCGAGCAGTGGCACGCCGCTGCTCGTCGACGCGATCGCGCTCGTGCATGGCGGCAAGCAGCCGGCGTTGGCCAAGGAGTTCTACGAATATGTCACGACTCCCCAGGCATTCAGGGATGCCGCGGTGAAGTTCCTGCGCATTCCCGCGCGGACCGATCTGCCCGTCGACTCGATGCCCGAGGTGATTCGTCGGGCAAAAACGGAGCTCAAGGTGATGCCGGTGGATGCGAGGCTGCTCGCCGACAGCCTCGACACGTGGATGAAGTTCTGGGACAGCAACATCCGCAACAGCCAGCGCGGCAAGTGAGCGTCGGCTCTCCCCCAGCGCGCGACGCCGCCCAGCGCCGAGCGAGCGCGCTGGTGCTCGAGCGGGTGACGCGCCGTTACGCGGGCAATGCCGATCCTTCGGTGGATGCCGTTTCACTCTCGGTAGCGGCAGGGGAGCTCGTCGCGCTGGTCGGGGCGTCCGGCTCCGGCAAGACGACCACGCTGCGCATCGCCGCCGGGTACGAGACGCCCGACTCGGGGCGCGTGATGCTCACCGACGAGTCGGGCGCGACGCGCGACATCACGCACGAGTCCCCGCAGCGGCGCGGCTTCGGCATGGTGTTCCAGCACTACGCCTTGTTCCCGCACATGAACGTCGAGTCGAACGTCGCGTTCGGGCTCGAGGCGCGCGGCGTGGGGAAGCGCGAGCGGCTGGAGCGGGCGCGTGAGGCGCTCGCCGGCGTGGGGCTCGCGGAGAAAGCCTCACGGCAGGTGCAGGCACTTTCTGGTGGAGAACAGCAGAGGGTAGCCCTGGCCCGGGCACTCGTGATCTCACCGCGCGTCCTCCTGCTCGACGAGCCGCTGTCGAACCTCGATCCCACGCTGCGTCAGACGATGCGTGACGAGCTGCGCGCCACGCTGCGTCGCTCGGGGGTGACGGCGCTGTTCGTGACGCACGATCAGGAAGACGCATTCGCCGTGGCCGACCGGATCGCGATGCTGTCGCACGGCCGACTGCTCCAGGTGGGGACGCCGGAGGAGCTGTACCACTCACCGACGACGCGCGAGGTGGCGGAGTTCGTCGGGCGGGCCTCGCTGCTCCCCGCCGAGCGGATGAGCGATGGCGTGTGGGTGACGGTGGGCAGCGTCTCGCTCGCCGCGCCGGCTCGCGTGGAGGGAGAGCCGGCAAGCGCGGGGAACGCACGCGAGCTCGTCGCCGTGCTGCGCCCGGAGTCGCTCGCGCTCGTGGATGACGACGAGCAGCCGGCGTGGGAGGGACGCGTCGCGGGGCGCCGGTTCGCCGGCGGGCACACGGTCTATCAGGTGCGGCTGGAGAGTGGCGCGACGGTCGAGGTGATGGGGAACGGCTTCGGCGCGGCGGAGGGCGGGATGGTCCGCGTCCGGTTGTCCGGTCAGCCGCTCGCCGTGGTGCCGGCGTGAGGACGACCGTATGAAACGCTCGGTCGTGAGGACCTCGCGATGATGCGCTCCGCGCGGCTCCGTCGCCCTCCGGGCGGATGGGCCGTGGCGTGGACGGCGTTCCTGCTGCTCGCGCTGCTGCTGTGGAGCGTCGTCTATCCCAACGCGGCGATCATCGTCGGCAGCTTCGAGCGCGGGCTCGGCGACTGGCGCGACTTCATCGCGAGTCCGGCCGACCGCGACGCGTTGTATGGGACGGTGGTGGTGTCGATCGGCTCGGTGATCGGCGCGCTGCTCGTCGGCGTGCCGCTCGCCTTCCTGCTCACACGCACCGAGTTCCGTGGGCGCCGCGTGCTCAGCGGCGTGGCGACGCTCCCCGCCGCGCTGCCGCCACTCGTCGGCGTGCTCGCCTTCCTGTTTCTCTACGGCGAGAGCGGTGTCGTGACGCGCACCGTGCAGCACGTCCTCGGACTGCGTCAGGCGCCGTGGACTTTTACCGGGATCCCAGCCGTAATCTTCGTCCACGCGTACACGATGTACGTCTATGTCTTCCTGTTCGTGAGCGCGGGGCTCGAGCGCTACGACACGACACTGGACGAAGCCGCGGCGGGGCTGGGCGCGTCGCGCGCGCTGGCGCTCAGGCGCGTCACGCTCCCGCTGCTCATCCCCTCGCTCGTCGGGGCGATGGTGCTCGTCTTCATGAGCGCACTCGGCTCCTTCTCGGCGCCATACATCTTCGGCGGCGGGGCACGCGTGCTGGCGACGCAGATCCTCGTCTCCAAGCTCAACGGCGCGCTCGGCCTGGCGTACGTGGAGACCACCGTGCTCGCGGTGACGGCGGTGGTGGCGCTGCTCGTGCTGCGCCGGCTGCAGGGCTCGCGGCGGTACAGCGTCGCGGGGAAGGGACGCGCGACGCGCAGTGCGCTCCGGTCGCCGGTGACACGCCTGCTGCTGCCGCCGCTCGCCATCGCGCTCGTCGTCCTGCTCGTGCTGCCGCACGCGATGGTCATCCTCGTGAGCTTCGCGCGCGACGGCGCGTGGACGACACAGGTGCTGCCGCCGGAGTACACGCTCGACAACTATCGGCGACTCGCGAGCGAGAGCTCGCTGTGGCGTCCGATCACGAACAGCGTGAGCATGTCGGCCATAGCAACCGCCGCCAACGCGCTCGTCTGCTTCGCGATCGCGTACGTCGTCGTGCTGACGCGCGCGCCGGGCAAGCGCGCCATCGCGCTCCTCGCCCAGCTCCCGTGGGCAATTCCGGCCACGGCGATCGCGCTCGGCCTCGCAGCGACGTTCGATCGCAACGACTTCTCGCAGTTGCGCGTGCTGCTCGTCGGCACGTTCTGGATCCTGCCGCTCGCCTACTTCATCCGGAACATCCCGCTCGTGACGAGCGCGGTGGAGGGATCGCTGCGGCAGATGGATCCGACGCTCGAGGACGCGGCGCGTGGGCTGGGCGCGTCACGCTGGCTCGCGCTGCGACGGATCGTGCTGCCCGCAGCGCGGCCCGGTCTCGTCGCCGGTACGATGCTCGCCGGCGTCGCGGCGGTGGGGGAGTTCGTCGCGAGTGTCGTGCTCTACACGCACGCCAACCGGCCGATCTCCGTGGAGATCCTGTCGCAGATCCGGAACACGGCGTTCGGCACGGCGGCAGCGTACAGCGTGCTGCTCATCGTGCTCGTGCTCATCATCACGGTGGGTGCGCGGTGGCTCGAGGGGCGGTTCATCGCCGGCGAAGGAGTGCCGAGCGCGCAACAGTGACGCGGCCAACCGCGCGCTGAGATCGTAGCGCGTTGACCGCCTCAGGCGGTCCGGTGAGCTCCTGCCGACGTGTCCAGCACGATGACACCATCGACCATCCTGCCGAACGCATCCAGCGTCTCGGCGAACGACGCCTGCGTGGGAGCGGCATCGATGGCAACCTCGACCCGGAGATCATCGGCGCGTCGGTCGGCGGCCGCGTCGAAATCGTGATTCGTCCACGCGCGAACGCAGGCGCGCACTAGCGCCAACGTCCCGGCGGTCTCGGAGCTCTGCTCGCGTGTCATGGGTATATGCCGACCCTCTTTGCACCTCTCGCGTCACGCGGCCGGCAGTCGCGGCACGAGATTACCGCACACCAAGCCTCGCGCTGTCGGCGTGTGCGGCGTTTCGTTGCCGACGGTCCTGCGCGCACTGTTGCACGGCATGCCGGGCCGAGTCGGCCACCGCCGCAAAGCGAGCACGGACGGACGCTGTACCGAGTGTCGCGAGCAGACTGTCCGCTTCGCGTGGCGGCGCGAGCGACTGACCGGTCGCAACGGCGAGGTCCAGCACGGCGCGTGACGAATCTCCGAGCATCAGGAGCGCGCGCGCTCTGGCCCGATGGGCGTCAGACGTTACACAGGCCCACTGCGGTCTCGTGGTGCGCAGCGCGGAATCCGCCAACGTCAGCGCGAGGGACGCATGACCGCGCTCGGCCTCGAGGCGCGAGAGCGACGCCAGAAGGTTCGACTTCACGAGCTCGCAGAACTGCACGACCCAGGTAGTGCCGGGCGAGAGGGAAAAGCGTCCGGCAGGCCGCCCGCACGGGTCTGCGATCTGTGCGCGGGCCTGCCGTTCCTCGTCGAGCGACATCGAGCGAGGAAGGGTTCCGGGGACGATGAAGTCGTGCGCGGGCCGAGCGATCGGCCAGGCAGCCTTCATCGTGCTGTCGCCGAACTCCTGGGCGAGCGAAGCGATTACCTCGGCGCGAGACCTCCCGGCGAAATTGTCCGTCGATCCGCCCACAGGGAGCGACGACGCGTTTCGCCGGGAGATGTCGATCAGAAGCGGGAGCCACGCATGCATCGAGTCGGCGAGCCCCGCGGTCGAATTGAGCTGCATGTGCCGGATCGCGCCGAACAGATCGTCGAACGCACGCCGGTCGTCGGGATGTTCGCGCGCGATGCGGTTCGCCCACTTCGCGGCATCCAGGGGTTCTTCGATACGATGTGCGAAGACCAGCATCGCGTGCTCGCGGTCAGCGTCGAGCGTTCGCTCGGGCCACAGCGATCCATCGAGTGAGGCGTACTTGCGCTCCGCCGTCTCGAAGAAGCGGAGGAAGTCGAAGAGTCCTCGCCGCACGCCGTACCGCGTGTAGTACGCCCACCCCGCCGGGTGCCCCGGGAAGTAGCGCTGGATGGTATCGGCGATCGACCACCGCGGACCGGCGACGAGATGGTTGTCGAAGGTGCCGATCCACGGCGAGCGATCCTCTTCGGCGGACATCAGCGCCTCGAGCGACGGCGAACGATCGGCGTTGCCGCCGACGACGGTCCACAGCGCGCTGCCGTCGCGATCCATCCGGTCGCCCGTGCTGTCGACGACCGCGAGCTGCGCCCAGCGGAAGTCGGCCGGAAGCGTGAGTCGCGCGACGAACGCCCCATCGCGCTGGGGGAGCAGCGTGGCGAGGGAATCGGCGTCGAAGGCCGGATAGCGAGCGGCCTCTCGGCGCTCTCCGCGCCGAGCGACGCGTCCGATGAGCACGAGCCGCGGCTCCCGTCGGAAGTACGGCGCCGGTGAGTACCGCACGATGAGCGTTCCACCCGCGGCCGGCCGCGCCGGGGAGACGGCGAGACGACTGAGTCCCGTGGCCTCGAGCGGCGTGCGGGAGAGCAGCATCATCGAGGTGGCGAGCGCCAGCACCACCAACGTCGCACCGAAGACGATGGACTTGCCGCGCGGCGTGGCGAGACCTCTCGCGGCATCGGGGCCTGCGGCGGGAGTGCCGGGCGTTGACGGCAGATCGGCGGGTGCGCCCGAGGCGCGCGAGTCGCCGATCGTCGGTGCGAGCGTCGCGACCTCCGTGTCATCGGCTCGTCGTGCAGCCACGCGCGCCCACAGGTCGGAGGGCGCCTCGCGCAGGGGCATCGCGCGCACGGCGTCTCCCATCGCGCGGATCTCCGCCACGGTCGCTCGGCACGCGTCGCACTCGCGCACGTGACGCTGCACGCGCGCCTGCGAGACATCGTCGCTCGCGGCGTCGGCGAATGCGGAGAGGGCGTCGAAGGTCGGATGGAGGGGGAAGGTCATCGGAAGGCTCCTCATCTCGAGTCTCGCAGCAGCTCGCGGAGCTGCCGCCTGGCGCGATGCAGCCGCACCTCGGAGTTGGCGACGGAGATGCCGAGCAGCTCGGCGATCTCGGCGTGGTCGTAGCCCTCGACTTCCTTGAGCAGGAACACCGTGCGGTGCTCGACGCTCAGCAGTGCGAGCGCGCTCTCGATGGTGAGGCGCGTGAGCACATCGTCCGGCCGGGAGATCAGCGCGACGATCGACTCGGCGCTCACCTCGTTGCGACGCCTGCCGCTGCGCAGGCGCATCAGCGCGGCACGCACGGCGATGCGACGAAGCCAGCCCGGAAACTGTTCGACCGTACCCGCGAATCCGGACACGACCCGCGGAAGCCTGATGAAGACCTCCTGCGCCGCGTCTTCGGCGTCGGCCGCGTTGGCGGTCAGCCGATAGATGGTTCCGTAGACGAGATCGCCGAACTCCGCGACGAGCTGCGCGAGCGCGTCGTCGTCGCCGAGCGCCAGGGCGTCGAGCTGCCGCCGGCGCGCCGCCGCCGGCGAATCGTCGATGTCGGGTGCTTCGGCGGTAGTGTCTCGCGCACCGAGTGGGGGCATGCCTTCCTGATGCCGGCCGGCGGTCCAGGCTTACACCGCTCTGGCGCAGCCACGCTTCCAGACGCGTCAGGTGCGTTGCCGTGACGTGCGCGCCCGGGCTCTCCACCGATGTAGCTTTCTCCGCATGCCCAAGCGCATGCGTCTCCTCGGCACCCTCGTCGCCGCGACGCCGCTCGTCGCCGCGCTCGCGTTCCGCGCGCCACCGATCACCGTGTGGCTCGCCGGTGACTCGACCATGGCCCAGAAGCAGCCCGACAAACGCCCCGAGACCGGGTGGGGCGAAGCGCTGCAACCCTGCTTCGACTCGAGCGAGGTCCGGATCGCCAATCGCGCGATGAACGGGCGCAGCACACGCTCGTTCGTCGCCGAAGGACGGTGGAAGGCGATCATCGACAGCCTGCAGCCGGGCGACTACGTCTTCATCCAGTTCGGCCACAACGACGAGAAGGTCGGCACGAACAACTACTCGTCGCCGGACGACTACCGCGGCAACCTCGTGCAGTTCGTCGACGAGGTGCGCGCGAAGAAGGGGCAGCCGGTGCTGTTCACACCGGTGGTGCGCCGGAAGTTCGACGGCACGCAGCTCGTACCCACGCACGGCGCGTATCCCGACGCGGCACGGGCCGCGGCACGGGAACGCGGCGTCCCGCTCGTGGATATGGAACGTGCGAGCGCGGCGCTCGTTCAGCAGATCGGGCCCGATTCGTCTCGCGCGCTCTGGCTGCACCTCGATGCCGGCGCGAACCCGAACTACCCGAACGGCGTGCACGACGACACGCACTTCAACCCACTGGGCGCGCGCACGATGGCGAGGCTCGCCGTCGATGCGATACAGTCACTCGAGCTCGGGCTGGCAACGCAGTTGCGTAGCTGCCCGGCACGGCCATGACGGCGATTCCCGTGTGGGTCGCCGAGCGGCGTCGTCCGCGCGTCGTGATCGTGGGCGGCGGCTTCGGCGGACTGTACGCGGCACGCGCGCTGAAACGTACGGCCGTCGACGTCCTGGTGCTCGACCGCACGAACCACCACCTCTTCCAGCCGCTGCTGTATCAGGTGGCGACGGCGACGCTCGCGCCGACGGACATCACCGCGCCGATCCGCTGGCTGCTGCGCAAGCAGGCCAACGCCAGCGTGTTGATGGAGACGGTGACGCACGTCGACGTCGAGCGCCGCGTGGTGGCGACGAGCGCGGGACGCGAGCATCCGTACGACTATCTCATTCTCGCCGCCGGCGCGCGCCACGCGTACTTCAATCATCCCGAATGGGAGCCGCTCGCGCCCGGTCTCAAGAGCGTGGACGACGCGATCGAGCTGCGCCGCCGGATCCTCACCGCGTTCGAGCGCGCCGAAGCGACCGATGACGCGGAAGAGCGCGCGGCGTGGCTCACCTTCGTCATCGTCGGCGGTGGGCCGACGGGAGTGGAGCTCGCCGGCATGTTGCCGACGATCGCGCGGCATGCGCTCGTGCACGACTTCCGCCGGATCCATCCGTCGGAGAGCCGCGTGTACCTGCTCGAGGGTGGGCCGAAGATCCTCCCCGCGTACCCCGACAACCTGAGCGAGCACGCGCGACGCGACCTGATGAACCTCGGCGTCGACGTGCGCACCAGCGCACTCGTCTCCGATATCGGACCGCACCACGTCACCGTGGCGGGCGAGCAGATCCACGCGCACACGATCCTCTGGGCGGCGGGGAATGCCGCGAGCCCGCTCGGTCGCGACCTGCACGCGAAGCAGGATCGTGCCGGTCGCGTGGAAGTCGAGCCGGATCTCACCATCGCGGGCCATCGCGAGGTGTTCGTCATCGGCGACCTCGCTGCCGTAGTGTCGGAGGGGAAACCGGTGCCAGGCGTCGCCCCTGCGGCGATGCAGATGGGCGCCGCGGCGGCGAAGAGCATCCGGCGCGATCTCGAGCATCGCGAGCGCGTTCCCTTCGTCTACCGCAACAAGGGCGACCTCGCGACGATCGGCCGCTACCGCGCGATCGCGGACTTCGGCCGGCTGCAGGTCACGGGAATCCTCGCGTGGTGGTTCTGGCTCTTCGTCCACATCATGTATCTCGCCGGCTTCCGCAATCGCGCGAGCGTGCTGATCGAGTGGGCGTACAGCTACTTCACCTACGAGCGTGGCACGCGGTTGATCACTGGTGGGGGATCGGGGGGCGTCTCGGCGAAGGAGCCGGTGCCGGGAAACTGGTGAGTTGGTGAGTTGGATAGCGAGTTCGTTGGTCGGTTGATTGGTGAGTTGAACGGCAATGGCCACAACCAGCATGGAGATTTTTCGAGGGGGCTCCACGCCGGTTGTGGCTCGGGCCGTTCAACACACTCATGAACCGACCAACTAGCCCACGATCCAACTAGCCAACTCACCTCCGTATTGACCATCCTGTACCCCAGCGCAAGCTTTCCCTCAGCCGACGCCGGCTCGTTCCCGCCCGCAGGACCCCGGCTCCATGCCGCACCCCGAACTTCTACCGAACGCCGAGCAGGAATACGCTCGGCTCGATGCCCTGCTCGAAGCGGTGCCGCTCGCGGTGGCCGTGTTCGACGGGTCGCTCGTGCTGGCCGCGACGAACGCGCGCTATCGCGATCTCACCGGGGTGGACGTCAGCCAGGCGGTCGGCCGATCGGTCTATGACGCGTTTCCCAACGCGCTGGCCGACCTGACCGAGCAGGTGGACATCGCGGCGGGCGGTGTGCCGGTCGTCGCCGTGCGCGTCCCTTTTCAGTATCGCGGCGGGCGGCGACTGGTCGAGGCGACCTTCTCGCCACTGCTCGATGCGCGTGGCGGCCGCGGCCTCCTCTTCGCCGGCAGCGACATCACGGAGCGTGAAGGACTCCGTGAGGACCTCGCGCGCAGCGTCGCGCAGCTCGAGTCGATCTTCGACGTGCTTCCCGACTCCGTGCGCGTCGTCGACGCCGAGGGCGGCACCGTGCGCTCGAACTCGCAGGCGCAGCAGGAGCACGTGTCGGCCAACCCGCAGACGTTGCGCGAGCTCTGGCAGCTCGACCGGCCGCGTACCCTCGCTGGCACGACACTGTTCGTGCACGAGCACCCCACTGCGCGTGCGCTGCGCGGCGAACGCGTGCGCGGCGAGACGCTGGAGGTGCGGCGCGGCACGGGGGGCGAGCCCGCGGTGATCGAGGTCAACGCGAACCCGCTCTACGATCCGCACAAGCGCGTGCGCGGCGCGGTCACCGTCGAGCGCGATGTGACGGAGCGCACAAGGCTGCAGCAGCGCGTGCAGACGGAAGCGGAGCGACTCGAGCGCATGGTGCAGGAGCGCACGCGCGAGCTGCTCGCGCTCCAGGAAGCGGCGGCGCGCGACCGACGTCTTGCCGCAATCGGCCAACTTGCCGCTGGCGTGATGCACGATGTGAACAACGCCCTCAACCCGATCATGGCCGCGGCGTACCTGCTGGAGATGAACGCCGGGAATCCCGCCGCGGTCCGCGACTACGCGGTGCGCATCGCGCGCGCGGCAGAGACGGGCGCGGCGACGGCGGCACGCGTCGGACGGTTCATCCGGCAGGAGCCGCTGCTCGGCGCCCGCGAGGACGTCGTCGATCTCACCGTCATGGTGGAGGAGGTCGTCGCCATGACGCGCCCGCTCTGGCAGGAGCGCGCGAAGGGGGGCGTGATCCGGCTCGAGCAGTACCTCACCGAGGAGACGACCGTACGCGGCATCGCCGGCGAGCTGCGCGAGGCGCTGCTCAACCTCGTGCAGAACGCGCTCGACGCGATGGCCGGCGGCGGCACGCTGCGCATCGAGACGGTGTTCACGGCGACCGAGGCGAGCGTGTCGGTGACGGACACCGGCATCGGAATGTCGGCCGAAGTGCGCGAGCGCGCCTTCGAGCCCTTCTTCACGACGAAGGGAGTGAACGGCACCGGGCTGGGGCTGGCCGAAGTGTACGGTATCGCACGACGGCATCGCGGCCGCGCCGAGATCGAGTCGGTGCCGGACAAGGGAACGACCGTGCGCCTTGTGTTTCCTCCAGCGCGGTCTGCGCCAAGTGTTCCCGAGCCGGTGCGCGTGGTACGTGCCGCACGTCACGTTCTGCTCGTCGAGGATCACCAGGACAGCCGCGAGTTCATGCAGTCGCTGCTCGAGAGTGACGGACATACCGTGGAAGCGGTTCGGTCACTGGAGGAGGCGCGCGTCCGGCTCGCGGATCTGCAGTCACGTATAGACGTCCTCGTCACGGACATCGGCTTGCCGGATGGGAGCGGCTGGGACCTCGTCACGTACGCTCGCGAGAAACGTCCGGCGCTGCGCATCGGCGTGGTGACGGGGTGGGAGCCGCGCAACGAGCAGGATCCCGCCTGTGACTTCACCCTGCGCAAACCAGTCGGTGCCACGGATTTGCTCGCGCAGATTGCGGGAGATGGGTGAACCGGCCCAAATTCCCTTGCTGTCGAACCCTCTCCTCGTCGCATCTCCCGCAATGCCCGACACTGGCTCCATCCGCATCCTCATCGCCGAAGACGACAACAACGCGCGCCACCTGCTCGTGGAGCTTCTCAATTCCATGGGCCACGTGGTCGTCGCGGAGGTGACGGGCGGGCGCGACGCGATCGAGGCCGCCAAGGACGTCGTGCCGGACGTCGTGCTGCTCGACGTGCACATGCCGGACGGGTCGGGGATCGAGGCGGCGGAGCAGATCGCGGCGCAGGTGCCGGGCGTCGCCGTCGTGCTGTTCAGCGGCGATCAGACGCTGAGCCTGACGGAGCGCGAGGTGACGGCCACGGCGGCCATCGCTTTCCTGCCCAAGCCGACCCCGCCGCGCGTGCTCGACTCCACGCTCCGGCTCGCCGTGAGCCGCGCGCGCGAGTTCACCAACGCGAAGAAGGACGCTGCCGCAGCGCGCGGTGCGTTGGAGAACCGCAAGACGATCGAGCGCGCGAAGGGGATCCTGATGCGGCGCACCGGATCGTCGGAGCAGGAGGCGTATCGCATCCTCCAGCGGACGAGCCAGGATCGGTCGGTCCCGATGGTCGAGATCGCGCGCGCCGTGCTCGCGAGCGAGCCCGGCCTCCAGGAGAACGCGAAGGAGAAGTGAAGCGCGCTGCTCGCGGCGCGGTCGGCGTCGCCCTCGCAGGCTTCGTCACCGCGCTGGGCTGCACGCGGCCGGCTATTGAAGCAGCGGCGCCAAGCTCCGCTGCCGCAGCGCTGAACCCGTCGCGCCCGTCGCTGTTCATCGCGGGCAACTCCACCGCGGCGCGCGGCGCGGGCGATCGGCAGCAGGGGTGGGGCGTCCCCTTCGCGGCGTACTTCGACACGAGCAAGGTGAACGTCGTCAACCGCGCGCGCGGTGGACGAAGCAGTCGCACGTTCATCACCGAGGGGCTCTGGGACCGGCTCGTCGCCGACCTGAAGCCGGGCGACGTCGTGCTGATCGAGTTCGGCCACAACGACGGCGGCGCGATCAACGACACGCTGCGTGCGCGCGGCTCGCTCCCCGGCCTGGGCGACGACTCCGTCGCGATCGACAACCTGATCACGAAGCGGCACGAGGTCGTGCACAGCTTCGGCTGGTACATGCGGAAGATGATCGCCGACACGAAGGCGAAAGGCGCGACGCCGATCGTGCTCTCGCTGTCGGTGCGCAATCTCTGGAAGGACGGCCAGATCGAGCGCGGGTCGGGGAAATACGGGCTCTGGTCGTCGCAGCTCGCGCGCGAGGCGGGGGTGAAGTTCGTCGATCTCACCAACCTCGTCGCCGACCAGCTCCAGCGCATGGGCCCCGAGCGCACGAAGGCGATGTACGTGCAGGACTACGTGCACTTCAACATCGAGGGCGCCGACCTGCACGCGCGCACCGTCGTCGCCGGATTGAAAGCCCTGCGGCCTGCCGCAGTGCCCCACGCATGGCTGTCGGCGAAGGGCGACTCGGTGCGCCCCGATCCGCTCGTCGGGCTCGGGCTGTCGTGGCCGGCGGATCGGACTCGGCCGACGCTCTACCTCGTCGGCAACTCCACCGTGCGCAACGGCCGCGGCGACGGCGCAGGCGGACAGTGGGGTTGGGGCGACTTCGCCGCGCCGCTGTTCGACACGACGCGCATCAACGTCGTCAACCGCGCGGTCGGTGGACTGAGCGCGCGCACGTTCATCTCGCAGGGCTACTGGGACCGGGTGCTCACGCTCGTGAAGCCGGGCGACTTCGTGATGATGGAGTTCGGGCACAACGATGCGAGCCCGGTGAACGACACGCTCCGCGCGCGCGGCGTGCTGCCGGGGATCGGCCCGGACTCCGTCGTGATCGACAACCTGATCACGAAGCAGAAGGGCGAGGTGGTGTACAGCTTCGGCGGCTACCTGCGCCGCTTCGTGCGCGAGACACGCGCGCGCGGCGCGACGCCGATCATCAACTCGCTCACGCCGCGCAAGTTCTGGGAGAACGGCCGCATCGTCCGCAACCGGAACAGCTTCGCCGACTGGGCGGAGCAGACCGCGCGCGAGGAGCACGTGCCGTTCGTGAATCTCACCGAGATTGCGTCGCGCATGATGGACACGATGCCGCCGGCGCGAGTGGACTCGCTCTTCGGCGATGCGAACCTGCACTCGAGTGCGCGCGGTGCTGCCGTGAATGCGCGCGCGGTGGTGGGCGGCCTGCGGGCGCTAGGCGACTCGGATCCGTTGCGAGCGTATCTGAAGCCGTAACGTCGGCATCGCTGCGCCAGCGGCCGGTTTCACGCGGAGACGCGGACAACTGCCGAGTACGCGGGAGCCGCCTCGGG
>DASVNI010000567.1:0-7949 GCA_036383935.1 Gemmatimonadaceae bacterium | reverse complement strand
CGAGCTGCCGGACGCATGGAACGAGCGGTACGAGCGATACCTCGGCGTGCGTCCGTCGAGCGACCGTGAGGGTTGTGTGCAGGACATCCATTGGGCCGACGGGCTGATCGGCTACTTCCCGACCTACACCCTCGGCAACGTGTACTCGGCGCAGCTCTTCGCCGCGGCCGATCGCGCGATCGGGCCGCTGGAAGACGCGTTCGCGCGCGGGGAGTTCGAGCCGCTGCGCGAGTGGCTGCGCGAGTGCGTGCACAGGCACGGGATGCGGTGGCCAGTGCCCGAGCTGATCGAGCGGGCGACGGGGGCGGCGCCGGATCCGTCGTATCTGGTGGAGAGCCTGACGCGGCGGTACGGCGAGGGCTGAGGGGCAGCCCTCTGGACCCCTCGCATAGGGCGAGAGTATTGTTGGCCGGCCAAAGGCGATGTGCTGCGCGCAGGCCATCCCATCTCGCGAGTAAGTCGATTGGAACGCAAGAGCGCTTCCGACGTGCTGCAGCGATCAGCCGCGGGCCAGAAGGGCGCCCTCGACCAGCTCGTTCGTGTCGTGTACGCGCAACTTCGGACCCTCGCTCATCGGCGGCTGAAGCAGGCGACTCGCGAGCAATCGCTCAATACCCTCGAGCTGGTGCACGAGGCCTACCTGCGATTGATCGACTCGAGTGAGAGCTCGGTCGAGAGCCGCGAGCATTTCGTCGCCATCGCCTCGCAGGTGATGCGTAACGTGCTGGTGGATCAGGCGCGCAAGCGCACGGCGGCGAAGCGTGGCGGCGGTATGGCGCTCGGCGAGCTGCACGAGGAGTCGTGGGTCGCCGAGGTGGATCAGGACCGGGTGATCGAGCTCGACGAAGCACTCACCCGGCTCGCGGCGCTCGACGAACGGCAGGCACGGATGGTGGAGCAACGGTACTTCGGTGGCCTCACCCTCGAGGAGATCTCGGGTACGACGGGGCTTTCACTCGCTACCGTCAAACGCGAGCTGCGATCTGCCCGCGCGTGGCTGGCCGTGGAGCTGGGCAGCACGTGAAGTTCGATCGCGACCTCTGGCGACGGGCTCGCCCACTCTTCGACGAGCTCGTCGAGTTGGACAGCGCCGCGCGGAAGTCGCGTCTCGGGCAGGTCGGTGCGGAGGATCCAGTGCTGCGCGAAGCGGCAGAGCAACTGCTCGCTGCCGACGCCGGTTCCGAGGACGGACTGCGCGAGCACAGTGTCGGTTCGGCGACGAGCCCGCCGACGATCGATACGAACTCTCGTGATCCGCTCGGCGTCGTCGGGAAGACCGTATCGCATTTCGCCGTGAGGGCATTCCTGGCGGCAGGTGGGATGGGTGTCGTCTACACGGCGGTGGATCTGCAGCTCGGTCGCGTCGTCGCGCTCAAGTTTCCGCTGCCTCATCAGCAGGTCGACGGGTCGGTGAAGGAGCGGTTCATCAACGAGGCGCGCTCCGCCGGTGCTCTGGATCATCCGAACCTCTGCACCATCTACGAGATCGCGGAGAGTGAGCACGGGCTGTTTCTCGTCATGCCGCTCTATCCGGGCGAAACGTTGAAGGATCGGATCGCTCGTGAGGGTACGCTCCCGGTCGACGACGCGCTCGCGATCGTGCAGCAGATCGCCACGGGGCTGGCGTCGGCGCACGCGGCGGGGATCGTCCACCGCGACCTGAAGCCGGGCAACGTGATGCTCCTGCCGGACGGCACGGTGAAGGTGCTCGATTTCGGGCTCGCCAAGATCCGCGACGTCAGCCTCACGCGATCCCGTATGGCGCTCGGCACGATCGGATATGTCTCGCCCGAGCAGATCCGTGGCGTCGGCGTGGACGAGCGGACCGATCTCTGGTCGATCGGCGTGATGCTGTACGAGATGCTCGTCGGTACACTCCCGTTTCGCGCCGAGCACGAGATCGCGGTCGTTCACGGTATCCTCCATAACGAGCTGGCACGCCCTTCGGAGATGAATCGCCGTGTCTCCCGTCAGCTGGACGACCTGATCCTTGGATTGCTGCAGAAGGATTCCGATGATCGGTACCCTTCTGCGCGCGTGCTGCTCGCCGACATCGCGTTCCTTCGGAACGGTGCGGCGCCGGTGCATCGATTGCCGTTCTGGGGCCGGAGCGCGCGCCGACGCCAGGTGCGTGCGGTAGCGCGCCTGTCCTGGCGGCAAGCCCTGATCGTGTCCGCAGTGCTCGTCGCGGTCGCCGGCGGCGCCGTGTGGCAGCGCGGGATGGGGATCACCAACGGACCACCAGTCCCGATCGCGGTCCTTCCATTCATGGCGCTGGGTGACAGTGCCGACTCGTATCCACTCGCAGTGGGTATGAGCGATGCTATCGCTACCGACCTGGCCAGGCTTGGCGGTGCAGCTTCGCCCAGCTACGCGACGACGTCGATCTATCGGACGACGTCGAAATCCGTGACGCAGATCGCGACGGAGCAGCGGGTTCGCGCGGTGCTGCGTGGCAGTCTGGCTAACGCGGACGGAAGGGTCCTCGTGAGTGCCGAGCTACTCGACGGCGTGTCGGGAAAGCGATTGTGGGAGCGCAGTTACGACCTGCCTTTGGCAGCGCTTGCAGAGCTCGAGCGCGACATGCTGCGCGACATCGCATCAACACTCGACCTTCGTCTCACCGGCGCCGAACGGGATTCCATTGGGCGACCCGCCACTATATCGGCACGAGCATACGAGATCTATCTGCGCGCGCGAGGAGTCGAGCTTACGGAGCAGTCGCGTGACCCGACGCAGCCGATGGCGACGGAGAGCCTCCGCAGGGCACAGTCGCTCTACTCGCAGGCGCGCGACCTGGATCCAACGTTCGCCCTCGCGCACGCGCACCTGGCACTGATCCAGGCGCGCGCATTCCGGCATGACTCGACGTTGGCGCGCCGCGAGCAGGTTCTCGCCGAAACGCAGGCGGCGCTCCGCCTCCAACCGGGGCTCCCCGAGGCGCACGCGGCACTGGGCTCCTACCTGGAGCTCAATGGAGATCTGCGTGGCGCGATCGGTGAGTTCGGACTCGCGGCGCGAGCCTTTCCACACAGTGCTGATCTCCGAATCACTCTTTCCCGTGCGCTCTGGCAGGACGGACGGGTCGAGGAGGCAGCGAAGGAGTGTGAGGTCGCCCTGCAGGCGGAACCCGACCACACGCGGGCCCTGTTCCTGGCGGCCATGATAAGTACCGATCTACGCCGCCCTGCAGCTGCAGTGCGCGCCCTCGATCGCGTCATGGCCCTGGGGCCCGGCTCACCTCCACTGAAGCTGCTCAAGGGACAGGCGTATCTGTATTGGACGGGACGAGCGGACACTCTCGCGGAATTGATGCGTACCGTGCCGACGGAGTGGGACCCCAACGGTCAGGCTACTTATGCGCGCTTCACCGCATTGTGGGTTCAGCGCCGCTACGCCGACGCGCTCGTGCTGCTGGACCAATCGAGAAGTGTGCTCAATCTCGTTGGCTTCGTGTACGAGCCGACCGTGCTGATGCGTGCCCAGGTCCTGGAGGCGCTCGGAGAGCGGACCGCGGCCCGCGAGAGCTATGCAAAAGCCCGCTCGGTTCTTCAGGATAGTCTCACTGCGCATCCGCGCTACGTGTCGCTTCAGGTGACACTGGCGCTCGCGTTGGCGGGGTTGGGAGAGAAGGCGGAGGCCGCGCGTGAGGCGCGCCGAGCAACGGATCTCGCGGCTCTTGCCAACGATGAGGTCTACGCGGCTTCCGTGATGATCGTCGCGATCGAAGTTCTAGCCAGGGTTGGCGAGATCGATGACGCGCTCGACTTCGTAGAACGCCTGTTGTCCATGCACGTGGGACGAGATGGCACGGTGCCCTATCTCCGTGTGTGGCCCGGATTCGACGCGCTCAGGCGCGATCCCCGATTCGAGAAGCTGCTAGTGCGCTTCGCGGCGGACAGCGCGCGGTACGAGCCTACTTCAGCACCCCTCCCGTGACGTCGAACGCCCCCTTGTCAGGCGCAACGATCGCTAGCTCGCAGGCGCGCCTCCCCACCGCCGTGCCCGCGCGGTAGCATTGCTCCGACCGCCAATCATCCGCCTGGAGGCAGCATGCGGCAGCTCATCGGCTCAACCCTTCTCTCCCTGCTCGTCGTGACGACGCTCAACGCCCAGACTCGCACCGTCGCCGAACGGCTTGGCCACCCGAAGGACGCCAAGATGCTCATCCTGCACGCCGACGACATCGGCGTCGCCCACTCGGAGAACGCCGCGAGCTTCGACGCGCTCGACAAGGGTGTGGTCAACTCGGGGAGCATCATGATGCCGACGCCCTGGGTGACCGAAGTGGCCGCCTATGCGAAGGCGCACCCGAACGCGGACCTCGGCCTGCACCTCACCGTGACGAGCGAATGGAATACGTACCGCTGGGGCGGGCTCGCGCCGCGCGATCAGGTGACGTCACTCTACGACGCGGACGGCACCTTCCCCCGTGAAACGGGAGTCGTGGCGAAGCGCGCGAAGACGGACGAGATCGAGAAGGAGCTCCGCGCGCAGATCGACCGGGCCTACGCGATCGGCATCAAGCCGACCCACGTCGACAGCCACATGGCCGCTCTGTACGAGACGCCGGAGCTGTTCAGGACCTACGCGAAAGTCGCGCGCTCGTACAAGCTCCCCTTCCTCCACTTCATCGGGAAAGCCGAAGCGGCGAATGTCGCCCAGCTCCAGCCGAGCGACATCGTCGCCGACGAGGTGATCATGCGACTGGAGAAGGGGACGCCCGCGGAGTGGCGGAAGTACTACCTCGACGCGATCCGCAACATGAAGCCCGGACTGACGGTGATCCTCGTCCACCTCGGCTACGACAACGACGAGCTGCGCGCCGTGACGACGGGATGGGACTCGTGGGGCGCCGATTGGCGCCAGCGGGACGTCGACGTCCTCTCCAGCGCGGAGTTCAAGCAGGCGCTGAAGGACAACAACGTCGTGATGGTGACGTGGCGCGACGTCCAGAAGGCGATGTATCCCACGCCGTGAGGTGACAGAGAGAGGATGAACGCTCCCGCGTCGGAGACGCGGACCGCCTGGCTTCGCACGGCGATCCTGTTCGGGCTCGGCTACTTTCTCGTCGGCCGGTTGTTCGCCGTGCCGGGCCCGCACGGCCAGACGTGGCGCTTCGCGGCGTGGGCAGTGAGCTTCTTCATCTACACGACGCACTTTCGGTACGAGCGCGCCAGAGCTTCGAACCCTCCACGCGTGGTGGCACTGCATGTCGCCACCGCCGTCGCGATCGGTGCGTTCGGGTTGGCGGTCGCGGGGATGACGCACTCGCTCTCGGTGCAGGGATCGTTGAAGCCAACGTGGCTGCTCGCGCTCGTGCTCTTCCCGGCGGTGACTGCGGTGCCGGCGTTTCTCGTTGCGCTGATAGCGGCAGTGTTCGCATCGCGGCGGGATGGAGCCACGGGTTGACCGTTGTCATCCCGAGCGAAGTCGAGGGATCTGCACTTCGCCGTTTCCATTGGCTCTGGAACGACGGAACGCGGATCTTGAACGGCGATCACGCGGAAAGGGCAGGATCGCTTCGCTGTTCAACGGCAGGACCCGAATTGTCCCGGATCAACCGGAAGCATCCGGATCGCTCCATGTGGGCCGAGAGATCTCTGCGCCCACATCATTAAAGAATGTGAAGTCGTGGATGGATATGACGGGTGCGCTTCTGCGTGGAGCTCGACCCCGAGAGCAGTCCTCCGCGCCTCCGCGATCCTCCGCGTGCTCCGCGTGAAATCCCGGCGCAGCGATCTCGAAGTGCAGATCCCTCGACTCGCTCCGCTCGCTCGGGATGACACCAGACCCGCTCCGCTCGCTCGGGATGACACCGGACTCGCTCCGCTTGCCTCGGGATGGCTCAGTCGCGCAACTTCTCGCCTTCACCCTTCTTGGGAGCGAAGCCCCGTTCCCGGTTCAGATTGCGCTGCTGCTGAATCGCCGGTGAGCTGCCCGCGACCGGCACGCCGAGCAGCATCCGCAGCCCGCGCCACTTGGTCCTGATGTCGGCCCAGATGTGCGACGGAGGACGATAGCCGAAGGCGCGATACTCGCCCGGCTGCACGCGCCCCTTCGCCGCGACGTGCTTGGTGAATGCGTCGGTCCAGTCGTCGAAGGCGCGCATGAACTCCGGCTCGTCGACCATGTGCTCCGCCTGATCGTCGCTGTACTTCTTCCCGCGTCCCGTCTCGCCGTAGCGCCACAGTTCGTCCGGCACCTCGATGCCGCTGTAGCGGCATTGCCAGACGAGGGGAGCGTACGAGTCGCGCATGTCGTCGAACGGCTCGCGTGACGGATCGAACCAGTCGCGGTGGCGCAGGATCTTCGGCGCGCCGGAGTCGTCCAGCTCGTCGCTGCCGCCGTCGCCATAGCAGTAGAAGGCGGCGGTGCGGCCTTCGAGGTGATTCCTCCGCAATGCGTCGAACTCGGGGGAATGCTCCAGCCGGATGGCGAGCGCGGGATCCTTGTGGCTGATCAGATCCTCACGCGGATTGCCGCCACTCATGCAGACGAGTCGGTCGAACATCGCCTTGAGATTGCTCGACGGCGCGTACCAGTTCACCGGTCCGATGATCGCCCACGCGTCGGCGAGGTCGAGCCGAGCGTACAGGTCGAGGTTCCACATCAGGTCGGGCTGACGCCAGCTTCCCTTCTTGTAGCAGTTGCACGGCCAGACGCACAGCGCGGCCGATGTGGAGACGCAACCGTTGCAACTGCGGATCTGCTCGCGGTTCCAGACGTTGCCGAGATCCTCCAGATCGATCTCCCAGTCCTGCGGGAGTCGGTCGGACATTCGGAACATCAACGTGCGGGCCTTGGAGTCGATTCCCGGGCAGTCGTACTGCCGCCGGTCCGAGCCGGCGATGACGAGCACGCGAAAGGGCCGATCCTCGGGCGCGCGTCGGCCATTCGCGTCGTCTGGTCTCATCGGCGGCTCTGTTCCCCCATCGTCCTTCGACAGTTGCTGACGGTACGGCCCGCATCGCTATTCCCGACGCTGCTCGGCGCACGATGTGCGTGGTACGAGCTTGAAGCGTGCCGCGATCACGCGGCGCGGATGGAGGACTCATGCGCCGAGCATTCGCGATTCTACTCCTGGCCGTTCCAGCCACCGCGGTGGCCTGGCAACAGACGGATCTCTCGCGCGCCGCGGAAACACGCGCAACGCCGAGTGCGACGAGCGTTGCGAACCCCGCCGATTCCATCCTCTGGATCGAGATGCGCAACGTCGACCTGCACATCGATCCCAAGAACGCGATGCGTGTGCGGTCGCTGCAGGGGCAGGTCGTCACGAAGCCCGGTGTGATCGCCTGGCTCGATGACCCGAGCTCCTTCCGCATTCGCGCCACGAGCGGTGAGGTCGCGCTCGACGGCGCGGCGATCTCGGCGCTGCTCAACGAGGTGGCGTTCAACTATCCCGGCGCACCGATCACAGGTCTGCGCGTCACGATCGAGAACGGCAACGTGGTGCAGCGCGGTACGCTGCACAAAGGCGTCGCGATCCCCTTCCAGATGTGGTCCGTTCCGCAGATGCAGCCCGACGGACGGCTCAAGCTGCATCCGAACAAGTTGACGATCCTCGGCGTGAACGGGCTGTCGCTGATGCACGCGCTCGGGCTGCACCTCGACAACATGATGAACCTCAGCAAGGCCAAGGGCGTGACCGTCAAGGGAGACGACCTCTACCTCGACCCGTTGGCGATCATCCCGAATCCGGTGGTCGAAGGGAAGCTGAAGTCGGTGCGCATCGAAGGGCCGTATCTGGTGCAGGAGTTCTTCCATACGGCGG
Organism: Gemmatimonadaceae bacterium; assembly: GCA_036383935.1. Taxonomy (GTDB): domain Bacteria; phylum Gemmatimonadota; class Gemmatimonadetes; order Gemmatimonadales; family Gemmatimonadaceae; genus AG11. The sequence continues at coordinate 172 of DASVNI010000567.1, read as the reverse complement.
ACGACACGATCTTCGGCAGCTTCGTCAGGGCCGATCCCAAGGCGAAGAACTTCGTCTACTTCCGCGGCGGCACCCTCCGCTTCGGCCGGCTGACGATGACCGATACGGACCTGTTCATCCAGGACAACGACGAGCGCGATCCTTTCGAGCTCTACTTCCCCGAATACAACCG
>DASVNI010000566.1:0-18503 GCA_036383935.1 Gemmatimonadaceae bacterium | reverse complement strand
ACACCGTCGCCGTTCGCGAGCTTGGCGACGACCTTGCCGGTCGCCGCGTCGACGACGACTGACGTGTTGCTGCAGCCCGCGAAGAGGCGATTCGTCGTGCGGTCGAGGGCAATACCCGTGGGACCGTCGCACGGCGTGATCGGCCAGGTGGCGACGACCTTCCACGTCTTCGTGTCCACCACGTCGATCGCGTTCTGGTCCTCGAGGTTGATGAAGATCCGCCCCTTCCCGTCGCTCACCCCTCCCTCGGGGGCGCGTCCCGTGAGCACGACCGTCGCCACGACGTCACCGCTCTTCGGGTCGATCACGACTGCGGTACCGTCGGGACGACTGTGATCGATCGTGAGGACCTTGTCGCTGGCGTCGTCGTACATGATGCCGTCCAGGCCGTCCTTGCCGGCGTGGACCTTCCGGATCGGGGCCATCGACTGCAGGTCGAACATCGTGGAGGTCGAGTCGCCCCCGTTGGTCGTGAAGCCGTGGCCGTCGCGCTGCGCGAAGGCGATGCCGTGCACGCGCGGCGTGTCGCCGATGTCGGCGAGGACCTTCGCGGTCGCGCCGTCGACCACCATGACGTGCGTGCCGCGCGAGACGTAGACGCGCCCCGTCGCCGTATCAGCGGCGAGATAGTCGGTGCCGCCATCGCCGCCGATGCTGGCGCGGGCGACGGAGAAGGTCTGGGCTCGGAGGGCCGCAGGCGCGAGCGCACTCGCCAGCAGCGCGGCGCTCAGGGTGAGTAACCGCAGACGGGGAGCGATCATGTGTACCTCGGTGGGGGATTGCACGCCCTGAACGAAAGCGCGCCGGCGATCATGACGTATGGTCGCCGGCGCGTCAACGTGTTTGTAATGCTGCAGAAAGGTTGCTGCTCCCTCGAGGCTAGCTGGAGATCCCTCGACTCGCTTCGCTCGCTCGGGATGACACCACTGGCAGTCATCCCGAGCGAAGTCGAGGGATCTGCACTTACACCGCTCGGTCGGGATGGCTGCGGGTCTAGCGCATCCGCGGCGGCGCGGGCGCCAGCACGCGTGTCGGCCCGTCGAGCGTGAGGTGTGCCTCGAGCGTCGCCGCCGAGCTACCGCCGGCGAACAGCGTGATCGTGCCCGGCTCGACGACGCGCTTCATGTCGAGATCGTAGAAGCTCATGTCGGGGGCGCGCAGCGTGAAGTTCACGGTGCGCGATTCCCCGGGACGGAGTGTCACGCGCGTGAAGCGCTTGAGCTCGCGCACGGGCCGTGTGACGCTCGCCGCGTCGTGGCGCAGATAGAGCTGCACGACCTCGGTGCCCTCGCGCTGGCCGGTGTTCGTGACCGTCACGGCAACGCCAACGGAGTCGCCGGGTCGGATGGCCGCCGAAGACGGACGCAGATCGGCGTAGCCGAAGGTCGTGTACGAGAGCCCGTGCCCGAACGGGAAGAGGGGCGTCCACGGCACGTCGAGGTACTTCGACGTGTAGTGGTTGTTCGGATCGGCGGGGCGGCCGGTGTTCTTGTGCGCGTAGTAGATCGGCACCTGCCCCGTGACGCGCGGGAAGGTGACCGGAAGCTTCCCACTCGGCGCGACGTCGCCGAACAGCACGTCGGCGAGCGCGTTGCCGTGCTCGACGCCGAGGTACCAGCTCTCGACGAGCGCGGAGGTGCTGTCGGCGAGCCACTGCACCGCGAGCGGACGGCCGTTCATCAACACGGCGACGACGGGCTTTCCCTGCCCCGCGGCGCGGACGACCGCCTGCGCGAGCGCGAGCTGCGAGCCGGGCAGCTCGAGGGAGGCACGGCTCGTCGCCTCGCCCGTCATGTCCCCGCGCTCGCCGAGCACGAGCAGCACGGCGTCCGCGTCGCGTGCGGCGCGCTCCGCCTCGGCGAAGCCCGCCGTGCTCTCGGTGTCGACCGGCGCGCCGCGCACGTGCACCACACGAGCCTCGGGCAGCGCGCGGTGAATGCCGGCGAGCACGCTGACCGCGTCCGTGCCCTGCCCCGCACCACTCCACGCGCCGATCGCCGACCGCGCGTCGTCGGCGAGTGGGCCGATGACGGCGAGAGTGCGAACGTCCTTGCGCAGCGGCAGCGCCGGCGCGCTTCCGACGTTGCGGTTGGTGAGCAGCACGATCGACTCGCGCCCCACCTCGCGCGCCGCGGTGCGATTCGCCGGCGTCAGGATGTCGCTCTTCTCGCGGGCGACGTCGACCTTGCGATACGGATCGTCGAACAGGCCGAGCGCCGCCTTGGTGAGCAGCACGCGCCGCACCGCTTCGTTCACGCGCGCGATCGGGAAGCGGCCCGCTTTCACTTCGGCCGCGAGCGTGGTGCGGTACAGCGTGCTGGACATCTCCATGTCCACACCGGCGCCGAGCGCCCGGCGCGCCGCGGTCGCGGGATCCTTCGCGATGCCGTGGTTGAGCAGCTCCTGCACGCCGGTCCAGTCGCTGACGACCAGCCCATCGAACTTCCAGCGGTCGCGCAGCACGTCGGTGAGGAGCCAGTGGCTCGCGTGCGCCGGCGTGCCGTCGATCTCGTTGAATGAGGCCATGAACGAACCCACGCCGGCGCGCGCCGCGGCCTCGAAGGGAGGCAGATACACCTCCCACATCGTCCGCTCGCCGATGGCGGCGACGTTGTAGTCGCGCCCCGCTTCGGCGGCGCCGTACGCGGCGAAGTGCTTCGCGGTGGCCATGAGCGACGTCGGCGTACGTAGCCCGTCGCCCTGGAAGCCACGCACGCGCGCGATGGCCAGCACGCTGCCGAGGTACGGGTCCTCGCCTGCGCCCTCCATGATGCGGCCCCATCGCGCATCGCGTGCGACGTCGACCATTGGGGCGAAGGTCCAGTGCAAGCCCATCGCCGATCCTTCGATCGCGGCGATGCGCGCCGAGCGAAATGCGGCTGAGGAGTCGAACGACGCGGCCTCACCCAGAGGGATCGGGAAGATCGTTCTCATCCCGTGGATGACGTCGTATCCGAAGATCAGCGGGATGTGCAGCCGCGACTCCTCGACGGCGACTCGTTGCATCTTCTTCGTGACGTCGGCGCCGTAGAGGCTGAGGAAGGAGCCGACGCGCCCCTCTCGCACATCGCGCTCGCCCGCGGCGTCGACGGTGGGCCCGGTCTGGCCATAGCCCGCAGGCGACTGGGTGAGCTGGCCGAGCTTCTCGTCCAGCGTCATGAGCGCGAGGAGCGAATCGGCGATGCGGGCGTCCCGTGTCGCGTGCGTGTCTCGCGAGCGTGCGGTGGTGGCTTGGGCGAATGCGGTCGTCGATCCGGCCAGCAGGAGCGTGAGTCCCGCCGCGGTGCGCGTCACGCGACGGGACAGATGGGAGGCGGGGGGCATGGGCGGGAAAGCTGCAAAACAGATGGGGGGAGGGCCACCCCTGTTGCAACTGCCACTCCCAGTAGTGAGTACTGAGCCCCTTTGGGGTCAGAGTCAGTGGGGTCAGAGTCAGTGGGGTCAGAGTCAGTGGGGTCAGAGTCAGTGGGGTCAGAGTCACAAGTAGCGAAGCGGCGCACGTTCGATCATATCCGCCGCGTGGGTGCCGGCTCGGGCGATCCCCATCGGTTCACGCGCGTGAAGCCCGTCGTTCCACCTTCGATGGAGGGCTGGAGGAGCGATCGTCGACTCCGAGGACGACACCCCTCTTCGTTGCGCGACGAATCGCGTCGAGCACGGTCCAATCGAGTGGGGTGTCGAACAGCGCGCGATAGGCGTCACGCCGAGCGGAGCTTCCGCGTGCGAGCGCGAGATACACCGGATGGGGGTGCACGAGTGCGTCGAACTCACCCTGCGCATTGCTTCTGAAGCTGGACCACCGGTATGCCCCAGGCTCATTTACGATTCCAGCCCGGACCGGGTTCATCTCGATGTATCGGCTGCAGTGCAGGAAGTAGCGCTCCGAGTCGATCAATCCGGATCGATAGCGACCTTCCCACAGCGTGCCCGTGCGGCCGTGGCGCTCGTTGAAGTAGCGGACGTACTTTCGCCCCAACGTCTGCATCATACGCGCGGGCGCGAATGCATCAGCAGCGGTGACGAGCAGATGCGCGTGGTTCGACATGAGGACGTAAGCGTGAATCGCGCAGCGGGCGCGATCGCTGGCGTGTCGAAGCGCCGCCAGGTAGCGCTCGCGATCCTCGTCGTCGACGAAACAGGGAGTGCGGTTATTCCCGCGTTGAATGACGTGGAGGGTATGGCCAGGCAGGATGAATCGGAGTGGACGTGGCATGCGGCGATCGATGCCGCGCGGCCGCCCGCGTCGCGTCATCAAATCGCCGCATGTTGTACGACTCCGACCTCACTGACTCCGACCCCACTGACTCCGACCCCACTGACTCTGACCCCACTGACTCTGACCCCAAAGGGAGTTTCGGGGGTGGCCGTTCAGCGTCCAACCCAGTACGTCGCCTTCACCACGAAGACATTGTCCGGCCGATCACCGAACAGCGAGCGATAGTCGCGACGGAAGTTCAGATCGCCGTCCGCCGACTCGCCGGAGCGCTGCTGCGTCCAGACGAAGAAGATCGTCGAGCCGGGGCGATACTCCCAGCGCAGCACCGCCGTGCCGCGCAGCGACCGATCCGAGAAGTTCGGGTCGGCGAGGGTGAAGGGCTGCGCTGCGCCGCTCGTGCCGTCCGGATCGAGCGTGTAGTTGCCCGTGGCCGCATCGCGCGAGATGGTCCCCATGTCCTTGCCATACTCGAGCTGCTTCACGACACGCGGTGCCGCGTATTCGTTGAACGAGCTGTAGTCGCCGCTGGCGAAGAAGGGCTGCGCGTAGAGCTGGAGGGTGACGGTCGGACGCAGCGTCCAGTTGACGCGCGTCTCGAGCGAGAGCTGCCGCGTCGTCACGTAGCCGAACAGGTAGCGGTTGCCCCCGAATGCGGTCGCGGTGGGATCGGCGATGCTCTCGATGTACTGCTGCTTGCTCTGCGACCAGTTGTAGTTCGGCGCGAGCTCGACGAAGATGTTCGACGCCGGCTTGAGCGCGATCCCGGGGGCGAAGGTGTAGCTCGCCGTGCCGTCATTGCCGCGCGATCCTTCGAAGGTCACGTCGAACACCGTACGCTGGCGCGGATCGGTCGAGACCTGGAAGTGGCCGAAGTTCCAGCCGGGATTCTCCACCGTGGGCCCGCCGCGCGTGAGGCGGTCGTCGTCCGTCGTGTTCTTGTGGATGTAGAACGAGCGCAGGTTCCAGTAGTTGAGGAACTCGAGGCCGTAGTAGAACTGCTGCTGCGCGTCGGTGCGCCTGCCGTCGTAGTTGAACTGCTGCTGGCCGCCGGTGATCATCACCTGGCTCCGATACCACGAGCCGGGGTTGAGCCAGTTGCGCGCGATGTTCGCGCTCATCCACTTGTAGTCGGTGCGGTCGAGGTACGAGAGGTCGTTGGTCTCGAAGCCGGGGCTGCGCCAGTTGGTCTGCGCCTCCCACTGCCAGGTCCCGCTGGTCTTCGCGACGCGCGAGTAGAGCCCGTAGCCGCGCAGCGACGTCGCCGTCGTGTCGTAGCCCGTGTCGAACAGCCCGTCCGTCGTCACGCGTCGGTCCGGTCGCTGGAAGTAGTGCGTGGACGAACGCTGCGTCAGCGCGATGGCGTTCGCCGAGCCGTTCACGTCGGACCCGACCAGCGCGCCGCGCCACTGGTACTGGCGGTTGTGCCAGTTGTGGCTCCAGTCCATGCCGACCACCGTCGCGTTGTCGCGCAGCTGTGCGGTCAGCACGGAGTCGCCGCCGAGGCTGCGCACCGTGGAGGTCGCGGCGACGCCGATCGTCGTGGCGCCCTGCCGCAGCTCCTTGCGTACGCGGCCCATGAAGTAGTTGGTGAACGGCTCGACGGCCTGCTCCCTCTCCGGTCCACCCGCCGAGGGGAGGTAGCGCGCAGTCTCCTTCCCCGCGATGGCGTCGAGCAGTCCGACGGTGTAGCCACTGCTCGTGCGACCGGTGATCTTCGCCGCGCCGAGGATGGTCGCGTCATCGGGCGCGTCGACATAGTCCGCGCGGTTCGCCACCCAGCCGTTGAGCTGCGGCGGCCGACCGATGCGCCGCGAGTACAGGATGCCCAAACTGGAGAAGTTGCTGCAGAACATGCAGCTCGCCCCACCGAAGCTGAACGCGCTCCGATTGGCCACGAAGAACGGCCGCTTCTCGTCGTAGAAGGTCTCGTACGCCGACAGGTTGAGCGACGCCGGGTCGACCTCCACCTGGCCGAAGTCGGGGTTGATCGTCGCGTCGAGCGTGAGGTTCGACGTCAGGTTGTACTTGATGTCCGCGCCGGCGTTGATCTTCGATTCGCGTGTGTTGCGATACGGATCGCCCGGATCGGCGTACTTGAACTGGCTGCTCGAGACGACGTACGGCAGGAGCTCCGCCTGGCGTGCGCGGTGGTTCACGACCAACCCTTCGATGTGCCCGTAGTAGGCGGGACCGCTCGCCTGGTCGCGCCGACGATACGACCACATGTCCTGCTCGTTCAGTCGGTCCACGTAGCGCCATACCTGCAGCCCCCAGGTCTGGTGCTCGTCACGTGAGAAGCGCAGCTGCGAGTACGGGATGCGCATCTCGGCGGTCCAGCCATCGGGCGTGACGTGCGCCGCCCCCTCCCACACCGGATCCCACGACGGATCCCCGTTGAACTGGTCGCCGCGCACGCCGGCGGGGTTGATCTCGAACCACACCTCGTCCAGATGGTTGTGATACGGATCGAGGAGGATCGCGATCTTGTCGGTCGTCAACGAGTTGAACGCGCCGTTGTTGCCGTTGCTCGGCAGGAGCTGATCGCGGCGCGCGAGGGGCGCGTGAATCCCCTTCGGCCCCATCGGCTCGGTCATCTTCGCCCCAATGTAGAGCGCCTCGTCGTCGTAGAGGATCCGGATCTCTGTCGGCAGGGTGGCCGGATCACCTTCACCGGGCTTCGTCTGCCGGAGCTGCGTGATCGGCGTGGCGGCGCGCCAGGCGTCCTCGTCGAGCTTGCCGTCGATCGCGATGGGGGAGGAGCGCAGCGCCGCTCCTATGGAAGGGACTGGAGCGGCCTCGTGCGCAGCGGTGACCTTCTGCGTGGGGAGATTCTGCTGCGCCGCCAACGGGAGGGCGAAGAGCGTGCTGGACGCGAGGAGGGTACTCGCGCGGCGCGCCGTGATGACGAAATACATCGGGGAGCTCTATATGAGGGGTCGATGACGAGCGAGGTACCGCCCGCTTCGTTTGGATGCCCCTCCCCATACGTTGGTTTGAACGCCAGGATTCGCTTCCAGCGAATTCAGCCGGCATTCGCCGTCAGGCATCTTTGTTAAGACGGTGCCTCCAACAGCCACGGCCTGAGGATTGAAGTTAGAGTCCTGTCACCATCGACCCTGGACTCCTTGGTGGGAACGCTTCCGCTCCACGCGGCGCTTTCCTTACAGATCAGCCGGCATCGACACGCGCTCGAACCGCATACGCTCGTCCCGTTGTACGTCGCATCTTGAATCCATCGTCCATTCCTCGGTTCTCGAGCGTCCGTCAGAGTCGCGCCGTCGCACGTCCGACGGTATCGGTCGTCATTCCCGCGCACGCCCGCATTGCGAAGCTGCAACGCTGTCTGGAGGCGCTCGCCAACCAGACCCTTCCGCGCGACGAATTCGAGGTAATCGTCTGCGACGACGGGAGTCCGGAGCCGATCGCGCCGGCATTGGGGCGATTCGCGGACGTCCTCACACTGACCGTCGTGCGCAAGGCGCGCGGGGGCCCGGCCGCGGCGCGCAACGAGGGAGCGCGGCACGCGAGCGGCGCCCTGCTCGCCTTCACCGACGACGATTGCGTGCCGGAGGAGGACTGGTTGGAGCATCTGGTCGCCAACATCGGCCGAAACCCAGGGCATCTCCTGGGCGGGTCGATCGTCAACCTGCTGCCGGATGATCCGTACGCGACGGCGACGCAATTGATCACGAGCTGCGTATACGATTATTACGCTCGCCATCCCGAGAGCCGTCGGCTGTACTGCACGGCGAATCTTGCCCTCCCGACGAGCCGCTTCTGGCTGCTGAACGGCTTCTCCGAGCAGTATCAGCGGGCCGCCGGCGAGGACTACGACTTCTGCGCGCGCTGGACCGAGGCGGGGTTCCCGAATCACTACGCACCCGAGGCAACGGTGGGTCACGCGCACGGGCACACGCTGACCAGCTTCTGGAAGCAGCACTTCGGCTACGGGCGCGCCCTGTTGCGGGTGCGCCTGGGCATGGCGCGGCGGCGCGGTCGCGGCGTGATCGCGCTCGAGGCGCCGAGCTTCTATAGCGACATCCTCGCCTACCCGATCCTCCACACCGCCGGCTCACGCGTGTCCCGCGGCAAGGCGACGATGCTGGTGCTGCTGTCGCAGATGGCCACGGCCCTCGGTGCGCTGCGCGAGTGGATCGCCCCCGACGAAGGCTGGCGCGGCCGCGCGCGACATGGCCGGCGCGGCCGTTCCAAGGCACCGAGCGCGGTTTCTTGACGGAGCAAGCGGAGTCACGGACCGAGTCCGCACCGCGATTCGCCGTCCGCTTCTCCGTCATCGTCCCCACCTACGAGCGGCCGGCGCACATCACGGCGTGCGTCGCGGCGCTGCGTCGGATCGAGCGGCCGGGCGGAACGATCGAGATCGTGATCGTCAACGACGGCGGCTCGGCGCTCCCCACCGGCATCTCGGACGACAGCGACGGGTGTGAGGTCCGCGTGGTCGAGCAGGCGAACGCCGGACCAGCGGCGGCGCGCAACACGGGCGCCATGATGGCGCGCGGTGAATGTCTCGCCTTCACCGACGACGACTGCCGCCCCGAGCCGGGATGGCTCGGCGCGTTCGACGCCGCACTCCGCGCGCAGCCCGACGCACTCGCCGGCGGACGCACGCTCAACGCGATCGACAGCCCCTATGCGGAAACGAGCCAGCTTCTCGCCGACTTCGTCACGTCCTACTTCGACGGCGGCGCCGGCGGGCGCTTCTTCACGTCGAACAACCTCGCCGTCTCGCGCGAGCAATTTCTCGCCGCGGGCTCGTTCGACACGAGCTTTCCCTTCGCCGCGGGAGAAGACCGCGAGCTCTGCGACCGCTGGTCGGCGCAGGGGCGGCCGTCGGTGCGCGTGGAATCGGCCGTCGTCCGGCACGTGCACGCGCTTTCGGCCCGTCGCTTCGTGCGACAGCATTTCACCTACGGACGCGGCGGCGCGGCGTTCCGTCGCGTGCGTACCGCCGCCGATCGCCCGGTGCGCATCGAGCCGGGCTTCTACGCGAGATCGCTCGCGCATGCGTGGCGCGGCTCGCCGGGTGTGCGGGGTGCGCAGTACGTTGCGCTCACCATGCTCGCACACGCTTCGTACGCGGCCGGACTGCTCTGGGAGTCGCGTCGCCTCCGGCGACATTCTGGCGTATGATCGCTCCTTCCTTCGGCGCTTCGCACCTGAGGCTCCGCGTGTCCCTATCATCGCTCCTCCCTACGGCGCTCCGCGCCTCCGGTCGGAGTGCCGCTTTCCCGAGCTTCTGCGGCGCTTCGCGCCTTCGGTCGGAGTGCCGCCTTTCCAGATCTTTCTGATGCGGGTGCTCCTGCTCACGCCGATGCCGCCGTCGCCGCATGGGCTGCAGGCGACCCCGGTACTCCTGCACGGCCTGCTCAGCGCCGTACGCGAGCGCCACGAGGTCACGCTCGTGACGGTCGCGGGGCCGCACCCGCAGGACATCGAAGCCGCGGACGCATTGCGCGCCTCGGGGCTCGAGGTGCACGCGGTTCCGCGGGTCGAGGCGACGCGCTGGGCGCGTGCACGACGCTGGGTGGATCACACCGCGCGCTGGGCGCTCGGGCATCTTCCGATGCGCACGATCTGGTTCCACCGCCCCGAAGTGCAGGAGACGATCGATCGGCTCGTCGCCGAACGCGCCTTCGATCTCGTGCACGTCGAGGACAACGCGATGGGGGTCTATCGACTGCCACCGGGCATCCCTACCTTGTTCGGCGAGCACGAGGTGCGCACGCCGCGCCCCGTTCGCTGGACCGAATGGCTGCACGACGACGAGGGCGCGTACCGCGGATTGCTCGACGAGATCGACTGGCATCGGTGGGCCAACTACCAGCGGACGGTCTGGCGCCGCTTCGACCTGATCCAGGTGCTCACCGAGCGTGATGCGCGGACGATGGAGCGGATTGACCCCGAGCTGGTGGGACGAGTGCGCGTCAATCCGTTCGCCGTCGAGATTCCGCCCCTCGCCGATTCGGCGCTCGAGGAGGATGGCACGATCGTGTTCACCGGTGGCTTCCTGCATTCACCGAACGTGGAAGCCGCGCGCTGGCTCGCGGGTGAGATCATGACGCGTCTGCGCACCCTGCATCCCGGCGTGCGGCTCCGTCTCGTGGGCAATGATCCGCGCGGCTCGCTGCGCGATCTCGCGGCGAGCGACGTCGAGGTCGTGGGCTGGGTGCCTTCAATGCACGCTGAGCTCGCACGGGCCGCGGTCGTCGTCGCGCCGCTCCGCACTGGTGGCGGCCAGCGCATGAAGGTGCTCGAGGCGATGGCGTCCGGGAAAGCGGTGGTCACCACGGCGCGTGGTGCGACGGGCCTCCTGCGGCGCGAAGGCGCGCCGCTTCCAATAGCCGTCGCCGAGACGGCCGAGGAGATCGCGACGCAGACGGCGGCGCTGCTGCGTGACACAGCGCGTCGCCGCGCGCTCGGCGCCAGCGCGCGTGAGCTCGTCGCGGCGCAGCATGGCATCGAGGCGTACGCCGCTCGCACGGAGGAGGCCTACACCGAGCTGCTGACGCGCACGTCGAGGAGCGCATGACGACGTCGGTGCCGATCCTGATGTATCACGAGGTCTCGGCGCGCCCCGATGCGCGGTATCGCAAGTACACGCTCACGCCGCAGGAGCTCGGGCGCCAGCTCGATTGGCTGCGCGCACGGGAGTACAGCTCCGTGACGATGGACGACGTGCTCGCGGCCTGGCGCGGCGAGCGCGCCCTGCCCGCCAGGCCGGTGGCCATCACCTTCGACGACGGCGGGCGCGACTGCATCGAGCATGCGGTTCCCGCGCTCGCGACGCGTGGCTTCACTGCCACCTTCTACATCGTCGCCGGTGTGGTCGGCGCGCCCATGCGGTGGCTCAGAGAAGAGAAGGGCCTCGAGCTCCAGGCGGCGGACTGGCCCGCACTGTGGGCAGCCGAGAAGCTGGGCATGCGTTGCGGCGCGCATTCCATCACGCATCCGCGGCTCGGCAGCGTGGACGCCGCGACCTGCCGCGACGAGCTCGCGCGCGGGCGCGCCATGCTCGAGGATGGGCTCGGCCACGCGGTCACGCACCTCGCGTATCCCTTCGGCTCGTTCTCCCCCGAGGCGTGCACGATCGCGCACGAGACGGGCTACACGACGGCGTGCACCACGGTGGAAGCCATTGCCTCGGCGCGCCGCGACGAGCTGCTGGCGCTCCCCCGCGTTCCCATCCTCGGCACGGAGTCGTTCGGCGAGTTCACACACCGCGTGCGCACCGCGCATCGAGCGGGGGCGATGCAGCGCCGCCTCGAGCGCGTCGCCCAGCGGTTCGGCTACCCCAGGCGCCCGCCGCGTTCCTGACGATGCTGCGTGTCAGCGTGGTGATTCCGACGTACCGGCGGAAGGACGCACTGCTGCGCGCACTCGGCGCGCTCGCGTCGCAGTCGATCAGGCCGGAGGAATACGAGGTCGTCGTCGTCGTGGACGGCTCCGACGACGGGACGCTGGAGGCGGCCGAGTCGGCGCCACAACCGTACTCACTGAGTGTGCTGTGGCAGGGCAACCGCGGCCGTGCCGCGGCGTGCAACACCGGCGTCACCGCCGCACGTGCGGAGCTGGTGGTGCTGCTGGACGACGACATGGAAGCGTCGCCGCGCCTGCTCGAGGCGCATCTGCGCGCCCACGCGGCGGGAAGGAGACTCGCCGTGATCGGCGCCGCGCCGATCACGGTGGACGACTCGGCGCCCGCGCCCACATCCTACGTCGCGCGCAAGTTCAATCGGCACCTCGCCCATCTCGCGCACGCCGGTGGTCCCGTTGCCCTGCGCGATTTCTACAGCGGCAACCTCTCCATCCGGCGCGATGTGTTCCAGTCGGTGCACGGCTTCGACGAGCGGTTCAGGATCTACGGCAATGAGGACCTCGAGCTGTCGTGGCGCCTCAAGGCCGCCGGCGTGTCGATCGTGTACGAGCCGGAGGCGGTCGCTCATCAGACGTACGACAAGGACTTCGGTTCCCTCGCGCGCGACAACGTGGCCAAAGGGCGCACCGCCGTGCTCCTCGCGGAGCTGCATCCCGAGGCGCGCGCCGAGCTCAAGCTCGGCACCTTCGGGCGCGAGCCACTCCGGCGCCGCATCGTCCTACGCACCTTGCTCGCGGCGACGCGCGTCGTTCCGCCGATCCGCGCGCTGGTCGTCGGCCTCGTCGGCTGGTTGGGGGAGCACCGCATCCCCGGCGCGCAGTTCCTCTATCCCCTCGCGCTCGACTACCTGTACTGGTGCGGCGCGCGCGACGCGGAGCGTGAGACGCCGCCGGCGGCGAGCGCCGCGGCCGCGTGAGCACGCCGGCGCCGCGCACCGTGGTGCACTTCTCCGACAGTGCGGCGTTCGGAGGCACCGAGCGCGCGCTGCTGCAGTTGCTGGCGGGGCTCGATCGCGCGCGCTGGCGCCCCGTGCTCTTTCACGCCGACGTCCCTGGTGCACGGCAGCTCGCGGGGGAGGCGGCGGCGCTCGACGTACCCACGCACGCGATCGCCGCGGTCGAGCAACCGATGCGAGGCGTCGCATCACTTCCCGAGTTGGCGCGCGCCTTTCGTCGCGAGCGCGCAGCCGTGTTCCACGCCCATCAGACCTGGTCGCTCTCCTGCCGCTACGGGATCGTGGCCGCCGCGCTGGCGCGCGTGCCGGCGCGCGTCGCATCCGCGCAGCTCTTCCTCGAGATGCCCAAGCTCGCCGGCATCGATGCGCAGCACGCGCTGCTCACGCGCTGCCTGCACAAGCACGTCGCGGTCTCGCGGTTCGTCGCCCGGCGGCTCCACGAGCGCTTCAGTGTCCCCATGGGTCGCATCGTCGTGATCCCGAACGCTGTCGAGCCGCCGGCTCCCGTCGCCCGGGACGCGCGACTGCGTACGGAGATTGCCGGCGGCGAGCGGCGTCCACTGGCCGTCACCGTCGCGCGGCTCGACACCCAGAAGGGGATCGCGCATCTGATAGACGCCGCAGCGCTGGTGCCGGATGTCGTGTTCGCCATCGCCGGCGACGGACCGGACCGCGCCGCGCTCGAAGCTCGCGCGGCGCAGCAAGGCGTGCGTGAGCGCGTGAGATTCCTCGGACACCGGCGCGACGTGCCCGCGCTGCTGGCGATCGCCGATCTGTTCGTGTTGCCGTCGCTGTATGAAGGATTCCCTCTCTCCGTGCTCGAGGCGATGGCCGCCGGCGTGCCGGTCGTCGCCACGGCGGTCGGTGGCACCGATGAGCTGGTGTCGAGGGACACCGGTACGCTCGTCGCGCCGGCCGATCCGCGCGCGCTCGCGGACGGCATTCGCACCGTGCTCGCCAATCCCGGTGGCGCGGCGCGCCGCGCCGCGATCGCTCAGGAATACGTGCTCGACACGCATTCCGCCTCTGCGATGGTCGCGTCGATGAGCAACCTCTACGACAGTCTCCTGGCCCGATGAGCGAGCGAGAGCCGACCGCCCCACGCATCTCCGGTGCGACGCGAATCCTCGAGGCGCTCCCCGAGGCGAAGCGGAACCACCTGCTCCGCCGATCGGACTGGCGCTACCTGCTCCCCGATGCCGCACCGGCGCTCGCGCTCTGCCTCGGCGACACCGAGCTCTTTGCGTGCTGCGAGGTGATCGCGCGCGAGGTGCACGACGCGCCGAAGAAGGGGGTGCGCTACGATCTCGTGGTCGCCGAGAACCCGAGCCGCCGCGAGCTCCGGCGGATGGCCGCCGCGATGAGCCCGAGCGGCGCGTGCTACACCGAGTGGACACGCGTCGCTCCACTGGGGCCGGCGCGCCTCCGCCGCCGGCTCGCGGCAGCCCGGTTTCACGACGCAACGACGTACCGCCCGTGGCCGTCGTTGTCCCCCTGCCGCGCCTGGGTGCCGACGCACGGCGGTGCGGCGCGGCATCACTGGCGCGGCGTGACTCGCTCGACCCGCGTGCGCCGCGAGAAGGTGAGTGGGCTGCTCAGCAAGTTGCTCGCGCCGCTGGGCGCACACAGCCGGCTCTGCGTCGTCGCGCTCGGCGCCGAGGCGAATCGCCTGCCCCAGCTCGTGAGCGTCGCGCGCGAGCGGAGTGCGTGGCCGGACGACTCGATCGAGCACGGCGGGATGCTGCTCCTCACGCCTGGCGATCGCGTCGTCGGCAAGGTGGTCGCGCTGGCGTTCGACCGCGGGGGCGCGCCCGCGCTCGCGATCAAGACGGCGCGAACGCGCGACAGTGGCCGCGGGCTGCACCGTGAAGCCGAAATGCTCGACGCGGTCGCCGCGCTGCATCCGCGTGGCATGCCCGGCGTGCCACGACTGCACTTCCTCGACGCGCTCCTCGGCCGCCCGATCCTCGGCGAGACGGCGCTCGCCGGCGTACCCCTCGCCGCGACGCTCACCCGCGGCAACTATCGGCGTGCGGCCGAGCGCGTCACCGACTGGCTCATCGCGCTGGCGGAACCCGCGAGGGAGCAGCCACCCGAAGCGACCTGGGAGACGCTCGTCTCGCCGGCGTTCGAGCGCTTCACGTCCGAGTTCGGGTCCGTCGTCGGCGAATCGCAGCTCGCACGCACACGCGAGATCCTCGGCGGGCTCGGCGCGCTCCCCGTCGTCTGCGAGCAGCGCGATTTCTCGCCGTGGAACGTCTTCGAGGGCGACAGAGGGATCGTCGTCCTCGACTGGGAGTCGGGCGAGCCGCGTGGGCTTCCTCTACTGGACCTCGTCTACTTCGCGACGCACTCGGCGTACTACCTCAAGCGCGCCTGGGTCACCGGCCGCTACGTCGACGCGCACCGCGCGGCCTGGTCGAGAAGGACGGCGCTCGGTCGCGCGAACCACAAGTGCGTCGCGCGCTACCTCGCCCACTTCGAGCTCGACCCCGCCCTGCTTCGCCCATTGCGACTGTTCGCGTGGGTGCTGCACGCACACTCCGACTTCCTGCATATTCGCGCCGATGCCGGTGGCGCTCCGGACGAGGAGGCGCTCCTGAGCAGTCGTTTCCTCCAACTCTTCCGCGCCGACCTCGAGGAGCTCGCCAAGTGACAGGATGGCTCTCGCGCATGCTCGCGCCTGCGCTGCCCGTGCTGCGACGCTGGCGCCGGCCGGCGACGTTCGCGGACATGGACACCGCTCCGCTGAGCACCGAGTGGGGATTCGACCGCGGGACGCCGATCGACCGCTACTACATCGAGCGTTTTCTGGAGAGCCACGCCACCGACATTCGCGGCCGCGTGCTCGAGGTGAAGAACGCCGACTACACCCAGCGCTACGGACGCGGCGTCACGCGCGCCGACGTGCTGGACGTCAGCACGACCAACCCACTCGCCACGCTCGTCGCCGACCTCTCCCAGCCGGAGCAGCTCCCGGAGGGGCAGTTCGACTGCTTCGTCCTCACGCAGACGATGCAGTTCATTTATGAGGCGCAGGCTGTCGTCGCGAGTGCACACCGTCTGCTCGCGCCGGGCGGAGTGCTGCTCGTGACGGTGCCCTCGATCAGCCGCATCGCGCCGCGCTACGGACCGACCGCCGAGTTCTGGCGCTTCACGGCGGCGTCGTGTGCGCGCCTGTTCGGCGATGTGTTCGGCTCGGGGAACGTGGAGGTCCGCACGCACGGCAACGTCCTCGCCGCCACGGCGTTTCTCTACGGCGCGACGGTGGAGGAGATCCCGCGCGAGAAGCTCGACGTGAACGATCCCTTCTTTCCGCTCATCATCAGCCTGCGCGCCGTGCGGGCCCGCTAGCGGCGCGAACCGCGTAGCGCGTTCCGCACACGGTCGATCACGCCGAACAAGCGCGGATGGCGCTCTCGGCGTAACGCCGCGCCCAGTGCGGCCCGCAGGATCGGGTCATCGCGCGCGTCGGACGCGGCAAGCTGCCCTTTCAGCCATGTGAGGTATTGCAAGCGGGCCCGATGGCGCTCGCTCGATCGCCGGACCGTGGCGTAGCTCGACGCCGCATGCTGGCGATAGCGATCCCACTGCCGTTCGACGAAGAGAAACGACCCGACGAGCGAGAGTCGCGAGTAGAATGCGACATCGGTGTAGATCCGCGAGAACTCGTTCGCGAATCCGCCGGCACGCCGGACGGTGTCCGCCCGCATCAGGATGCTGCACGTGCAAGGCACGAGCAGCTCGCGCCGGAGCATGCCGGCGAGCAGCTCACGCGGACCGAGCAGCGTCCCATCGGCGACTCCAGACGGCGGCAGCTCGTCGCGACCGACGTCGCCCTCGGCCCCTGTCCAGCTGTACCACAGCTCCGTGAGGCCGTACAGTGCGTCCGCTTCGGGATGCGCCTGAAGGATCGCCACCTGCTCGGCGAGCTTCTGCGGGAGCCACACGTCGTCGCCGTCGAGGAGTGCGATCAACTCCCCGCGCGCGTGCCGGAGCCCGAGGTTGCGCGCCGCACTCGCCCCCTGATGCGTCGGTCCATCGTGCACGAGATGCCGGATGCGCGCCGGATCACGCTCGGCATACGCGCGCGCGATGTCGCTGCTGCCGTCGGTGGCGCCGTCGTCGCAGAGGAGCAGCTCCCAGTTGGGGTACGTTTGCCCGCGGACGCTCTCGATCGCCTCGGCGAGAAAGGGGGCAACGTCGAGAAAGGGGACGATGACCGAGACGAGAGGCGTGTCGCTCATGGACGTCTCAGCACGCGCGCAACCAGTCCCATCGATGCGTCCACCGACTCGCGGCTGAGGAACGCGCCAGGCGCGAGCGTGGCGACGGTGCGAAGCAGCTCGCCGCTCGCTCCGCGCCGCCCGCCCGCTCGCGCCGTGCGAGACGCCCAAAGCAACTGGCGCGCGAGCCGCTCCCGTATTTCTCGGCGCTGTCCATGCGCCACGTCGTCAGGAACGCCAGCATCACGGGCGAACGCGTGGTGCAGACGAAGCACTTCCGCGGCGTCGGCGAGCAGCTCGGGCTGGCTGCGATCCGTCGGTCGGCTGATGAGCAGGCGATAGAGTCGCCGCAGCCTCGTCTCGGGGCTGTCGCTCGCGGCTGTGGGCCAGCCGAGCAGTCGCGCCGCGTATGCCGCCTGCAGGCGCAGCCCCTCTCGCGCTCGCTCGCCGTATGTCGATGTCATCGAGTGCTCGTGCGCTCGCAGATACAGCAGGCTCTCCGGCACGTTGGCCACGTCGAGACGCTCCGCGATACGACGCCAGAAGTCGAAGTCCATCGAATAGGCGAGCCGCTCGTCGTACTGCCCGATTTGCTCGGCGACGAGCGCCCGGCGCCACAGCATCGCCGAGTGCGCGAAGGGCGTGTACAGACAGAGGTGCCATCGCAGGTCCCAGTGCCGCGTCGGGAGGCGGCATTGCGCGCCGGGCGTCCCGTCGGCCGCCATCTCGGTGTACCAGCTCCCGAGCAGAGCGACTTCCGGGCGCGCCTCCATGAACGCAACCTGCTCCGCGAGGCGCTGCGGCATCGCGACGTCGTCCGCATCGAGGCGGGCGACGAACTCACCGCGCGCCTCGGCGAGCCCGACGTTCAGGCTGGGCGCGAGGCCGAGGTTGCGACCGTTCGCGATGAGCCGCACGCGCGGATCGGCGTGCTCGCGCACGATCTCCGCGCTGCGGTCGGTGGATCCATCGTCCACCACGATCAGCTCCAGGTCGCGGAACTTCTGCGTCAGCACGCTGTCCACGGCTGCGCCGATGTACCGCTCGCCGTCGTGTACCGCCATGACGACGCTCACGCGCGGCGCGCGCGTGTTGCTGCTCACGGCTTGACGACCGTCGGCCGGCTGGCAGCAGTCGGTGCGAGCTCGTGATAGAGCGCCTCGTACGCCGCGACCATCGCCTCGACGGAGAACAGCCGCTCGGCGCGCGCCCGATTCGCCTCGCCGAGCGCGAGGCGCCGTGGGCGATCGTCGAGCAGCGCCGCGGCGATGGCGCCGAGCCGAGCGCTGTCCGCCGCCGGCGCGACGAGCGACGCGTTACCGACAATCTCGGGAATCGCGCCGACATCGTAGCCGATGACGGGGAGCTTCATCCCCATCGCGAAAGGGGTCACCTGACCGAAGCTCTCCGTGTGGACCGGCGCGATGTGCACGCTCATCCGTTGGAACAGCGCCGGCAGCGTGTCGTACGCGGCGTAGCCGGTGAAGGTGAAGGCATCCTCGAGCCCTTCCTCGACCACGCGGCGACGATACACCTCGAGCAGCTCCCCTCCGCCGACGATCAGCGCGCGCGTGCCCGGCCGTAGGTGGATGGCGTCGATGAATGGCTCGATCGCCCGCTCATCGATCTTGTCGCGCCAGAGCCGGTACACCATGCCGAGGACATCGTCCGCCGGCTCGACACCGGGAGTCGGCGCGAACATGGTGAGGT
>DASVNI010000565.1:0-1760 GCA_036383935.1 Gemmatimonadaceae bacterium | reverse complement strand
CACGTACACGCCGTGGGGAGTGCCCTACACGTCCGACCGGGCGAATGCTTTCCTCGCCTACGTGGACACGAGCGTGACGATCGCCGGTACCGCGCGCCACGACAACGTCCCGGTGTTCCGGTCAGGCACGCGCTACGTCGTCATCGTGAGCGCCGTCGACGGGCACTACTACGATTACTTCTCGCACGAAAGCGATCCTTACACGGCCACTCCTCTTCCCTCATCGGTGCGCGGCGGGGTTGGCGTGTTCGGCGCGATCGTGCCGATCGTGTGGCAGTCCATCGTCGTGGAGGGAACAAAGTGAAGGCCACAACAAGAGTCAGGCGTCTGTTGCCGCTCGCCGCGGGGGTTGTCGCGTGCCTGGCACTCGGTGCCCGTCATGCGGCGGCACAGAATGAGAATGTCGTCGGCGCGTCCGGCGTGTGGTTGAGCGGTGGGATGCTCCTCGGCGGCGCGCTGTTCGACGGCAATGCCGCGCGCACGTGGGCGAACGTGGGCGATCCCGGGCCCAGCGTCGGGGGCGCATTCGCGGCCGGATATGACGCCAGGCGCGTGGGTGCTGCCCTCGACCTCGAGGCGGCGTCGATGAGGCTTGGCGACCGTCGCGGGAGCAGCTTCGCTCTCGCGGCCACCCTTCGGTGGCGGCTGCCGCAACCTCCCGCAACTCGCTGGGACTCGCGGATCGAGGTCGGATACGTGCGACTTGGCTTCGGCGGCATCCGAGTCGACGCAGCCGAAGTGCCTTCCGACCTTTTCCGAGGTGGTTCGACAGTGTCCGGCAGGATCAGCAACGCGATGACACTGCTCGGAAACGGTATTCGTCTGGGCGTGTCGATGGAACACGCATTGAAGCCAGGGACGAACCTCGTGCTCGGGCTAGGCGCCGATGCGGTGTACTTCGACACGGCCACCTATCAGGCGACCGACTTGTCGCTGGCCAGACCGGGGTGGGGTGTCATGCCGCGCCTTCTCCTCGGCGTACGCACCTTCCCGAGAGCATTGCGTCGTTAACGGCAGGCGAGGCCACGATTCGGCGCGAGCTGTCAACCGTTCGCCGCCGGTGCGTGTCAGGGTGGAGAGGCTGCACCGTCGCCCTCCACCCTTCCTCATATGCGAGCGCTCCGCCGACACCTCGCCATCGCCACGCTCGCGACCCTCGCGGCGTCCCCCGCCCTCGCGCAGCCGGCGCGACCGTCCGCCGTCACCGCGCAGGAGATCGTGCAGCGCTACATCGCCGCGCGCGGCGGGCTCGAGAAGATGCGCGCCATCCGCACGCTCGCCTTCCGAGGTCCACCGCGTCCGAATGGAAAGCCCGGGCGACAGATCCTCCGCGCGCGGCCCTTCTACCTCAGCATCGGCTCCGAGGGAAACGACGGCTCGCCCTGGGAAGCGTACGACGAGTACGGGCTGCAGCCACGAGTGACCGATGCACCGGGCGCCGCGCTGCGGCACACGGCGTACTTCGACGATCCGCTCGTGATGTCGCTCGAGCCGGGCTGGGGGATCGAGCTGACCGGCACGGAGCGCATCGGCGATCGTGACACGTGGCGCCTGCGTGTGCGCTATCCCGACGGGTTCACGAGCGAGTCGTTCGTCGACAAGGAGAACTGGCTTCTGGTCGCGCGGCGGATCACGGCGCCGGTGCACGCGTTCGCCGAGCCGGTGACGAGCCAGGCGGTGTTCGGCGACTGGCGCGCCGTGAACGGCGTGCTCTTCCCCTACTCCCTGCGCGAGGTCGACCTCCAGTCGGGGGAGACGAT
>DASVNI010000564.1:0-7605 GCA_036383935.1 Gemmatimonadaceae bacterium | reverse complement strand
GCAGAGCGCCGACGATCTCGTGCGCCGCCTCGAGTCCATCGCGTCGGGCGGCGCGCACGCGCGCGCGAGTCGTCACTGGCTCGTGCCGACGACGCTCGCCGCCCTCTTCATCGGCGGCGTCGCCGCGACGCTGCTCGTCCGCCAAGGACGCGACACGCTGGCGGCGTCATGGCGCGCACGCTGGGAGCGCGCGCACATCGAGCGGATCACCGACTTCCCCGGCTCGGAGGTCGATGCCGCCATCTCGCCGGACGGACGACTCGTCTCCTTCCTCGCCGACCGCGACTCCGTCTTCGACGCCTTCGTCTCCCCGGTCGGGAGCGGACGCTTCGAGAATCTCACGCACGGCCGGCTGCCGCAGCTGTTCAATGAGGATGTACGGAACGTCGGCTTCAACGGTGATGCATCCAACGTCTGGCTCCGCGTCGCCGACATCGCATCACCGGCGAGCGTGTCACTCGTGCCCGCGACGGGCGGCTCGCCGCATCCCTTCCTCGGCACCGCCGTGATGGCCGTCTGGTCGCCCGACGGCGCGAAGGTCGCGTACCACGAGACCACCCCGGGCGATCCGATTTTCGTCGCCGACCGCAACGGAAGAAGCGCGCGCCGTGTGCACATCGCCGAGCCGGGCGTGCACAATCACCATCTCGCCTGGTCCCCCGACGGACGCTTCCTTTATTTCAGCTCGGGCCTGCCCCCTAATGAGATGGACGTCTGGCGAATCCCGAGCGCCGGCGGCAAAGCCGAGCGCATCACGCATCACGACTCACGCGTGTCGCACCCCGCGCCGCTCGACGACCGCACCCTCGTCTACACCGCGACGGCCGACGACGGCACCGGGCCGTGGCTGTACACGATGGACCTCGAGGATCGCGTCTCGACGCGGGTGAGCACCGGCGTCGAGCACTACCTCTCCGTCGCGGCGAGCGCCGCGAATGCGGGACGTCCGCGTCGGCTCGTCGCCACCGTGTCCAACCCGAGCGCGACGCTGTGGATGGCACCGGTCTCGAACGGCGTATCCACCGAGCGCGAAATGCGCCCCCTCGCGCTGCCGACGTCGCGTGCCGCGGCCCCACGCTTCGCCTCCGACTCGACGCTGTTCTATCTCGCGTCGCGTGGCGGCGCGGATGGTCTCTGGCGTCGATCGGGTGCTGACGCGCGAGAGCTGTGGAGCGCGAGTCGCGGTGCCGTCGTCGGTGGCTCCGCCGTGTCACCCGACGGAAAGCGCGTCTGCTTCCCGGTGCGCCGCACCGGACGCTCGACGCTCCACTGCGGCGGCGCGGACGGCACGGAGATGCACTCCATCGCCGAGCAGCTCGACGTGCGCGGCACGCCGTCGTGGTCTCCCGACGGAAGCTGGCTCGCCGTCGCCGCGCGAGAGGGGCGCGGGCTGCGCGTGTTCAAAGTCCCGGTGCACGGCGGCGCGCCGGTGCGGCTCGTGGATTCCGTGTCGTCGAATCCCGTCTGGTCACCGGATGGCGCGCTCATTCTCTACTCCGGCACGCCGCGCGGCCGGAGCGTGCCGGTGAAGGCCGTGACTCCAGACGGTCAGCCGTACGCAGTGCCGCCACTCAACGTCGATCGCGTCGGCGACAGCTACCGCTTCCTTCCCAACGGTGAGCTCGTCGTGAAGCTCGGTGGCTTCCGTCAGCAGGACTTCTGGCTGTTCGATCTCTCCACCGGAGCGAAGCGACGGCTCACGAGCCTCGACCACGGCGAGTCGCTCCAGCGGTTCGACGTGTCGCGCGACGGCACGCGCATCGTGTTCGAGCGCGTGCGCGAGAACTCGGACATCGTGCTGATCGAGCTGCCGGTGCCGTAGCTGGTGCGTGGGTCGGTGTTGGACGACGGACCGGGCGAGGGGTAGGATGGCGGTCGACCACGCCGCCACCCGAGCGGCACGAGGCACGATAGATGCGCGACACGCGAGGTCACATGCGACTCAAAGAGATCATGCGCGAGCGGGTCGTCACCATCGGCCCGACCGAGCTCGCAACCGCGGCCTGGACGCGGATGCGCCGGCGAGGGATCCGACACCTGGTCGTGACCGACGACGGGGACGTCGTCGGCGTTCTGTCCGAACGCGATCTCGGCGGGAGAGCGGGGGGCGATCTGCGCCGCGGCCGCCGCGTCCAGGACCTGATGGTGTCACGCGTCGTGAGCGTGGAACCCGAGACGACCCTTCGCCGAGCGGCCGACCTCATGCGGACGAACCTCATCGGCTCCCTCCCCGTCGTCGACGACGGGACGCTCGCCGGCATCGTGACGGCGACGGACGTGTTCGACGCACTCGGCGACGACGCCAGAGGCACACTGAGTCAGGCCGAGCGCCAGATGCTGCGCGCTCCGGCGAGCAGCAACTCGCTCGGCGGACGTCCGATACCTCGCTCGCGCTCCGGGGAGGAGGCGTCGAACGAGCCGGCAGCCACGCGGACGCGCGCTTCGCAGCACGAGAAGCGCGAGCCGTTCGCCGACCGCGTGCCTCGGCCGACCAAACGGAGCGCCGGTCGCACGAGTGCGCCGCTCGTGCCCACGAACATCCGCGTCTCCGGCGTCGCCCTCGACGACGCCCAGCGAGAGTACATCAGGCGGCGGCTCGGGATGAAGCTCGGGAAGTTCGCGGCCGACATCGAGCGTGTCACCGTGCGCGTGGCGGACGTGAACGGGCCGCGCGGCGGCGTCGACACCACGTGCCGGATCAAGGTCGTGCTCAGCGGGCTTCCGAGCGTGACGGTCGAGACGAAGGGCGCGTCGCTCGAGGACACGATCAACCGGGCCCTCGGCGGCGCCGAGCGTGCCGTGCGGCGCAACGTGCAGCGCAGGCGCACGAAGCCGTTGAAGGCGGTCACGCGCAAGCGCGCCACCCCGACCGCCTGAGCCGTCCCTTCGGCCTCGCGCGCCGTCAGGGCGCGCGGCCCGCCGCCTCGCGAATCAGATTCTGCGCGAACGCCACCGACTCGTCGAACGATCGGGCGAGAATGCGTTCGTCGCCACCACTCCTCATGAGGCCCCATGATCGCTCGCATCTGGCATGGATGGACGAAACCCGAGAACGCCGACGCATACGAATCGCACCTCGTGCCCGAGCTTCTGCCCGGGCTCAGCGCGAAGAAGGGATTCCAGCGCAGCCACCTCCTTCGCCGAGCAGTCGGTGACGAGGTCGAGTTCATCACCATCATCCTCTTCGATTCACTCGACGATGTCCGGGCATTGGCCGGAGAGGATTACGAGCGGGCGATCATTCCCGCCGATCGGCTTCCTCTCTTCACGCGTTACGACAGCAAGGCCGCGCACTTTGAAGTCGTGTCCACCGTCGAGCGCGCTCGGTGATGTGAACGACACGTAACCGTCCTTGACAGGCAGATCGGTCTGATTATCGTGGGCGCGCTCTCAGAAGCCATGAAGCCCGGCACGCACCGTGGGTCGCCCATGTGCCGGGTGGAGCGAATCGCGACACCGGCTGAGCGCGCATGTCCACGCACCGTCTTCCTGGAGGACGTATGCACCGCGCACTCTCCCCCACGCTCCTGGTTCTCGTCATCGCCGCGCTGGGCACGACGGCCTGCGCCACGGACGGGACCGCACCTCGTCCCGAAGCGCCTTCGCACGCGGCGCTGGACGTCGCCGGCGCGCCCTGGGGACCCGCATCGCCGCCCTTCAACCTCGAGGCCGTGCTGCGCGCGCCGGCGGGACAGGACGGATTCGGCCTCGTCGAGTTCCGGCAGCCGAATGACGCGGACCAGATCGCCTACCTCGACGTCTGGGTGCGCAACCTCGCGCCGAACGGCCACTACATCGTGAAGTACGCGACGGATGCCGATGTCAACGGCGACTGCACGAACACCGACTGGGTGGACCTCCCTCGGCCGTTTCGCCCCACCCCGATCAACACGGACGACCGAGGCACCGGTCGGGGGGCGCTGTTCCTCGATCTTAGCGCCTTCCCCGTGGGTTCCACGTTCGACATCCACTTCGAGGTGGTCGACGCATTCGGTGGCACCGTCATGCTGACGAGCGGGTGCTACCAGTTCACAGTCACGCAGTAGGTCGCCGCTTCTCAACTCGTCATTGCAGGGATGCGCCGATTCGCCTCGAGGACTTGACGATGCCAGGGCGGCATGCCGAATTCCTCCCATGCTTCCGCCGGCTCGCTCTCTACTGATCCTGGGTATCGCGACCCTCGGAGCGCTCGGCACCGCCTCGCCGGTTGCGGCTCAACGCCACACGTGCCCGGAAGCGGCGGCGCTTCTTCTCTCGGATAGTGGTGCAAGACTCGACCTATTTAGCGCGATGAATCGCACGCTCGCCTGCAAGGACAGGGCGCCAGAGGTCATCACCGCTCTGTTGCGCCGGGCGCGCACCGGTTCCGTCCGCGATACCCTCGCAAATCTGGGTGCATATGTATTTCGCGACGGGCGCCTCGTGGACAGTGTGAGCGCCTTGTCACGGGACTCCGCGCAATCCACTGAACGGCGAACCCGGTATCTCGAGCTGCTTGCCTCGTACGTCGATTGTCACGCTGCAGTGGACGACTATCCCGGGTGGCAGAACCGGCTCTTGATCCTCGCCGCGACCACGGGCCAGTGCGGCGCCCACTATGAGCAGCCGCTGCCGAGGGACGTTCGTGCGCGTGCCCACGCGGCGATCACCTGGATGGGCGCGCATGATCCGGATGCGCAGCTACGCGAGCTCTCGCGGCGAGTTGCTGAACAGATCTCGGATACGCGCGATTAGCGACCTGTTCGCTCGACATGTCCTTCGCGAACGACGGCACCCCGAGCGCCGTCGCTGCGCTGAATCCCACGATTGATGCGCCATCTCCTTCTGCTGCTTGCTCTGGCCGCCGCCTGTGAGTCGCCAACCGTGCCCGCGTTACCGCCCGGCGCAGTGCAATTCACGCCACCGGCCGTGTACCGCGTGTGGTGGGATCTCACGCAGGCCTGCTCGGGGCTCTCGGGCGACTTCCCCCGAGTCACTTGGTACCGCGTGCCCGGCGCCGAAACGATCCCGCTTGGCGACGGGACCATGGTGAATGGGTACTGGCATCCAGCAGGAAATCGGATCGTGCTGGCGGCCGCCGCGGAGCTCGACGGCGACCTCGTCCGGCACGAGATGCTGCACGCGCTGCTCCGCTCCGACGGCCACCCGAGGGCAGCATTCATCGGCCGCTGCGCGGGAACGGTCGTCTGCATCGAGCAGTGCATCACCGAAGCGGGACCGGCGCCCGCGCCGGATGCAACGGCGCAGCTGGTCGCACCGGAGACGCTCCAGATCGGCGTCGAGCTCAGCGCGACTACTCCGCGCGCGAGCGTGGACGACGGCCACTTCCGCATGGTCGTCGCCGCGCGGAACCCCACGCCGAACCCGTTGATCGTGCAGTTGCCGGCGTCAGGCGACGCCGGACCACCCGCGAGCTTCAGCTATGAGATCCGCGGGGAGGGCTTGTGGGCGAAATACGATATGCGCGCCGACGTGCCTGAAGTCACGCGCTTCGCTGCATTCGAGACGAAGCGCTTCATCTTCGATTTCCACATCGCGACGACGGGCAACAGATATATACCCTTCCGCCAGGCACGTACCAGTTCAGAGGGAGCTACGGTGAGGTGTGGGCGGCGAATTCCCCGACTGCCAGTCTGTCCCCGTGAAAGTCAGTTCACGCTGCCCCTGCCCGGTGAATCAGTGGCCTCCCTCCGCACCCCGAGGCGCCTTTGTCTCACTTCGACCGGCGTGCGCTCACTACACGCGCGGCGCCCATGAGTCGGGCTTGAATGCTTCTCTGACAGAGGAGAACTTTGCGCGCATGCGACGACTCGGCGCGCTGCTCGCGATCCTCCTCACCGTCGGCTGTGGCGGCTCTGACACCTTCGACGGTCCTGGAGCCCTGATCATCAACGCCGTATCGGCATCCCATTTCACCGCGCAAACTGGCGATCTGCTCTCCGTCGAGATCAACGTCGACGGGAAGAGCGACCTCTCCACCACCACGGCGACCTTCGTGCCGAGCGATGGCGGTTCCGTTCGCGGCGGGAGCATCTATCTCGAGCCAGACGGCTCCGGCACCCTGACGACCGACGGCACCGCAAAAGTGTGGTGGCGCGTCGGTGCGGCGACCAAAGTGCAGACCCTCACCGTCAAGGTCGACCGCGCTAGGCCTTTCACCTTCCAGGCGAACGTGACGGGCAATGGGTGGACCGTCACGAAAGTCGGGAGCTCGAGTTACGCGACACGACTCGCCGACACCGGCTTCTTCTCACCGGCCGGCTGGATGGTTTACTGGAGCGCCACGCAGGTCGGCTCTCCACCGCGTCTGATCATCTCGTGCCAAGCGGGCACCGTTGGCATCGCCCTCACGCATCCCAAGCTGGCGCCAGCCTTCGAGGGTGTTGGGTACGTGTTCGACGGCGTCGGAGTCCCCTTCGAGCACTGGGTGCGCAGCGCACCGCTCTCCGATTCCCTGTGGCGCACCGATACCCTGTTTCATCCGGGGCCGAACACTGCTACCGGCACGCTGGCGAAGCAGATCGCGGCGAGCAAGTCGCTGGGGCTGGTGTATCTCCAGTTCTTCTACGCCGGGAGCTTCAGCGACGATGTGTCACCGACGTTCGGTACCGCCGGACTGTCGCAGGTGATGCCGCAGGTCATGGCCAATTGCCCGGCGGGACGCTGAACTGCCTCATTCGCATCCAGCAGCGGCTTACGGCGTCGGATACATCGCCTTCTGAATGTCCCGCCACGTCACGAGCACCACGTGATTCTCCTTCAGCGCCTGCCGGAACTCGGGGCTCGTCATCACGTCGAAGTCCCGCTGCCGCCACTTCGCCTCGAACACGTCGTATTCCGCCGTCACCGCCCGCAGCTCGGAATCATCGTAGCCGAGGTGGACGAGGATCTCCGACAACCCCGGCTTGAGATTCCGGATCGCGTCGAGGTAGTAGCGCATCCACTGCTCGCGTGACCCCGCCTGCTCGGCCATGATCACCGCGCTCGGCACGATGTCGTTCTCCGTGAGCACGGCGCGGATCTCCGGCGTCTGCGTCCCGAAGTAGGTGAACGGCAGCTTGTACGACCGCGCGACGCGCACGTACATGCGGAACAGCTCGGGCGTCGTGAACAGCGCCGTCATGTGACTGTCGAGGTGCGTCGGCCGCATCCCCATCGCGTACGCCCGCTCGACCTGCGCCCGCAGCTCCCTTTCCACCTCGTCCACCTTCGCGCGCCTGACGAACGTCGCCGTCAGCTGCGGCAGCGTCCCATCCGCGTCGTACAGGCTCGGCACCTGCTCCCGCGGCGCCACCCCACCCCACCGATACGTCTTCCACTCCGAGGTGAAGGTCAGGTGGAGACCGATGTCCGCGTTCGGATGCGTCTTCGTGTACTCGGCGACCTCGGTGACCCAGGGCGTCGGCATCATGACGCTCGCCGAATTGACCGCACCGTTGTCCAGCGCGGCGAAGCTGGCCGAGTCTTCGGAGTGCGCGACGCCGAGGTCGTCCGCGTGCAGAATCAGCAGCTTGGCGTCGCGCGGATGCCCGAGCCGCTCGGCGACGGTGCGCGTCTGCGCGGACAGGGTGGACGCGACGATCAGGGACGCGAGGAGAGACGAGA
>DASVNI010000563.1:0-10660 GCA_036383935.1 Gemmatimonadaceae bacterium | reverse complement strand
GCTGGCCAGCAGCGCACCCGCGCGCTGCGCCGCTTCGGCGATGCGCTCCGGCGGCTGAATGAAGGAGATGCGGAAGAACCCTTCGCCCCCCGCGCCGAACGAGGAGCCCGACATCACGACCACACCGTGCTCCTCGAGCAGCCGCTCGGTGAACACCGCCGACGGGATGCCCTCGGGGAGCTTCACCCAGAGGTACATCGTCGCGCGCGGCACTTCACACTCGAATCCCGCGGCGCGGAACGACGCGACTCCCGCGTCACGACGCTCCTGGAAGATCGCGACGTTCTTCGGGACGAACTCCGCCCAGCTCTCCAGCGCGGCGACTCCCGCGGCCTGGATGGCCATGAACTGCCCCGTGTCGACGAACGACTTCACCTTGAGCAGCGCGCTCGCGATCTCCGGGCGCGCCACCGCCCAGCCGCAGCGCCATCCGGTCATGTTGTACGTCTTGGAGAGCGAGTGGAACTCGATCGCCACGTCGCGCGCGCCGTCGATCTCGAAGATGCTCGGCGGCACGTAGCCGTCGAAGGCGATCTCGGAGTACGCGTTGTCGTACACGAGCAGGATGTCGCGCTCGCGGCAGACGCGCACGACGTGCTCGAGGTACTCACGCGGCGCGATCGCCGCGGTCGGATTGTTCGGGTAGTTCAGGTAGATGATGCGCGTCCGGTCCAGCACATCGCGCGGAATGTCGTCGACGTCCAGCAGGAAGTCGGTGCGCGGACGCAGCGGATACCGGTACGGCTCGCCGCTGGAGAGCAGCGTGCCTCCCTGATACGGGTTGTAGCCCGGCTCGGGGATGATCGCGACGGA
Source organism: Gemmatimonadaceae bacterium (assembly GCA_036383935.1). Classification (GTDB taxonomy): domain Bacteria; phylum Gemmatimonadota; class Gemmatimonadetes; order Gemmatimonadales; family Gemmatimonadaceae; genus AG11. The sequence continues at coordinate 9,847 of DASVNI010000563.1, read as the reverse complement.
GCCCGGCTCGAGATACGCGAAGGCGAGATGCGAGATCCCTTCCTTCGACCCGAGCAGCGGGACGACCTCGGTGAACGGATCGAAGCGCGTGCCGAAGCGCCGCTCCATCCAAGCGCTCACCGCCTGGCGATACGGGACGTAGCCGAGCCCGAACCCATATCTGCTCAGCGCCGGCTCCATCACCGCCTCGCGCATGCGCGTCAGCACGGCGGGCGGGACCGGAAGGTCGGCGTCGCCGGCGCCCAGATCGATCACATCCACTCCGCGGGCGGCGAGCTCCCGCTTCTTCTGCGGAATGGTGGCCAGCGGGTACGGAGGGAGCGTCGAGAACCGGGCGGCGAGTGTCGGCACTAGTGATCGCTGGTGACTGGGTTACTCACGCGGCTCACGCCGACAACCTCCACTTCTACCACGTCGCCGGAAGAAAGGGTCCCGACGCCCTCAGGCGTACCGGTGAGGATGAGGTCGCCGGGCTCGAGCGTCATGACCCCGGAGATGAACGAGACGAGCGTGGGGATGTCGAACACCATGTCCGACGCACTGCCATCCTGACGCACGACCCCGTTCACCAACGTGCGGATTCGAAGCGATCCGAGCTCGTCGGGCACCGGGCCGAGCTCGCCGACCGCGCAGAAGGTGTCGAATCCCTTGGCCCTGGTGAACTGTACGTCGGACTTCTGCAAATCGCGCGCGGTCACGTCATTCGCCGCGCAGAGATTGGCGATCGCGCCGCGCGCCACTTCAGGAGACACCTTGCGCAGCCGTTCCCCTACGACGACGCCGATCTCCCCTTCATACTCCACGCGGTTCGACACCGTTGGGAGGACAATGGATGCCCCCGATCGGATCAGGCTGGACGGCGGCTTGAGGAAGAGGAGCGGCTCCTTCGGCACGTCGTTGCCGAGCTCCTTGGCGTGGGCGGCATAGTTCCGGCCGACGCAGACGATCTTGGACGGGGCGAGAGCGGTCATGAGCGAAAGCTAACCCTCAGCCGGGTCGGGGTCAGAGCCCGGGGTCAGAGCCCGGGGTCAGAGCCCTCGGGGCCCTGACCCCTTGGCCGACGACGGGGTCAGACCCCAAAGGGGTCTGACCCCTTTTTCAGAGGGCTCAGCCCTGGTTCGCCGGCCGCGCCGCGTAGAAATCCCGAATCCGCTCGACGAGGCTGTCCCACCGCCCGATCGCGCGCGTCGCCGGCGGGAGGGCATCGAGGAGGCCGCGGCCGTACCGCTTCGTCACGATGCGCGGGTCGGCAATCGCGACGACACCGCGGTCGGTTCCCGTCCGGATCAGGCGCCCGAACCCCTGCTTCAGCCGGAGCGATGCGTGCGGCAGCATGTACTCGGCGAAAGGATCGCCGCCGCGCGCTTCGATCGCCTCGCACTGCGCCGCCGTCACCGGCTCGGTCGGCACGCGGAAGGGAAGCTTCGCGATCACCAGCCCGCGCAGCGCGTCGCCAGGGACATCGACCCCCTCCCAGAACGAAGCCGTGCCGAGCAGGATCGCCTGCCCCGCGTCGCGGAATCGCGCGAGGAGCGCGTCGCGCCCGTCCTCGCCGTGCACGAGCAGTGGCCAGCGACGCTCGATGCCGCGCGCGCGCAGCTCGCTGGCGAGCTGACGCACCTCGCGATGGCTCGTGAAGAGCACGAACAGTCCGCCATCCGACGCCTCGGCCACGTCGAGCACGATGCGCGTCACCGCGCGGCGATGTCCCTCTGCATCGACGTTCGGCGCCGGCACGTCGTTCGGAATCGCCAGGAGCGACTGCGATTCGTAGTGGAATGGCGAATCGAACACCGCCGTCGTCGGCTGCAGATCGGGATCGCTGAGTCCCAGCCGCGACGTCAGGAAGGTGAACCGGTGCGCCGAGTCCGCCGCGACGCCATGCGATGCCGTGAGCGTCGCGCTCGTCACGATCGCGCTGTCGAGGCGGCGGAAGAGATCCTCACGCAGGATCGGCGCGAGATCGAGCGGTACGCATGCGACGACGACCGACCGCTCGCGGCCGCGCACCTCGATCCAGCGCACGCTGTCGTCGTCGGGCGGAGGCGCGAGCGCGCGACGCAGGCCGTCGCCCGATGCCTGCAATCGGCGCGTGACCGATCGCATCTCGTTGAGCAGCGGCGCGAGCGCCTCGTCGAGCTTCTGGCTCCCCTCGATACGTTCGCGCACGAGCCGCAGTCCCTCCTGCAGCAGCTCGATCTCTCCCAGCGTGTCTTCGAGCGCCAGCGTGAGCCCAGCCTTCCAGATGGGATGCGTGGAGAAGTCGTGCGTGAGCCGCACGATCGGCTGCCCCGACTCCTGGATGAAGGTGTCGAGCAGATCGAACAGCAGCGCGCTCTTCTCGCGCAACCCATGCACCGACTTGGCGAGGCGCTCCTCGACGAGCACGAGGCTCGCGGTGCTCAGCAGGTCCTTGCTCGCCGACAGTCGCATCACGAGGAGTGGCAGCAGGCCCTTGCCCCTCCGATCGAGACGGTTGACCAGCCGCACGAGACCGCGCCGCGTCACCGTGCTGCCGAGGTGCGCCGCCGCAGCGTCTTCGAGATGGTGGCCCTCGTCGACGACGAGACGACCGTAGGCGGGGAGGACGGCCGCGTCGTCCCAGTTCTGCGCCAGGCGCCGCACCGCGAGGTCGGCGAGCAGCAGGTGGTGGTTCACGACGATCACGTCGGCCTGCGCGGCCACGCGACGCGCCTTGAACACGAAGCACTCCTCGAAGTGCGCGCACTTCATGCGCGTGCACAGATCGCCTTCGGCCGACACCTCGTCCCACACCTCGGGACGAGGCGGTGTCGGCAGATCCGAGAGCGATCCGTCCTTCGTGCGGGCGGCCCAGGCCGCGATCCCGGCCAGCTCGTCGGCCATGCCGTCTTCGAACAGCTTGGCCGCGCCACCATTCGCCTGCTCGAGCCGCGCCTTGCACAGGTAGTTGCGCCACCCCTTGAGCAGCGCGAAGCGCACCGGTTGATCGCTCAGCGCCTTCTCGAGGAAGGGCAGATCCTTCCGGACGAGCTGCTCCTGCAGGTTGATCGTGTTCGTCGAGACGATCGTGCGCTCGCCGTTGGCTGCAGCCCAGCGCAGCGCGGGCACGAGGTAGCCGAGCGACTTGCCGACGCCGGTGCCCGCCTCGAGCAGTCCGATGCCGCCGTCGTTGTAGACGCGCGCGATCGTCGCGGCCATCTCGCGCTGGCTCGCACGGTCCTCGTAGCGCACGTGCTCGCGCGCGATGGCGCCGTCGGGGCCGAGGTCATGCGCCACACCCGTCGGGTCGATCTGCTTCGTCGATTCGGTCAGCGGCACTTCGACGACGACGTAGAGCTGGGTCGCGCGGTTGTCGATGATGCCGAACCCGATGCCGTCGTCGTGCATGCGCGCGGCGACGTCGTAGTCGGCGCCCGACGGCTCGAGCAGCCCCGACGGATGGTTGTGCACGAGCATCTCGCCGCGCCGTGCGAAACCGGGGAGCGCGAGCACGCTCTCCACATTGCCGCGCGCGGCGACGCGCGCCGTCTGGATCACGCCCTCGTCATCGAGCCCGCAGACGAAGCAGATCTCGCGGCCGCCGGCCAGGCTGATCGCCGCCCGCATCGCCGCCGCCGCGGCGGAGACGATGCGTTTCGTCGAAGCGGGTTTGGGCGCGGGGCGGGGAGACATGGCGTACTGAAGATACACCGAAGGTGGCGTGTGAGTTAGCTGGTTGGATCGTGGGCTCGATGGTCGGATTTCGAGTGAGGTGAACGGCCCCAAACACAACCGGCGTGGAGAATCCGTATCGGGATCTCCACGCCGGTTTTTTTTGCCATTGCCGTTCAACTCACCAATCAACCGACCAACCAACTCGCCATCCAACTCACCAACTCACTAAGTCTTGAGCGGCTTCTTCTTGGCGGCCGGGAAGAGGACGTTGTTGAGGATCAGCCGGTATCCCGGGCTGCTCTTGTGCAGCGAGAGGTCCGTCGGCGGATTGCCGATCGCGTGCTGCGGATCTTCGGGGTCGTGACCGCCGAGGTAGGTCCAGGTGCCCTTGCCGTAGTCGCCGTGCACGTACTTGGTCCACGGCGCGCCTTCCTCGGTCGCCAGGATCACGACGCCGTTCTTGAGCGTCGCCTTGCTGAAGCTCGTCGTCACGCCGTAGAAGTCGTTCAGCACGGCGCGGTGGTCCTGCACGAGCATGGACGGCACCGGATCGAACTTCGCCGAGAAGTTAAACAGCGTGAACGTGCCGAGCGGCTGGCGACGTCCGGCCACGTTGACCTGATGTCCGTCGATGTCGCTCATCGAGTTGATGAAGGGCGACTTCTCCAGATGCGCGTCCTTGAACGCGAAGGAGCGCTTCCAGTTCATCTTGGCGTCGGCGTTCGGATCCATCGGCGTGCCGTCGGCGAACTCGCCCGCGATGTCGACGTCGTGCCCCGCGATGGCCAGCTCGAGCGTCTCGGTCGCGCCGCACATCGCGAACAGGAATCCGCCCCGCTCGACGAACTGCCGGATCTTGTCGGCGACATCCTTCTTGAGCGCGGGTACGTTGGTGAACCCGAGCTGCTTCGCCGTCGCCTGATTCTTCGCCACGAGCTCGCGGAACCAGGGCGCATCACGATAGCCGAGCTGGAACTTGTTGTACTGACCGGTGAAGTCCTCGTGATGGAGGTGCAGCCAGTCGTACTTCGACAGGTCGCCGTGCTCCACCTCGGGATCGTACACGCGGGTGAACTCGATGCCGGCGTACTTGAGCGCGAGGGTGACGGCGTCGTCCCACGGCTGCGCGTCCGGCGGCGAGTAGACGGCGATCTTCGGCGCCTTCTCGAGCGGCACGCTCTCCATGTTCGCGCCCGCCATCTCGCGGCGGATCGCCGAGAGCTGCGCGTCGCTCACCGGCTCGAGCGAGATGCCGTCCAGGCTCGCGCGGCGGCGCAGCTCCGGCGCATCGGGGAGCAGGAAGGAACCGCCGCGATAGTTGAGCAGCCACTCCGCCTGCAGGCCCGCCTTGATGGCGCCATAGGTCAGCCCGTAGGCCTTCAGGTGATTCGTCTGCCCATCGTCCATCGGGATGAGCATGCGCTGCGCCGACAGGGTCGGCGGCGCGAGCGCGATGGCGAACGCCGCGAACACCGCGGTCGCCGCTGCGCGCACAGCGGTGTGATATCGATTCAGGATTTCCATCATCCAGGGGGAACGGTGCCACGCAGGAGCTCGAGCTCGCGCCTGGCTTGAGGAAGGAGCGCGCTCTGCGGCGCGCTGAGGATCAGGTGTTCGAGATGCGCCGTCGCGCCCTTCGTGTCGCCGCTGCGCCGGAGCGCACGCGCCCACTCGAGCTCTGCTTCGGCGGCCTCGGGTGCGTCGCCCTGCTCGGTCACGATGCGACTCCAGAGGACGATCGCGCCCGGCGCGTCGCCGCGCGCCGCGTGGATGCGTGAAGAGGCCATCAGCAGAGCCGACGCTGCCTCGGAATTCTGCGCGGCCGCGTCGACGAACTTCTGCGCCGCCGTCGTGCTGTCTCCGCGAGCGAGCGCGAGGAACGCCGCGCCCAGCTGCGGCGCCGCATCGCTGCGGACGCGCGAGACGATGCCCATCACGAGCGCCATGTCGGCGCTCTGGTCCTGCGACGTGCGCAGCAGCCGGCGCGCGACGTCGAGTCGTCCCTCGTACAGCGCGAGGAGACCGGCGGCGTCCGAGGAATCGGCATCGACGCCGGATGCGCGAAGCGCCTCACGCGCCCGCGCGAGATCGCCGGCGCGAACCCATGCGCTCGCGAGCAGGCGTGTCATGCGCTCGTGCTGCCCCGGCGCGAGATACTTGTCGTACTTCGCCACCAGGCTCTCGGCGTCGGCACCGCGGCCCATCGCCGCGAGCGCCTCGACGTGCAACGGCAGATAGTCGCGCGCCGCGCGTGCGGGATCCGACGCTGCCTCGCTCATCGGCGCGAGCGTCAGCACGGCCCCGGGTGATCCTGCCCGCAGCGCCGCCGCGGCCGCCTTGAGGGCGAGCGCGGGAGTGCGCCGCACGCGCACCGCTGCCGCGAGCGCGTCGCGCGCGAGGCCATAGCGCTCGTCCGACATCTCGCGATCACCGAACTCCTCCCACACCGTCGCCGATGTCGTGTCGGCGGGAAGCGCTCGCAGCGCCTCCCACGCAGCCTGCGGCTGCCCCCAGGTGATCTCGAGCTCCGCCAGCGCGCGCCGCGCGCCTGGTTCAGCCGGCGCCGCGCCGAGAATGCTGCGCAGCGCGGGACGGACGGCGGCGGGAGCGGGCGCCAGCGAGTACGCCGCGGCGGACGCGAGGCCGGCGTCGTTCTCCAGCGTGCGCCGCCACGCCCGTGCGCTCGGCTCCCAATCACCCATCGCGGCGCGCAGCTGCGCCGTCTCGTACTGCAGATCGCGCGCGGTGCCGAGCGCGACGCGCCCCCGCTCGATGACGCTGTCGGCGGTGGCGGGCTGGCCGATCTCGACGAGCATCCGCGCATACGTGCCGTAGGGCGACGCATTGCGCGGGTCATCGTGCACCCATTTCTCGAACGCCGCGCGCATCGCGTCGTATCGGCGCAGGATCTGGTACGTGCGCAGATGAACGACGTGATACAGCGCTTCCTTGGGGTATTTCGCCAGGAGCGAGTCCAGCGGCGCGATGAGCGAATCGGTCATCCCGAGCTCGGCGTACGAGCGCTCGAGCCCGAGCACGACGATGGGCGTGGGACGCGTGCGCATCGCCTCGCGATAGATCGGGATCGCCTCGCGATACTTGCCCGAGTTCTCGAGCTCGATCGCGCGGTTGACCTCAGGCGTCTCCTGCTCGATCACCTGCTGGGTCGCTTGCGCGCGCACTTCCGCGGGGCTGCCGAGGGCGAGCGCCACGATGACTAGCCCAGCGAACAGCCTCACTCGCGGCGCGGGCCCACTACGGGGCGGGCGCACTGTTGATGCGGGTGAAGTAGTCCAGGATCGCACGACGCTCGTCGGCCGACAGCCCGCGCATCTCCTGCCACGTCGGCGGCTGGAACTTGATCGCCGCTTTCGTGTCGACGCCGCCGGTGGGCGTGTAGACCTCGTCGCCCTTCGCCGACGTCGCCTCGCGCTTTCCGGAATCGTCACGCTCGTCCTTCTCCAGCGACTTTCCTGCATCGAGGAGCCGCCGGAAGAGCTGCTGCTGCCGCTGCAGCGTGGTCGCGTCGAGACGACCGTTGTCGAGCGCGTCGGCGAGCTGGCGCGCCTCGCGCGCGAGCTGGGCCGCGCGGTCTCCACCGGCGCCGTCCCCCGCGTCCTCGAGCTGATCGGCGATGCTGCGCTGCTGCCGCGCAAGCTGTCGCGAGAGCGACTGACCCTGGCCGCCACTCGCGCCCTGCGGCATCCCCATGAGCCCCTGCGCCTGCGAGTTGATCTGTCCCTGCTTCTGCGCCATCTCGCGCATCTGCTGGATCATCTCGCTGAAGCCCGACGCGCTGTTCGCGCTGTTCGCACGCTCGCGGTCGCGCGCGAGCGACGCCGCAGCCTTCGTCAGCGCATCGGCGGCGTCGCCGAGCGCGTTCGCCTGCTGCCCCTGGTTGCCGCGGCTCTCGCCCATGCTCTGTGTTGCCTGCTGAACCTTCTGCTTCGCCTCGGCCATCGCGCGCTGCGACCGCGGCGAGAGGAGCGCGCTCTTCTTGCCGGCGCCCTGGAGCCGATCGTTCGCCTGGTCGACGCCCTGCTCCACCGCGCTCTGCGCGCTGCGGCGATCGCCCTGGGAGTCCTGGCCCTGCGAGCCCTGGCCCTGCGAGCCCTGCGAACCCTTCTGAGAGCCCGGCGAGTTCTGGGAGCCCTGCGGCTTCTGGGAGCCCTGCGCGTTCTGGGAGCCCTGGGAATTCTGAGAGCCTCCACGCGCCTGCTGCTCGAGCGCGCGCTCCTGCCGCGAGAGCTGCATCATCTCCTGCACCGACTGATCCAGCTCGGAGGTCAGCTCCTTCTTCCAGTCCGCGACCTGTGCCTGCCGCGCTTCCTGCATCGACTGCGCGGCGCGCTGCATCTCGGCGGCGGCATCGCGCGCTTCCTGCTCGCCGCTCTGCTGGCCGCTCTGCTGCTCTCCGTTCTGCTGACCGCTCTGCTGCTCTCCGTTCTGCTGTCCGGCGCTCTTCGCGCCGCGCTGATCGCCGCTCTTCGAGCCGCGCTGATCACCACTCTTCTGTTCGCCGGCCTTGGCGACGCGCTGCTCCCCACTCTTGGCGCCGTTCTGGTCGCCGTTCTTCTGGTTGTTCTTGTCGGCGTTGTTCTTGTCGGCGTTCTTCTGGTTGTTCTTGTCGCCGTTCTTCTCCTGCATCGCGGCGGACGCACGACGCATCCCGCTCTCCGAGTTGGACGCGTGCTCCTGCGCCTGCCCCGTCTTGGACGCGCCGGCCTTGGCGTCGTCCTTGGCGAGACGGTCCTTCAGCTCCTGCATCGCGTCACGCAGGCGCTGCGAGCGCTCGGCGAGCTCGGATGCCGCTTTGGCCTTCGCCGCGGCGTCCTGCTTGTCTCCTGCCTGCGATTCACCCTTCTTGTCGCCCGTCTGCGACTCGTTCTTCTTGTCGCCGGGCTGCTGCTGAGCCTTCTGCGACGCATCGCGATCCGAGTCGGCCAGCGCGCGCTCCTTGGCGGCGAGCTCCTTTGCCTCGTCGGCGAGCGTCTGCATCGCGCCCTCGGCCGCTGCACGCTTGAGCATCTCCGCGCTGCGCTCCAGCTGCTCCTTGAGCCGCTGCTGCATCTGCGCGAGGTCACGCATGGCGTCGCGTGAGCGATCGCCGTCCATGTCCTTCGACGCGCTCTCGAGCTTCTGCATCTGCGCCATCATCTCGGGCGTCATCGCCTGGCGAAGCAGTGCCTGCGCCTCGCTGAGCTGACGGGCGAGCGAGCTGTCCAGCGCGCCCGCCGCCTTGAGCTGCTGCTCGAGCTGCTGCGTCGACTGGCGGAGCTTCTGCACGCGATCCGCCATCTGCCGCTGTTCCTGGGCGAGGCCGCGGGCCTTCTCCGCGTTCTCGTAGCTCATCCCGCGCTGCGACTGCGACTGCTCGCTCCCGCGGGACGACTGCCCCTGCGAGCCCTGCGAGCCACCGTTGCGCGACTGCGCGCGCGACGCTTCGTCGGTGCGCTGAGCGAGCGACTTCTGCGCTGCCGCCGCGGCGCGCGCTTCCTTCGCCGCCGAATCACCGAGCTGGCGTGCGCCGATGCGGCTCTCCTCCACGGTGGGCCGCTTGATGATCAGGTCGCGACTCACACCCTTCTGCGACCACGGCGACGCGTCTACAGCTTCCGCGTGCACGCGCACGGCGTTGCCGGGCTGCAGCTGCATCGCGCCAACGTCCACCGATGCCGTGCCCACCCACGTCGTGCCGACGGCGCTCGCCACCGACTGTTCGGTCGCCGGCGCATCACCCGTGGCGCCGATCCGCGCGATGCGCAGGCCGAGCTGCGCGATGCCGTGATCGTCGGACGCCGTGAGACCGAGGCCAACCACGCCGTCGGCAGCGAGGACGGTGTCGCCGGTGGGCGCGGTGATCTCCACGCGCGGGACGGAGTCTGGCTGGACCTCGAGCTCGAGCGGGGCGGGCAGATCCGACACCGGTCCCGCCGTGCCCGACGCCATCCAGCGCATCTTTGTCGAATGCTCCGCGATGAACCGGCCGACGAACGTGTGGCCGTTCGCCGTCAGGGCAATCGACTGGCCCGACTCGGGGGTCAGGCCCACGGAGGCGAGCGCCACCGAAGCGCGCCCGCTCACGTCGACCAGCGTGCCGCGCGGCACGCGCAGCGGCTCGCCGACCGGGAGATTCTCCGAGGGGCGTCCGAGGTAGCTTGGATAGATGACATGCAGCGCCACCGCGCCGAGAAATGGACGGTCCGCTGCG
>DASVNI010000562.1:0-14989 GCA_036383935.1 Gemmatimonadaceae bacterium | reverse complement strand
GCTGCACTCCATCGGCTTGAAGTACGAGGTCGAATCGCACGCCAGCGACGACTGGTCGGTGTGGTGCTGGCGGCCGGCCGCATAGGGATCATTCGCGCGAGCCGGGGCGGCTGAGGGGTAACAGGAGGGCAACGAGAGTCGGGCGTCATCAGCGCGAGCCTTGCTGCCGGGTGGCGCGAGGTGCGAAAATGTGCGATGCCCTCGCGAAGCCTCCCGACCAACTCGCCGGTGCCCTCGCGTGGATTCAGCGCGCGCGCCGTCCTTCTCGTCGCGCTGCTCGCGCCCGTGTCAGCAGTGGTCGCGCAGATCGCGGCGCCGAACGACTCGGTGCCCGCCATCCTCGCGCCGCGCGGTCCGATCCCGCCGGAAGCGGCGACCGCGGGGGTGAAGCGGTTCTCGTTCATCGCCTACGGCGACACGCGCGGCCGGCACGACGGCGTGGAGCTGCAGGCCGAGCATCAGCTCGTGATCGAGGCGATGCTGAACACGATGAAGCGCGCCACGACGAGCGCCGACTCGATCCGCTTCGTGCTCCAGAGCGGCGATGCCGTCGTGAACGGATCGTTCGCGAAGATGTGGAGCGTGAGCTACGTCCCCCTCATCAACCGGCTCACGCAGGAGGGAGGCGTCCCCTACTTCCTCTCGGTCGGTAACCACGACGTCGGTAACGCCACCGACCTCGCCGACGCGCGCCGCGTGGCGGGGATGCGCAACTACTTCGCCGCCACTGCAAAGCTGCTGCCGCCCAAGGGGGCGCGCCGGCTCGAAGGCTATCCCACGTATGCCTTCGGCTACGGCAACACGTACGTCATCTCGGTGGACTCGCACATCCCCGACGACTCGACACAGTTCGCCTGGTTGACGCGGCAGCTCGAAACACTCGACCGGCGTCGCTACGAGAACGTCGTCGTGTTCTTCCATCATCCGGTGTTCTCGTCGGGGCCGCACGCCGTGGTGACGGAGCCGCAGGTCGTGTCGATGCGCGCGCGCTGGATGCCGCTCTTCCGCAAGCATCACGTGCGGCTCCTCCTCACCGGGCACGAGCATCTGTTCGAGCACTGGGTCGAGCGCTACAAGGACGCCGCGGGAACGCATCGCATCGACGAGATCGTGAGTGGCGGTGGTGGCGCACCCTTGTACGGGTACATGGGAGAGCCGGACGTTCGCGAGTACCTCGCGGCCGGTGCGGCGGACAGCGTGAAGCTCGAGCATCTCGTGCGCCCCAACGTCGATCCGGGCGCCAACCCCTTCCACTTCGTCGTCGTGCACGTGGACGGAACGCGGATCGACGTGGAGGTCGTTGCGGCCGACTGGGGCAGGGGATTCGCGCCGTATCGCTCGCGCGGCGCGACGCTGGCCGACCCGGTTCGCTGATGCGCTGACCGGTGGACAACCTCACACACTCGCTCGTCGGCGCCGCGCTGGCCGAGCTCACGCTGCCGGCCGACGCACCGCGTGCGACGCGCCGCACCTTCTTCATCACCGGCGTCGTCGCGGCGAACCTGCCCGACGCGGATCTCGTCTACACGCGGATCACCGCCGCGCCGCTCGGCTCATTGCTGCACCACCGCGGGCACACGCACACCGTCGCCGGCATCGTGCTGCTCGGGCTCGCGATGGCTGCCGTCTGCGCGCTGCCGTCGATCCGCGCGAGCGTGGGCGCGTGGCGCAACCGGCTCGGGTTGTTGATCGCGCTCGGTTTGGCGAGCCACCTCTGTCTCGATTTCTGGAACAGCTACGGCGTCCACCCGTTCTGGCCGGTGACGTCGCGCTGGTTCTACGGCGACGCGGTCTACATCCTCGAGCCCTGGCTCTGGGTTCTCCTCGGCGCCGCGGCGACGATGAACACGCAGAACCGCCTTGGCCGCGTGTGGCTCGGCGGATTCGTCGCGGTGCTGCTCGCGCTCGGGACGTGGATGCGCGTGATACCGGTCCCCGCTCTGGTGCTGCTCCTCGTCGTGACTGCGACCTTCGTGGCACTCACGCGAACATTCGCATCGCGGCGGCGAACAGTGGTCGCGGTCGTCCTGAGCACGGTGTTCGTGGCCAGTGTGTTCGGGTTGCGCGAAGTCGCCCGCGCCGAGGCCGCCGTCGCTCCGCCCGCCGGAGGCTTCCCACGCCACATCGACTTCGTGCTGAGCTCCCAGGCGGCCAACCCTCTCTGTTGGAGCGTACTGTCGATCCGGAGCGACGAGGGACTCACCGCATACGCGATGACGCGCGGGACCGCCGCCCTGATCGTTCGCAACGCGTGCGGCACGCCGCGCGCGCAGAGCGTGGAGTGGGAGACACCGCAGATCCAGTCGGTCGTGCGGCTTCGCGATCTGTACTCCGGCGACTGCTGGGTGCGCGCCTGGCTGCAGTTCGGCCGAGCGCCGGAGATCCGGGACAACGTGATCAGCGATCTGCGCTACAGCGGCCCTGACCGTCCCAACTTCACGACGATGCGGATCGGGCCGAGGCCGCACGGCGCCTGCCCGCGCAATCTCACGGACTGGCGCCCGCCGCGAGCGGATCTCCTCTACGACCTCACGCCCTGACCTCAGTGAGTTGGTGAGTTAGTGGGCGGGTGAGTTGGAAACGGCCTCGGGAGGCAGAAGTTCCTCGAGGCCGTGTTGTCACCAACTCACCAACTCACCAACTCACCAACTCACCGCCTTCACCAGCACGCGGTAGCCGTGGGCCGGAATGTCGATCGTTCCGCTTGCCGGCAGGGACACCGCCGCTCGGCTGAACCAGTCGGTGAAGCTGCCGGCGCCGGACAGCCCCTGATACGTCGCGCTCACCGGCGCATCGCCGAAGTTGAGCGCGACGACGACGACGTTGTTCCCCTTCACGCGCTCGAACGCGTACACGCGATCGCCGCCGTTCGTGCGCAGCGTCGTCTGCGTGCCGCCGAATGCGCCGTTCGCCAGCGCCGGCTGGCGGTGCTTGAGGTCGAACACGGCGCGATAGAAGGGCGCGAGCGACGGCCCGCTCCAGTCCACCGTGTCCTTCTCGAAGAAGCGGAGACGCTTCTTGAGTGAGACCTCCTGACCGGTGTAGAGCAACGGCATCGAGCCTTGCACCGTCGCGGCAAACACGTACATCGGGAGCGCGTTGGCGCCCATCCGCTCGAACTCCGAGCCGTTCCAGCTGTTCTCGTCGTGGTTCGACGTGAAGTACATGCGGTACGCGCCGCGCGGGTAGAGCGAATCCTGCCGCGCGAAGTATGCGTCGAACGCGCCGACAGGTTTCTTTCCCTGCGCGACGTCGTTCATCAGGTGGTGCAGCTCCCAGCCGTACGTCATGTCGAACGCCGCATGCAGGCGTGGATCCTCCGCTTCGGCGAGCATGAACAGGTCCGGGCGCGTCTTCTGGAGGGCGGCGCGCGCCTGCATCCAGAAGTCGAGCGGCACGCCGCCGGCGACGTCGTTGCGGAAACCGTCGATGTGGCCGTTCACGAGCCACCACCGCATGGCGTCGATCATCGCCGTACGAAGCGCGGGGTTGTCGTAGTTCAGCTCCGCGACGTCGGTCCAGTCGGTGTCGTGCCCCTCGTTGTCGCGCGCGTTGATGATCGTGCCGTCGGCACGCGTGACGTAGTAGTCCTTGTGCGCCGTCGTCCACGGGTGATCGAACGCCGTGTGGTTCGGCACCCAGTCGAGCAGCACCTTGATCCCCTGGCGATGCGCCGCCGCCACGAGCGCGTTGAAGTCCGCCATCGTGCCCAGCTCCGGATTGACCGCCGTGTAGTCGGAGATCGAGTAGTAGCTCCCGAGCGGGCCCTTGCGATTCTTCTTCCCGATCGGCTGGACGGGCATCAGCCAGATGATGTCCACGCCGAGCGCCTTGAGGCGCGGCAGCTGCGCCTGCACGCCGGCCAGCGTCCCCGAAGGGGTGAACTGGCGGACGTTCACCTCATAGATGTCCGCGTTGCGCGACCACGCCGGGTGGGTGAGCGTGTCGGTGACCGCCGAGGTGCGCGCCGAACCGGCTGGTGTGACCGGCGGCGTGGCGCGGCTCGCGAAGCCGACGGCGAGATCGGTCGTGCTCCACAGCTGCACGTCCGAGCCGGAGCCGTAGCGCATCGGCACGATCTTGCCGTCGCGCAGCTCGTAGCTCCACAGCTCGCTGTGAAATCCCGACGCGTCCACCGCGGTGCGCACCTTGCCAATCGCGTCCGTGAGCTCACGCCGATACGCCGCGAGCTCGGGCGCGGCCGCGGCGTCGTTCACCCGGTTCATCGCGCCGAGCAGGAAGAGATTGTTCTCGCGCCCCCACACGACGCGCGGTCCGTGGTATCGGTCGCGCTCGAAGTCGGCCCAGACGGAGGGCGGCGCGTAGGCGTCGCTCGCCACCACCGGTCCGACGCCATCGATCAGCAGCCCGACGGGGTAGTGCCGGACGAAGGTGCGAACGTCGCGCAGCACGGCGTCACGCTCGGCTGCGCCCGGCGCGCGCGACGGTCCCTCCGTCTCGCCGAGGAAGAGTCGCGTCGCCACGTCGCTGTTGGCGACGCCGATCGGACGTCCCTCGCCGTCGAGCGACAGGGCGAGGAAGGTGAGCGAGTCCTTGTCGGCTCCGGTCGCGGCGAGCACCGCGTTCCAGTGCTTGCGCTCACCCTCGGGCATCGCGGCGAGCCGTGCTTGAACGCGCTCGCGCACCTCGGCGGGGCCAAGCTTGACGACGAAGTGGCGGCTCGCTCCCTGCCAGCGCTCGATCGCGGTGCGAAGGGCGGCGGGATCGCGCACGAACGCGACGAGCGCCGATTCGTCTCCCTTCGATGAAGCGCGGCGGACGAGCGTGTCGCCGAGCAGGCGGAGCGTGCGCAGTGCGTCGAGGATCTGCGCCGTCGCCTCGAGAGCGTGGGGCGCCCAGATCGCGTTCACGTCCATCGCGTAGCGCCCACGGGCGTAGCCCACCTCGCTGTCGCGCCAGCTCTGCGACCCCCAGCGCCCCGAGTCCCGCGGTGCAAAAGATACGAGGTTCGCCGTCACCGGATCGTGCGCGTAGGGCGCGGTGACCTCGGCGAGGAGTGCGAGCTCGCGCAGCATGCGGGCGACGCGCGGCTCGCCGTCGGACGCGTCGAGCAGGAACTCGCGCTTCCGGCCCTCGGAGACGGCCGGGTCACGCAGCCAGCGCGCCTCGAGGATCGGCAGCTGGAACTCCGCGTCGATCATGTGATAGTTCTCGCGCACGCGTCGGATGTCGCGCAGCACGACACGCGCGCGCTCGAGCAGCGCGTCACGCGCCGCGCCGGCCGGCAGCGCCAGGGCACTATCCACGAGCGTGGCGTACTCGGACGCCGCCTCGCGCACGGCCTGGCCGCCGAGTGCTTCCTCGTGGCTGACGCGCCCCTCAGGGGAGAGCTTCCGGAGCGCGCTCGCGATGGCGAACTCCGACATCGCCGGCTTCCACACCGGGCGCAGCATGAGCGTGCTCATGAGCATGTCGCGGCCGAAGTACGTCGCGTACGTCGGCAGGCCGGCCATCAACTTCTCGTGCGACACCAGCAGCTCGAGCCCGCGCACCTGGCGCTCGGTGCGGCGCGCGCCCAGCACGACGTCGCGCGGCGCGCCGGCGCGTGCGGCATCCGCCCGTGTCGACGCCAGATAGTCGAGGAAGGCGGGGGTGAAGATCTCCTCGCGCTGGATCGGCGTGAGCGTACGCCCCGTCGTCGTGATGCGGACGGTGAAGGGGATGCGGCGTCCCGAGCGGGCGCGGAGCGTCGCCGAGTCGCCCGCCGCTTCGATCGCGACGCGGCTGGGGTCGGCGCGCAGCTCGAGGGTCAGCGTATCGAGCCCATCGAGCGATGGCTGGACGATCCGCACGGAGGACGCGCTCGCGACGACAGTCGGTGCGCGCCGAGCGCGCAGCTCCTCCAGGCTGTTGGCGTGCAGGAGCGCGACCTGTCGTGCGCGCTCGGGCGCGTCGAGTCGCGCCATCGCAGCCAGCAGCCGGTCCATTTCGCCGATGACAAAGGGCGCACGAGAGAAGGCAGTCTTCTGCTGGCCGCCGTACTGGAGATCGCGCTCGACGCGCATCGTGCCCAGCAGGAACCACCCGACGACGATGCGCGGGTCGTCGGCGACGAGCGAGTACTCCACGACCCGCGTGCGGCCGGTGCGGCCGGTGCGGCCGACGCGTGCGGCGTCACTGGCCCATGAGAGCGCTGCCGGCCGTCCATCAGGCGTTCGCGCCGTGAAGCCGATGCTCTCGTCTTCCGCATCGGCCCAGAGGTGCACGACGCGCTGCGCGCGCGAGTCGAGGTAGATCTGGAGCGTATTACCTGCGGCGTCGCGGAAGAGCCGCGTCTGGTAACCCGCGTAAGCGGCGGGGTCGTCCAGGCCGCGCTCGGGGAAGGTGAGCACGGGACGCGCGGGCGCGAGCGGTGCGGCGAGCTGCGCGCACAGCAGGAAGGTGGCAAGGCTCATGGTTGTCTCGTGGGAGGCGGCGTCGTCAGCGCGCGGCGCGTCGCTTGGTCGGGCGCGTGCGATCGGCGACCGACCCCATCTCGACGAGGGTGGTCCGGATCCGCACGTCCATCATGGCGTCGGAGTTGTGCTTGATCATCCCGATGAGGATGTGCGCGGTGCGCTCGCCCACCTCGATGCCCGAGTGGCGCAGGTGCGTCACGTTGGGATGCAGGAAGCTTGGCGCCTGGCCGTCGCTGATCGCCATGAGGGAGACGTCCTCCGGGATGCGCGATCCCCGTCGGGCCAGCAGGTGGTGCGTGTGGACGAGCAGGTCGTCGGTCATCGTGAAGACGGCCGAGATGTCCGGGTACTCGTTGAACGCGCGCTCGAGCTGCGCCTCGAGGTCGTCCATCATCGTGACGCGAATGATCTGCGAGTCACCGAGGGGCAGGGAGCGCTCGGCGTGTGCGTGCCGGAATCCGCGCAGTCGCATCGAGCTGATGCGTTGGCGCTGGTCGCCGAAGACCCCGACGATGCGGGTGTGGCCGCGGTCCATCAGGTAGGACGCGGCCTCGCGGCCAGCCTCCTCGTCGTCGATCGTGATCGTCGTGTACTTGCTCGTCTCGATCGTGCGGTCGAGCAGGGCGACCGGGATGCCGCAGTCGTGGAGCACCTCCAGGTGCTGCAGGTCGCTCGTCTCCGATGAGAGGACGAGGAGGACGCCGTCGGCCGAGAGGTGGGAAGCGTACTCGGCGAGCCGGCGCTCCTGGACGATGGAGTTGTCCGACTGGAAGACGATGAGCGAGTAGTCGTTCTGCTGCACGACCCGGTTGATCCCCGCGATCATCGACGGCACGAAGAACATGTTCATCTCCGGGACGATGAGCGCGATGAGCTGGGAGTGCTTGGCCCGGAGATACCGCGCGCGGTAGTTCGGGATGTAGCTCATCGCCTGCGCGGCGTCGCGGACGCGCGTCTTGGTCTCCGTGCTGATGTCCGGATGATCCGCGAGCGCGCGCGAGATCGTGCCGGTGGAGAGTCCCGTCTGCTGCGCGATGTCCTTCAGCGTCACCCGATTAGCGGGCATGAGGCGCGAGGTTGTGAGGGGGACCGCAAAAGTTGCGCAATCGGTTGCGGAATATATGCGAACTTTCGTCAGCAGAATAGACGAAATGAAGCTACGTCCATCAGCCCGTACGGACGAGCCCGCAAAGTCATCTTATGACCTATGTCACAGAGTGACAGAGAGTGGCGTTACCGATGGTGCCCGGGTCATGGCTCGTGAGCCGATCGGTTTTTGACTGCCCCGAAACTCCGGGGGTTGGATTGCGCTTTCGAAACCAGGAGTTACAATCGCGCTCAAGCATTTGCACGAAAAGTTGCATTGGCAAGGGCCGGATCCAATTTGACGCCGACACGAACGCAGGATCGGTCGGTCCGGTTGGGTTCGTCCACCACGTTCCGTCTCATCGCTCCACGGCGCACCCCCACCCGCGCCGTCGAGACGTCTCGCTACAACGCGAGCGTCGCGAGCGAGGACCATCGTCCCTTTGGAGGAAGACGAATGGCAGTCACACGAAGTGCGCTGGCCGCGGTGCTCGGCAGCTTCCTGCTTGCAGCGCCGCTAGCGGCGCAGGCCGGGACGGGTAGCGTCTCGGGGCGCGTCATCGATTCGGCATCAAATCAGCCGCTGGTCTCCGTCAGTGTGCGCGTCGTCGGCACGACGGCCGGCGCGCTGACGCGAAACGATGGGACCTACACCATCGCGGGCCTCCGACCTGGCCCGCAGCAGATCCGCGCGACGCGCATCGGCTTCTCCGCGAAGCTCACGCCGGTCGTCGTCGTCGCGGGGCAGTCGGTCACGGCGAACTTCACGCTGCAGGCGCAGGCTGCGGTGCTGAGCGACCTGATCATCACCGGTTACGGCGCGCAGCGTCGTGAGGCGATCACCGGGTCCGTCGCCACGGTGAGCAGCGACCAGGCCAACGTCGGTGTCATCACGAACCCGAACCAGCTCATGCAGGGTCGCGTCGCGGGCCTGCAGATGACGACCAACAACGGCGAGCCTGGCGGCGGCGTCCAGGTGCGTATCCGCGGCGGCACCTCGATCACGGCGAGCAACGATCCGCTCTACGTCATCGACGGCGTCCCCCTGCAGAACGAGTCGCCCGTGGCCGGCGCCATGGTCAACGGCGTCAACGCGGCGCTGCCGCGTAACCCGCTCAACTCGATCAACCCGAACGACATCGAGTCGATCACGGTGCTGAAGGACGCCTCGGCGACCGCCATCTACGGCAGCCGCGGCGCCAACGGCGTCGTCCTCGTGCAGACCAAGCGTGGCGCGCGCGGGAACTCGACGCTCGAGTACGACACGTACATCGCGGCGTCCAACGCGGCCCGGCACCTCGATTTCCTCAACGGTGACCAGTACCGCGACTTCGTCAATGGGCAGATCAAGCTGGGGAAGCTGCCGGCGACACAGGCCGCTCTGAATGGCGCGGCGAACACCGACTGGGAGCGCGCGCTCCTGCACACCGGCTACGCCACGAACCACAACGTCGCCTTCTCGGGTGGTACCCAGCAGACGAACTATCGCGCCTCGCTGAACTACTTCGACCAGAAGGGCGTCGTCATCGATAACGGTCTCCGCCGGTACCAGGGGCGCCTCAACGGGCACACCTCGGCCCTCGACGGCAAGATCAACCTCGATGCCAACCTGACGGCGTCGCGCGTGAACAACGTCTACCTCGCCATGGAGAACGGCGGCGGGTTCACGGGCGGCGTGTTCACGAACATGGCGATCTACAACCCGACGCTGCCGATCAACGTCAAGGACTCCGTGACGGGGCTGACGAAGTTCTATGAGGGCGGCGATCGCGGCGTACGCAACCCGGTGGCGCTCGCGGAGCAGATCACCGACCGCGCTCCGGAGAACCGCATCCTCGGCAACGTGACCGGTTCGCTCCTGCTCATGGACGGACTCACGGCGCAGACGACCCTCGGCGCCGACTACACGAACTCCGTGCGCCAGACGTACATCCCGCGCGTCAGCCCGCTGGGCGCCGAGTTCAACGGCATCGCGGTGCAGCAGGAGCGCAGCCTGCAGAACCTCAACTTCCAGCAGCTCCTCACGGCGACGCCGAAGCTGGGCGATCGGCAGGAGCTCGAGGTCGTGGGCGGCTACGAGTACAGCAGCTTCGACAACAACGGCTTCCTCGCGCAGATGAACGGCTTCGTGACCGACGCCTTCCAGTTCAACAACCTGGGCGCGGGCACGCAGGCCATCTCACCGGTGCCGGGCTCGTACATCCAGCAGAGCAAGCTCGTCTCCTTCTTCTCGCGCGCCAACTACGGCTTCTCGGGCAAGTACTACCTCACCGGCGTGGTCCGTCGCGACGGTTCGTCGGTGCTGGCAGAAGGGCACAAGTGGTCCACCTTCCCCGCCATCTCCGCCTCGTGGCGCATCAACAACGAGGAGTTCATGCGCGGCTCGCGCTTCTCCACCCTCGCGCTGCGCGCGGGCTGGGGACGTCAGGGCAACCAGGCGGTGCGGCCGTACGCCACGCAGCTGCTCCTGCGGGCCGACGGCGGCGCGAAGTACCCGTTCGGCGGCGTGGTGACGACGGGTCTCTCGGCCTCGCAGGTCGCGAACCCCAACCTCAAGTGGGAGACCTCCGACCAGGCCAACGTCGGGCTCGACTGGGGAATCCGGAACGATCGCATCACCGGTGTGATCGACGTCTACCAGAAGAAGACGAACGACCTGCTGCTCACCGTCCCGGTGCCGCAGCCGGCCGTCGTGTCCACGCAGATCCAGAACGTCGGCTCGGTGCAGAACCGTGGCCTCGAGGCGACGCTCGATGCCCGCCTCTTCGACGCGGCGAACAAGTCGCTGACGTCGGGGCTCATCTTCTCGATGGAGCGCAACAAGGTCACGGACCTCGGCGGCGCGCCGTACATCGAGACGGGTGCAGTCTCCGGTCAGGGCCAGTCGGGCCGCAACGCCCAGCGCCTCATCCCGGGCCAGCCGCTCGGCACCTTCTGGGGCGCCAAGTTCCTGCGCGTGAACAAGGACGGCCAGCAGGTGTTCGCCTGCGACGCGAAGAGCACCGGTTGCTCCAACGGCGAGACGATCGCGCCGACGGGCGGCGACGAGATGATCATCGGCAACGCCAACCCCAAGTTCACGCTGGGACTCCGCAGCAACGGCGGCTGGGGTCACTTCGACGCGAGCTGGTTGTGGCGCGGTGAGTTCGGCAGGGACGTGTTCAACAACACGGCGCTCGTGTACTCCACGAAGGGCAACGCGAAGTCGTCGCGCAACTTCCTCGCGGCGGCGCTGACCGATCCGACCGGCATCGACGAGCCGGCGATCTATTCCTCGCGCTGGATCGAGAACGGGCGGTTCATCCGCCTGCAGAACGCCACGATCGGCTACACCTTCGCCGTGCCGGGCCTCGGCGGCGGTCGCACGACGCGTGTCTACCTGTCGGGCGACAACCTCCTCCTGTTCACGCCGTACTCCGGCTACGATCCCGAAGTGTTCACCGACGCCAGCATCAACGGCGTGGCGACGCGCGGCATCGATTACCTGACGTATCCGCGAGCCCGCACGTTCACGGCTGGCGCACACGTCGCCTTCTAAGCGTGCACCGATCGCACCGCTCTTTAGCCTACAATCACGAGTTACGAGGCATATGAGAAAAGTCTTTTCCTGGTCGATCGGCCGACTGACCCTGGGCGTGTTGCTGCTCTGTGGTCCGGCACCGATCATCTTCAGTGGCTGCACCAACCTGACGGAGGTCCCGAAGGATGCGTTGACGCCAACCAACGCATTCCACACGGATGCCGAGGTGCTGGCGGGTGTGGCGTCGGTGTACGCCAACCTCCGTACCACGATGGACGACCGGTACAACCTGTCCGAGATCACGACGGACGAGATCATCGTTCCGACCCGTGGTCAGGACTGGTACGA
The DNA here is from genome assembly GCA_036383935.1 of Gemmatimonadaceae bacterium. Classification (GTDB taxonomy): domain Bacteria; phylum Gemmatimonadota; class Gemmatimonadetes; order Gemmatimonadales; family Gemmatimonadaceae; genus AG11. Next base: position 3,616 of record DASVNI010000562.1, on the reverse strand, counting down.
CAACGGTCGCTGGCTCGAGATCTTCAGGCACAACTGGAACGCCAGCAGCGGTTCGGCGCTCGCCGACATGAACGGCGCGTGGTCCAACCTGTTCGCCGGCGTCGCCCGCGCCAACCTGATGATCGACGTCATCACGACGGCGAATACTCCGGGCTCCGCACCGGTCCTCGCCGAGCTCCGGACGCTGCGGGCGTGGTACTACTACCTGCTGCAGGACATGTTCGGTGGCGTGCCGCTCGTCACGGGCACCAAGCTCGAGGCGCTCCCGAAGGTCTCGCGTGACTCCGTCTTCCGGTTCATCGAGGCCGAGCTGAAGGCAGCGCGCGCGGACCTCCCGGTGTCGCGCCCGGCCGATCAGGCAGGTCGTCTGACCAAGGGGGCGGCCGATGCGATCCTGGCCAGCCTCTACCTGAACGCCCAGGTCTACACGGGCACCGTCGGCGCTGGCGGGCTGACGAAGGGAGCGCAGCGCTGGCAGGATGCGATCACGGCGGCGGACAACGTGATCAACTCCGGGCAGTACGCGCTCTCGCCGGATTGGAAGAAGAACTTCTCTCCCGACAACCACGATTCGAAGGAGAACATCTTCTTCATCTCGAACACCGATGCGCAGCCGGACCTCGGGATGAACTTCCCGCATCGCACGCTCCACTACGCCCAGCTGAACGTGCAGGGCGGACCGTGGAACGGCTTCGCGGCGGTCGCCGAGACGTACAACGCGTTCGATCCGGCCGATGCGCGGCGCAACATCTTCCTCGTCGGGCAGCAGTACAGCTTCGACACCGGCCTGCCGGTGAACGACCGTGCGGGCAACCCGCTCATCTTCACGGTCAACATCAACAACGAAACCGCAGCGACCGAGGCCGAGGGGCCGCGCTACAACAAGTTCTCCCCGAAGCCGGGTATCCCGAGCGGCAGCTCGGAGCCGAACAACTACCCCTTCTTCCGTCTCGCCGAGATGTATCTGATCAAGGCGGAGGCGCTGAACGAGCTGGGTCAGACGGACGCGGCCATCGCACAGGTCAACATCATCCGCGCTCGTCAGTTCAGCCCGGCGAAGCCGCTCGCGGCGGGGATGACGCAGGCCGCGGCGCGGACGGCGATCTTCAACGAGCGTTGGTTCGAGCTGACTGGTGAAGGGAAGCGTCGGTCGGACATGATCCGCGCGGGAACGTTTGTCGACCCGCGGCGTTTCAAGAACACCGTCACGCCGGGATACAAGATCCTGTTCCCGATCCCGCAGACGCAGATCGCTTCCAACCCGCAGCTCACGCAGAACTCCGGCTACTGAGCCGGACTGCTGGCTTGTGAAGCTGCACGGTGTGATTCTCCCTGGATCCACCGTGCAGCTTCGCGAGCCGCGGCGATGCGCGCCTTCCACGGCGCGCGTCGCCCCGGAGCGCGCCAAGGAAGTCGGCTGCCGCTCCCCGTACGTTCCCACCCGTGGTACCACCTTACACTGCATGACGTCGCGCTCCCTCGCCCGCCGCCTCGCGCGTCCGCTGGCGCGATGTGTCATTGTCTGCCTGCTCGCCGCCTGCTCGGACAACGCCGAGAGCGCGACCGCGTCGCCGGGCCAGGCGCTGCCCCCTGCAGGGGATCAGCTCTTCACGAAGCTGCCGTCGGGCGCCACCGGCGTGCGGTTCAGGAACGAGCTCGAGCAGTCGAAGACGTTCAACGTCTTCACCTACCGCAACTTCTACAACGGCGGCGGCGCGGCCATCGCCGATCTCACCGGCGACGGGCTGCCGGAGATCGTGCTGACGGGGAACGAGACCGGCCCGCGCCTCTACCTCAACAAGGGCAAGTTCGCCTTTCGCGACGTCACCGACGAATCGGGGATCACGAGCGCGAAGGGGTCGTGGACGACCGGCGTCGCGATCGCCGACGTCAACAACGACGGCAAGCTCGACATCTACATCAGCAAGGCGGGGCAGGGCGAGCCGGCCGCCCGCGCCAACGAGCTCTGGATCAACCAGGGCGTCGACAAGAATGGCGTGCCGACGTTCAAGGAGATGGCCCGCCAGTTCGGCGTCGCTGACGAAGGGTACACCACCCAGGCGGCGTTCCTCGACTACGACGGCGACGGCGACCTCGATCTGTTCGTCGTGAACAACTCGCCGAAGCCCGCCAACAGCTTCAATCTCCGCAGCTCGCGCGACGACCGCGGCCCCTACGGCGGGGAGCGGCTCTATCGCAACGACGGCGGCCATTTCACCGACGTGTCCGCGGCGGCCGGCATCCACGGCCCCGACATGGCCTACGGCCTCGGCGTCGTCGTGTCCGACTTCAATGGCGACGGGCGGCCTGACATCTACGTCTCGAACGACTTCTTCGAGCGCGACTACCTCTACATCAACAACGGGAACGGGACGTTCACCGATGCGATCGAGAAGGCGATGCCGGTCATCAGCTACTTCTCGATGGGACTCGACGCGGCCGACGTGGACAACGACGGCTGGCCGGATCTCTATACGACGGACATGCTCCCCGAGGACGACATCCGGCTGAAGACGACGACCCAGTTCGAGGACTGGGGGTTGTATCAGACCCGGGTGAAGAACGGCTATCACCACCAGGCGCTGCGCAACATGCTGCAGCGCAACAACCAGAACGGCACCTTCAGCGACGTCGGTCAGCTGGCCGGTGTGGCGCGCACCGACTGGAGCTGGAGCGCGCTGATCGCCGACTTCGACCTCGATGGGCGGAAGGACATCTTCGTGACCAACGGGATCGCGAAGGACCTCACCAACCAGGACTACGTCGCGCACCTCGCCGACCCGCGCACGATGCAGGAGGCGACGAACAACGGGAAATCGAAGGTCGACTTCAGCAAGCTGATCGCCGGGATGACGGCGACGCCCCTCCCGAACTACGCGTTCAAGGGCGCGGGCGGCCTGCGCTTCGTCAACGAGGCGAAGCCCTGGGGGCTGGACACGCCGAGCTTCTCCAGCGGCGCGGCGTACGGCGATCTCGATGGCGACGGCGCGCTCGACCTGGTGGTGAACAACATCGACCAGGAGGCGTTCGTCTACCGGAACAACGCGCGCGCCCTGCATCCGGACAACCATTTCCTCCGCGTTCGTCTCGATGGCGCCGCGCCGAACCGCTTCGGCATCGGCGCGAAGGTCACGGCCTTTGCCGGCACCGATCGCTTCATGCAGGAGCAGTCGCCGGTGCGCGGCTTCCAGTCGAGCGTGGACTATGTGCTCGACTTCGGGCTGGGCGCGCATGCGAAGGTGGATTCGCTGCTGGTGCGGTGGCCGAACGGCAAGGAGAGCCGGCAGGCGGACGTCGCGGCGAACACGCTGGTCACCGTCGCGGAGTCCGGCGCCGTGGCCCCCTCGCCTGCGCCGCCGGCACCGCGTCCGCTGCTGTCCGACGTGACGACCGCCGCGGCGATCGACTTCACGCACCACGAGAACGAGTTCGTCGACTTCGATCGCGAGCCGCTCATCCCGAAGCTGCTCTCGACGGAGGGGCCGGCGCTTGCCGTGGGCGACGTGAATGGCGACGGGCTGGATGACTTCTACATCGGCGGCGCCAAGCTTCAGCCGGGCCGGCTCTTCATCCAGCGGCGCGACGGCACCTTCGTGCCGCAGGACGACAAAGTGTT
>DASVNI010000561.1:0-16010 GCA_036383935.1 Gemmatimonadaceae bacterium | reverse complement strand
CTGGGGCGAGTCGATCGTTCGCTTCTTCGTCGACGCGGGAATCGGCGTGCTGGTGGGCGTGCTCGTGGGGTGGGTGGTGCTGCGCATCATGCACTGGTCGAAGGACGCGCTGGCCGAGACGCTGCTCACCCTGGCGGCACCGTACGTGGCGTGGCTCGCCGCCGAGTCGATTCACGTGTCGGCCGTGCTGTCGTGCGTGGCGGGGGGAATCTTCCTGCGGCGGAGCTTCTCGAGCGCCGTCACGCCGATGTCGCGGCTACAGAACCGAAACGTCTGGGACCTCGTCGTGTTCGTGCTGAACGCGGCGATCTTCCTGCTGCTCGGCATGCAGTCGCGCGCGCTGCTCGCGTCGCTACCGGCCGGCTCCACGCCAAGGCTCGTGCGAGACGGCCTGGTGATCAGCGCCGTCGCGATCCTGCTCAGGATGGTGTGGGTACCGATCGCGGCGTGGCTGCCGCGGCTGCTCAGCCGACGAGTGCGACGCAAAGAACCGCGGCCGACGCGGCGCGGGATCTTTCTCGTCTCGTGGACGAGCATGCGTGGGATCGTGTCGCTGGCGACGGCGTTCGCCCTGCCGCACGCGATCGCCGGGGGCGCGCCATTCCCGTATCGCAGCGAGATCGTCGTGATCACGATCTGCGTGATCGCCGTGACGCTGGTGGTGCAGGGGCTCACGCTGGCGCCGATCATCCGGGCCTTTCACTTCGAGCCCGAGAAGACGCATCACGCCGAGGCGCGCGTGGCCCGTCTCGAGGCGACGCGGCGCGGCGCGGAGGTGCTCGACGATCTCTCGCGCGAAGATTGGGTGGACGAACGCGACGTGGAGTGGCTGCGGGGCGAGCTGCGCGATCGCATCCGACTGCTCGAGTCTCACGCCGGCGAGCCGGAAGGGCGTCGTCGCCTGCGGGGCGAGATGCTACGCGCCGAGCGGCGCATGCTCGTGCGGCTGCGGAATGAAGGGGCGATCTCGGACGACGTGCTGCGCGAGCTGGAGCAGGAGCTGGATCTGGAGAGCGTGCGCGTGGGGGCAGGGGAGGACCGCTAGCGGGGCGGTCAGAGGCAATTGCAGAGACTGGGGTCAGAGTCGATTGACTCTGACCCCACTGACTCTGACCCCACTGACTCTGACCCCACTGACTCTGACCCCGATGCGTCAGCCGGGGAGCTTCTGATCGCGTTCGGTCGGCATGGTCGCGGGGGCTGATTCCTGTGGCGCGGGCTTGCTCGTCGTGCCGGGCTCGAGGCGCTCGAGCCGATCGAGCCGCTCCACGTCGATCGCGAGCACGTCCTCGGCGGAGCTGGCGAAGATGCTGGCGAACTTCGCGTCCCACCGGATCTCGTCCCACCAGTACGAGGCGCGCGCCGTGACCCGCGTGGAGAAGGTCTCCTCGTGCGCGTTGACGAGGATGAGCAATTCCGCCTGGGCCTCGCGCAGGCTGTCCGGCGTGGCGCCGTGCAGCGGGCTGTCGGCGGTGATGGGATGGACGATGGTCCAGTGCAGAGTGAAGAGGTCGACGGAGGTTCGCTCGAGCGCGAGGGGGTAGAAGTTGCGCTCGCGTTTGCCGTCGGTCCCCTCGAACAGCGTGACGCTCACGCGCACCTGTACGTCGCTCAGCTCCGAGGCCGACTCGTTGACGATGCGGAACATCAGGCCGCGGCCGCCCTCGTAGGGCGCGACGACAGCGGATTCGCTGAACCGGAGCCGCATGCGCGGGCGCGTGAGGCGCGCGATGAGCAGTCCGGCCGTGACGACGAGCACGAACGGCCCGAAGAAGGACTCGAAGACGACGAGCCAGCGCGCCGTGCTGCCGTACGCATACATCGGCGCGGTGCTGGTCGTCGTGAACGTGCCGACGCTGAAGTCGAAGGCGCGCAGGAAGGGGTCGCTGATGCCGATCGCCTCGCCGCCGCGAATGGCGCCGTCGCCGAGCGCGAGATAGGCGAGGGTGAAGAACCCGTTCAGGAGGAGGAGCGCGCCGAGCCCCCACGCGAGGAAGACGGGGAGGGGCGTGGCGAGCGCACGCAGGTAGAAGCGCTCGAGGCGCTGCCCGCCGAGGCCGTACTTTCGGCTCGTGGGCTCGCCCTCGTGCGTGAGGAACCGTCCGCGCACCGACTGCGCGACGACGCGGCCGAAGCCGAGATCGGTGTAGTTGCGGAGGGACGTGCGCGACGCGTACATCGGGCCGTCGTGCGTCTGGCCGTCGCCAGACGGGCCGTCGCGGTCGTCGATCGAGGGCTGGGTCACGTCCGGATGATCCCTAGGCAGCGAAGCGAACGCAAGTCGTCGCCCGCGACCCGTTCAGCGCGAGAGGATCACCCCGATGAATGCGGCGATCGCGCCAAGTGCCAGCACGGCGACATGGGTCGCGACGAACAGCCTGCCACGCGTCCGTGGCGTGCGCACGCGGCGCAGCAGTGGAAGCGCGGTGAGAAAGACGAGCACGAGCAGCGTGGCGACGCCCAGCTTGATGTGAAAGAGCCGGGCGCGAAAGGGATCGACGGGTATGCCTCCGCCGAGGAAGCCGCGGAGACGTGCCAGCGTCAGCCCTGTGGCGACGAGGACGACGACGGCGGTACCGACGACGCGCTGCAGACGCGCGCGAATCTCGGCGAGGATCGCGTACTGCGCCTTCCGCTCGACCCCCGACCGGCGCAGCGCAGGGCGGAGGATGAGGAGGTAGTACGCGACCGCGCCGAACCAGACCACCACGGCGGCGACGTGACCGAACACCGCTGCTCGGTAGAGCCACGCATAAGCCGGCGGGGAGAGCAACGCGGTGAGTTAGTGAGTTGGTGAGTTGGTGAGTTGGTGCGCTGGCGACAGACCGCACTCGTCGTCAGTGAGGTAGCAGCCGGGATCCTCGGCCCACGGATCGCCGTGCACCTGCAGCGCGCGGACGCGGAAGCTTCCGCCGCAGACGTCCTTCCAGCGACAGCTGCCGCAGCGGCCCTTGAGCAGCGGAGCACGATCGCGGAGGCCGGCGAGGATCGGATCGGAGAGGTCCTGCCAGATCTGGCTGAACGGTCGCTCCTTCACGTTGCCGAGGTTGTGCGACATCCAGAACTGATCGGGGTGCACGTTGCCGAGGAAGTCGATGTCGGCGATGCCGACACCGGAGCTGTGCAGGCCGCCGCCGTTCCAGCGTAGCAGGTCGAGCACCTCGGCGGCGCGTGCCGGGTCTTCCTCGAGGAGCTTGAGGTAGAGGTACGGGCCGTCGGCGTGGTTGTCGACGGTGAAGATCTCCTTGCGGAGGCCGCGCTCGGCGAAGTCGCGCGTGCGCCGGAGGATCGTGTCCACGGCGGCGCGGGCGACGTCAGGGGTGAGCTCGTCGGCGCTGGTTCCGCGCCCGCTGTACACGAGGTGATAGAAGCAGGCGCGGTCGATCCCCTCGGCCTCGATGAAGTCGAAGATCTGATCGAGGTCCTGGCAGTTGCGACGCGTGAGCGTCATGCGCAGACCGACGCGCTGGTCCACGGCTTTGCAGTAGCGGAAACCGGCCATGGCCTTGTCGAAGGCGCCCTTGTGGCCGCGGAACTTGTCGTTGGTGAGGCCGATGCCGTCGAGGGAGATCCCGACGTAGCTGACGTCGAGCGCGCGCAGGCGGTCGGCGATCTCGGCGGTGATGAGGGTGCCGTTCGTCGACAGTGTGACGCGAAGTCCGAGTGAGCGCGCGTAGGCGATGAGCTCGAAGATGTCCGGGCGCATGAGCGGCTCGCCCCCGGAGAGCAGGAGGACCGGGATGCCGAAGTCGGCGAGGTCCTCGAGGAGCGCGTGACCCTGCGCGGTGGTGAGCTCGCCCGGGTACGAGCGGTTCTCCGAATCGGAGTAGCAGTGCACGCAGTGCAGGTTGCACCGCCGGCCGACATTCCAGACGACCACTGGACGCCGGAGCGCGGCGTGGGCCGGTGGTGATTGCGTGATGACGTCGCGCGCGCGGACGCCTTCCAACCGCTGCCGGCCGTAGCGCAGACCGTCCGAGGGAGTGTTGCGGTCGGCGTAGAGAGTGGTGATACCGATCATGAGTATCAGCTCGCGGTGGGAAGGAGAGGGAGAGAGCGTGAGCGCTGGCTGCGTTGCCAGGCCAGCGGCTGGTACGTGCAGAGCGGATCGGAGGCGAGCAGGTTGCCGGTCATCGCATAGGCGCGGGCGCGCGAGCCGCCGCACACGTGGCGGAACTCGCACATGCCGCACTTGCCCTCCAGGCGATCGCGATCGCGCAGGGTGCGGAACATCTCGTGGTTGCGATACACGTCGACGATGTCGTCGGTGCGCACGTTGCCCGCCGAGCGCGGCAGGAATCCCGAGGGATAGATCTCGCCGCGATGGCTGACGAAGAGGAAGCCGTCGCCGTCGTTGACGCCCTTCGCGGCGCGGCCGACGCCGTCGCCCAGACTGAATCCGACACCTGCCGTGAGCGGTGTGGGCGGCCCGAAACGCTCCTTCGTACGGCGCTCCTCGACCTGGCGCTGCATGACGACGCGGCGGTAGTGCGGGGCCGCAGTGGTCTTGATGTCGAAGGGCGCGGTCTTCGAGAGATCGTACAGGCGATTGAACACCGCTTCGAACTCGTCGGCGGTGGCGAGGTCTTCGGGGCGCGCACGTCCCACCGGGACGATGAAGAACACCGACCAGAGCGCGATGCCGAGCTCCGTCATCAGCGCGATGAGATTCTCGAGGTCGTACACGTTGTGACTCGAGATCGTCGTGTTGATCTGCGTGGAGAGTCCGAGCGATCGCGCCGTCTCGAGCATGCGGATCGTCCAGTCGAAGGAGCCGGCGACACCACGGAAGCCGTCGTGCTGCGCGGCGGTCGCACCGTCGAGGCTGACGGCGAGGCGCGACAGGCCGGCGTCGTGCAGCTCCTGCAGCACACGCGGCGTCATGAGCGGTGTGCCGGAGGGAGTGAGTGCCACGCGAAGTCCGGCGTCGACGCCGTACTTCACGATCTCGACCGTATCGGAGCGCTTGAGTGGATCGCCCCCGGTGAGCACGAAGAGCGGGCGACCGAAACGGCAGATGTCGTCGACGAGCCGCTTCGCTTCGCCGGTGGAGAGCTCGAGCGGATCGCGCTGCGGGACGGCGCAGGCGCGGCAGTGCTTGCACGCGAGGTCGCAGGCTTGCGTCGTCTCCCAGATGACGACGAAGGGAGCGCGATCGAAGTCGACGTCGGCGAGCGTTGGACGTGGTGACATGATTGCGAGGGCTCGGGGTTGCGTCGTCAGCTGCGCGCGAGGCGCACGGCCACGAGGACGAGCAGGATTCCGACGAGCGCGTTGGCGCGCGCGAGGAGCGCGGCGCGGCGGCGCATCGCGAGGGCAGCGGGAGAGCCGGGCGCGGCGCGGCCGGCGGCAGGACCGTGGAGGAAGTCGTGCACGGCGCTCACGACGATCATCGTCGTGACGGCGGCGAGCTTGAATGCGAGCGTGGTGCCGAACGCGGTGCGCCAGAACGCCGCTGAGCCGAGCACGCTCCAGTGGAGGAGGCCGCGTGCATGGAGCATGAGCGTGCCGGTGGTGACGAGCGTCGCGACGGCGATCCAGCCCACGGTGCGAAAGCGACGTCCGAGCTCGCTGAACAGCCGCTGGCGCAGCGCCGGCGGCTCGATGGCGCGCAGCACGGGCGCGCCGACGACGCCGAGAAAGAGCATCCCGCCCAGCCAGAGCAGCGCGGCGAGGACGTGGATCGTGACGAGGACGTAGTAGCCGGCGGACATGTCGCTACGGTGCCTCCGCAGAAGCGAAGGTCACGAACGACGGGGGGATGGTGAGCTCCACGACTTCGTTCGTCTCGGCGCTGACGTGCAGATCCCTCGACTCGCTGCGCTCGCTCGGGATGACAGCGGCGTGCCAGGCGAGGATGAGCGTGACGAGCAGCAGCGCCGCGCCGCCCTGGTGCGCCACGCCGAGCGTGACGGGCACGCGCAGCAACAGGGTAGAGATGCCGAGCGCGAGCTGAAGCATCGCGGCGCCGAGCGCGAGGTCGAGACGATGCGCGAGACGGGGCGGTGACGAGCGCCGCAGCGTGGCCCACGCGGCGATGACGGCGAAGAAGGTGGTGAGCGCGAGTACGCGATGGTCGAACTGCACCGCCGCGTGATTCTCGAACAGGTTGCGCCACCATGGCGAGAGCTGCGCATAGCCGGGCGGCACGATGCGCCCCGCCATGAGCGGGAAGGTGTTGTAGACGCGTCCAGCGCGGAGACCGGCGACGAGCGCACCGCTGGCCGCGGTGAGCCCGGCGAGTGCGACGAGGCAGGGGAGCACGTGATGGGCCCGGTCGCGCGAGCGCTCGCGTGGCGTGCGGCGTCCCTCGAGGAGATCAGCCGCGGTCCATACCGTGGCGCCGAGCAGGATGAGCGCGAGGGTGAGATGCGCGGCGAGGCGGTACTGGCTCACCTCGGTGCGGACGCTCAGACCGCTCGAGACCATCCACCATCCCATCGCGCCCTGTGTGGCCAGCAACACGAGCAGGACGGCGATGCGACGCTGCGCGAAGTGCGGGATGCGCCGACGGAGCGCGAACCAGGCGAAGGGGAGCGCGAAGGCGAGGCCGGCGAGGCGCGCGATGATCCGGTGCCAGAACTCGAAGCGGTAGATGCTCTTGAACCCCTCGAGCGTCATGCCGGCGTTGAGGCGCTGGTACTGCGGGATGCGCTGGTACTTCTCGAACTCGCTCGCCCACTGCTCGGGCGTGTGTGGCGGGATGATGCCCGTCACCGGCTTCCACTCGGTGATGGAGAGCCCGCTCTCGGTGAGTCGCGTCGCGCCGCCGACGAGCACGATGGCGAAGCAGACGACGGCCCAGGCGGCGAGCCAGATGCCGACACCGCGGGAGTGCGGGGATGCGGGGATGCGGGGATGCGGATGCTGCGTCGTGGAGGTCATCAGTGGGTGCGTCATGGGGCGCCTCGCACGGTGCGCAGGCGGTGCGATGCCTGGTCGTAGGTCACGAGGAGGACCTCGCGCGGGCGCAGCGTCAGGGTGTCGCGAAGGGTGAGCAGGGGCGGCACCTCGTCGGCGACGGTGCGGCGATGCTCGTCCTCGTCGCGCGCGAAGGCGTCTTCGCCGATGCGCGTGTGGTCGTCCGATTCGTGCGACTCGCGCGCCGGGCGTGCGACGACGCTGTCGACGCGCACGAGGCGCACGTCGATCGTGCTGTGTCCACTCGGCACGCTCAGCTCACGCAGCGCGTAGAGACGCCGGTCGTGACGCAGGCCGCCGCCGCGCAGCAACGCGGTGGCGACGAGCGAGTCGTCGTGCCGCACCTCGAGCCGATAGGTGGCGGTGGTCCCCTCGCACACGACGCCCTGGCGCATGTGCGCGGGGAGGTTCGCCAGCTCGCTCTCACTTGGCGTGCGGCAGGTCTCGATCCGCTCGGGGCGCGCGCTGAAGGCGACGCGCAGACGCGCCTCGGGGAGCGCGTTCGCGCGGAAGGGCGCGGCCGACACGCTCGCGAGCGCGAGCATCGCCCCAACGGCCATGATCGTGGCGAGGCCGAGTCGGAGCGCGCGGCTCACGACTCCTCCACGGCAACAGGATCGCACACCAGTTCCATCTCCGCGTGGTCCGCCTGCGGCACGTGGAGACGCGCGGTGTCCGCCATGAACTGGCGCAACGCAGCGACCACTTCGCCGGTCTCGCTCGCGTTCGCCGATATGACGCGCACGCGCCGACGGTCGACCCGTGCCTGTAGCTCAGCCTCCCGATCCTCATAGATGCGCTCGGAGAGCCAGCGCGGCCCCTCGCGGTTCCAGCAATCACGCGGCGGACAGCCGATCACGAGCACGCCCGAAGCGCCACCGCGCACGAGCAGCTCGATCACCGAGGTGTGCAGGTTTCCCGCGCAGTCCACCTCGTGGACGACCGCTCCCTCTTCCTCGAGCGACTCACGCCATCCGCGCGCGCCGCGGTCGCAGCACACGACGACCGTGCGCCCCGCCTCGAGGCCGGCGATGAAGGGCCGGATCTCGGCGAGCTGGTCGCGCCCGGTGCGTCCCGGCGGGCCGACACCCATCGGCGCGCAGGAGCCCGAGCAGATGCCGCAGCTCACGCAGAGCTCCGGGTCGACGCGCGCCACAAAGGCGGAGCGTCCTCCGCCCGGCCGGTCGATCATCGTGATCGCTTCGTACGGGCAGTCGAGGCTGCACTGCCGGCAGCCGGTGCAGATGTCCTCGTCCACCACGGAGGGGAGCGGTGCAGCGGCTGCGCGTCGCTTCGTCAGCAGCGGCACGGAGAGGAGCAGCAGCACCGCGAGCGCCAGCGTGATGAACGCCATGGCCGGCGACGTCGCACGCACCAACGGGACCCAGAAGGCGTACAGCCAGTCGACGCGCACCGATTCGGGCATGTGAAACGGCGTCGCCGCGGAGCCGAGCGTGGCGGGGCGCACCAACGCCAACGCGACGAGCGCGGCGACGAGCCCCCACATCAACCGTCGCGGTGGCAACAGCGTCGGACGCGCCACGCGCGAGACGTGCAGCCAGAGCACGAGGCCGAGTCCGAGCGGAATGGCGATGTGCGCGAACAGGTTGACGAAGAAGAACGCGCCCGCGAGCTCCTGCTCGCCGGTGAAGGCGCGGCCGATCGGCTCGGAGAGGATGGGCAGCGTGTCGAGCATGCGTGCGCCTTCCTGCGCGACGAGCTGCCCGAAGCTGTCCCACACCATCACGTAGCCGGTGAGCCCGCAGACGAAGAGCAGGCCGAGGGCGATCACGCCGCTGGTCCACGCGAGGGCGCGCGGGCCCCAGCTTCGCCCCTGCGCGTACATGCGCCAGAGGTGCACGAGCGTGAACACCACCGCGGCATCGCTCGCGTAGCGATGGACGCTACGGATCCAGCGCCCCAGCCAGGCATCGGAGGCGAGCCCGGCGACCGATGAATACGGTGCGCCGACGCGATAGAAGAAGATCAGCCAGAGCCCCGTGACGATGAGCAGGCCGAGGAGGGCTACGACGATCGTTCCACTCTGGTAGAGCGGATTGTAACGCGATCCGTACAGCCGGTTGCACGCGGTGTCAGCGGTGGTGAGCAGCCGGAGGGCGAGACGTTCGAGACGGCGGGGTTTGGCGGCCATCAGGCCGCGTCAAACGGAGGCATGAAGCCAACCTAGATCGCGGCGCTCGGAGTTCCGTCGGGGAAATTCCCATACAAAGGTGAGAAATCCCGGACTGTGCGCGCTTTCGCGGAGTCGTAGCGTCGGCGCATCCCGGTTTTCCCACCTCGCTTCCGCGTTCAGGAGCGCTCATGTCCGAATCACTACACGGCGACGCACCACCGTCCGCCGCCGCCGAGCCGATACCGCGTGGTCAGCGGTTCTTCGACAACATCTTCCTGTTGCTCGTTCTTGGTCTGCTCATCATGAGCGTGCTCTACGCGGGCTGGGGGATGTGGGAGATCCTCACGCTCCCCAAGGCCACCCTTCCCTGAGGCGATCGTGCATACCGAGACGCACACGGGGTTGGATTCCCCTCGCGGCAACTGGTGGAAGCCGGCGCACAAAGCCGAGAAGGTGTGGGTGGGCATCGCGTTCGCCTGGTGCATGGTGCTGTTCGCGATGATGCCGCTCTGGCACTGGAAGGGCGGTCAGAACCCTTCGGGGATCCGCCGCCGCGTGGAACCAACCGCGTTCTTCGCGCGCACCGAGGAGTTCATCAAGCAGTACAAGGTGGGCGACGATCGAGGGATGCCGATCGTGCAGCCACCGCCCGGCGCTGACGTGTATCTGACGGCGATGGCGTTCCAGTGGCGGCCGATCCTCAAGCTGCAGAAGGGCGCGCAGTACACACTGCACCTGTCGTCGCTCGACGTGAACCACGGCTTCTCGCTCTTCCCGATCAACGTCAACTTCCAGGTCGTGCCGGGCTACGACTACGGGCTGCGCGTTCGCCCGAACGCAGCGGGCGACTTCCGGATCATGTGCAACGAGTTCTGCGGCATCGGCCATCACACGATGGTCGGCCGCGTGATCGTCGAGGATGCGCCCGCCGTTGCGACCACGGCGACGAATGCAACGCCCACGACGACGACGGGAGGTGCGCGATGACCACCCCAGCCCGCCGTTCCACGACCGACCTGGGCGCATACACGCCCGAGTCGCAGTCACACTTCCGCACCTGCCGCGTCACGGGACGGCGCATCCACGAGGGCGCTGAGCCCGTGATCAAGGCGAACGCCGTGACGGCGATCGTGTTCCTGCTCGTCGGAACGGTCGCCGCCGTGCTCCTCGTGCTCACGCGGTGGCAGGCGGTGCACCTCCTCCCCGCCGTCTGGTACTACCGCCTGCTCGGCGTGCACGCGATGAGCATGCTGATCTTCTTCATCATCTTCTTCGAGATGGCGGTGCTGCACTTCGCGAGCACCGTGCTGCTCAACGCTCGCAACTCGATGCCCAAGCTGTCGTGGGCGTCGTACGCGCTCATGCTCGGCGGCGCGCTGCTGGTGGAAGCGATGATGTGGGACGGCAAGGCGGACGTGCTGTTCACCTCGTACGTGCCCCTTCGCGCCACGCCCTGGTACTACCTCGGTGTCATCCTCTTCGCCGTCGGCGCGCTCGCGGTGCAGTGGATCTTCTTCCGAAATCTCGTGGTGGCGAAGCGCGAGAAGACGTACGAGGGCTCGGTGCCGCTCGTCGTGTACGGCGCGGCGACCGCGGCGATCATCGCCGTGATCACGCTGCTGCACGGCGCGGCGATCTACATCCCGACCTTTCTGTGGTCGCTCGGGCTGATGAAGGTGGATCCGCAGATCTACCGAATGATCTGGTGGGGGCTCGGCCACTCGTCGCAGCAGATCAACGTCGCCGCGATGGTGGCGATCTGGTACATGCTCGGCGGCCTGACGATCGGCGCGGTGGTGCTGAACGAGAAGATCAGCCGCTCGGCGTTCGTGCTCTACATCCTCTTCATCTCGATGGCGTCGGCGCACCATCTGCTCGTCGATCCGGGCCTCGGACCGGCGTGGAAGGTCGTGAACACGAGCTACTTCATGTACATGGCCGTGCTCGCGTCGATGATCCACGGCTTCACCGTGCCGGCGGGGATGGAGCTCGGCATGCGGCTGCGCGGCTACACGAACGGCATGTTCGAGTGGCTGCGGAAGGCGCCGTGGGGCGATCCCGGATTCAGCTCGCTCGTGCTGTCGGTGGTGGTGTTCGGCTTCGTCGGCGGGATCACCGGCGTGACGATCGGCACGGAGCAGATCAACATCATCGTGCACAACACGCTGCGCGTGCCCGGCCACTTCCACGCGACGGTGGTGAGCGGGACGGCGATGGCGTTCATGGGGGCGACGTACTACCTGATCCCGCTCATCTTCCAGAAGCGGGTCGCGTTCTGGAAGCTGGCGAAGCTGCAGCCGTACATCTTCGCCGGCGGGATGTTCATCTTCACGATCTCGATGACGTTCGCCGGCAACTTCGGCGTGCCGCGTCGCCACTGGGACATCACGTTCAGCCAGGCGCCGTACTCGGTGCCGTTCAACCCGATCGTCGATCTCTTCCTCGCGTTCGTCGCGCTCGGCGGGATCATCGCGGCGACGGGAGCGTTCATCTTCGTCGCCATCGCGGTGAAGTCGGTGTTCTTCGGCACGCCGGTCGGTGAGTTCACCCTCGGCGTGGAGGCGGTGGGTCTCCCGCGCGGGATCACGCATCCGCCGGTGCACGCGCCCGACGTCGACCAGCGCAACGCCGAGCTGCATTCGAGCTCGCGCGGGATCATGGGACCGGCGCCGGGGACGATCGTGCTGGTGTTCGTGTTCCTCGCCGTCTTCGCGCTGTACTTCTTCAGCAACTGGAAGATCCTCTCCTTCCTCTGGAGGATCGGATGACGGCAACGTCGCGCGCGTGGACGGCGCTGTCGGCGCTGGCGGTGATCTTCGTGATCACCGCCAGCTGGTGGGCGCTCGCGCTGTGGCCCGCCGCCGACGCGCCGGCGTGGATGGTGCTCACGCGCGAGACGTGCTTCGGCACGGCAGCCACCGGACTTCCCGATGCCGGCGGCTGGCTGGCGCTCACCGGTCAGCCGCTCGGCATGCTGCTCGTGCTGTTCGCCGGGTGGGGACGCGACGTGCACGCCGGACTGCATGCAGCCGTACAGCGGGTAAGTGGCCAGCTCGCCCTGGGCGTGGCGACGGCGCTGCTGATCGGCGGCGTGTTCGGCGTGGTCGTGCGCGTGACCGACGGCGACGCGCGTCCGTTCGCGTCGTCGCCGACGGAGGAAGTGGCAGGGCAGCTCAATCGGTTGAGCGACGTGCCGAAGCCGCTGTCACTCGTGGATCAATCGGGACGCACCGTGACGCTCGAGCAGTTCCGCGGCCGGCCGGTGCTCGTGACCTTCGCCTACGCGCACTGCGAGACGGTCTGTCCGGTGCTCGTCTCCGAAGTGCTCGGCGCGCGCGATGCGCTCGCGTCGCCGAAGCCCGCGGTGCTCATCGTGACACTCGATCCGTGGCGTGACACGCCGAGCCGGCTCAGCGCGATCGCCGAGCGTTGGGGTGCGAGCGGAGACGTGCATGTCCTGTCGGGAGTACCGGACTCGGTGGAGCGCGTGCTCAATGCGTGGCGTGTGCCGCGGGCGCGGAACGAGCGTACGGGCGACGTGTCGCATCCGTCGGTCGTGTACGTGATCGGGACGGACGGGAAGATCGCGTACGTGCTGAGTGGCGGGCAGCCGGTGATTCGGGCGGCGGTGGAGGCGCTGTAAGGTGGTGAGTTGGTGAGTTGGATAGCGGGTTGGTTGGTCGGTTGATTGGTGAGTTGAAGGGCAATGGCAAGAAACCGGCGTGGAGATTCCAGGAGGAACTCTCCACGCCGGTTGTGCTTCGGGCCGTACAACTCACCCACGATCCGACCAACTATCTCACTATCCAACCAGCCACCTCACCGCGCCTGAGGCCACAGCTCTCGCACGACATCCATCAACGTCGCGACGGCGGGCAGCAGATCCCCCGCACGATGGACGACGGCGAGGCGTGTGATCGGTGCGGGAGGCGCGACGAGCCGGCAGACCACGCCCGGTCGCGCGAGCATGAGCAGCCCCTCGGGCACCGGCGCGACGCCGATTCCCGCGGCGACGAAGCTGACGACGGTGGCCGATTCCATCGCCTCCTGCGCGACGTTTGGCTCGAACCCCGCTTCGCGACAGGCGGCGACGACGGTGTCGACCCAGCTCGGGCGAGGCGCCGCCGGGAAGACGATGAGCCGCTCGTGCGCGAGCGCCCGCAGGGGGATCTCGTGCATCGCCGCGAGCGGGTGCGACTCGGGGAGCATGAGCGCCATGCGCTCTTCCCGGACGGTGTGCGCGACCAGCTCGTCGACGTCGGCGGGGAGGCGCAGGAAGCCGACGTCGATCTCACCGCTGCGCAGCGCCTGCACCTGCGCCGGTGTGGACAGCTCGCGCAGCAGGACCTCGACCTCGGGAAAGCGTTTGCGGTGCTCGCGGAGCAGGCGCGGGATGATGTCGTAGGTCGCCGAGCCGATCGCCGCGACGGTGACCTGCCCGACCAGCCCAAGTCCCGCCCGGCGAACCTGGTCGGCGGTGCGCTCGGCCTGCGCGAGCAGGCGGCGCCCCTCGCCGAGGAGGAGGGTGCCGGCGGGGGTGAGCTTCACCTGCCGGCTGGTGCGATCGAGCAGCCGCACGCCGAGCTGCTGTTCCAGCGACCTGATCTGTTGGCTGAGCCCCGGCTGCGCCATGCGGAGCCGGTGCGCCGCGCGGCCGAAGTGGAGCTCCTCGGCGACGGCGACGAAGTAACGGAGGAGCCGGAGCTCGGGGACACTCATAAGCGGCGCTTATCGATCGTTAACAACAATCTATTTGCGCGATCGTTGTACGGGCGAGATCGTTTCCGCCTCGTGCTCGCCCTCCTCGGTCTGGCCACGCTCGTCGTCCTGCTCGCCGCGATCATGAGCGGGCGCGTCTCCCCGCTCGTCGCCCTGATCGTGGTGCCGACGCTGGCGTCGTTCGCCGGCGGATTCGGCGCGCAGACGGGCAAATTCATCACGACCGGCGTGCAGAACCTCGCGCCGGTCGTCGGCATGTTCGTCTTCGCGATCCTCTTCTTCGGCATCGTCACCGATGCCGGGATGTTCGATCCGGCGATCGACGGGATCCTGCGCGCCGTCGGCACGCATCCGACGTGGATCGTCATGGGCAGCTTCGTGCTCGCCGCGCTCGTGCACCTCGACGGCTCGGGCGCAGTGACCTTTCTGATCGCGGTGCCGGCGATGCTGCCGCTGTACGAGCGGCTCGACATGGACCGGCGCGTGCTCGCTGCCGCGGTGGCGCTCGGCGCCGGCGTGATGGTGCTGCCATGGAGCGGGCCGACGTTGCGCGCCGCCGGCGCGCTCAAGGTGCCGGTCGCTGTGCTCTTCCGCCCGCTCCTGCCGGTGGTGGCGTGCGGCTTCGTCTTCGCGCTCGCACTCTGCTGGTGGCTCGGGCAGCGCGAGACCCGCCGGCTCATCGAGCGCGGCGGGACCGTGGGGCGCGACGTCGTCGTCACACGCGCGCTCACCGAGAGCGAGCGTGCCCTGCGGCGGCCGGGCCGACTGTGGATCAACGTCGCCCTGACGCTCACGGTGCTGGTCCTGATGATCGCGAGCGTGCTGCCGCCGGTGGCGATGTTCATGCTCGGCACCGCGGCGGCGCTGGTGATCAACTATCCGTCGGTGAAGATGCAGCGCGAGCGCGTGGACGCGCACGCGCGTGGCGCGCTGATGATGGCGAGCATCCTGCTCGCGGCGGGGGCGTTCACCGGGATCATGCAGGGGACGGGGATGATCGCCGCCATGGCGTCGTCGGCGGTGGCGTACGTGCCACGCAGCGCGGCGGTGCACGTGCCGTTCGCGCTTGGCGTCGTCTCGATGCCGCTCAGCCTCCTGTTCGATCCGGACTCGTTCTACTTCGGCGTGCTGCCCGTCGTCGTCGAGACGACGAAGATGCATGGCGTGGCGCCGACGGCGGTGGCGCATGGCGCGCTGCTGGGACAGATGACGGTCGGATTCCCGGTGAGTCCCCTCACGCCGGCGACCTTCCTGCTCGTCGGGCTGACCGGCGTGGAGCTCGGCGCGCACCAGCGGTTCAGCATTCCGCTGTTGTGGGCGACGTCGCTGGTGATGGTGCTGGCCGCCGTGGTGCTGGGAGTGCTCGCCTTATGAGCGGGATCTCGCTGTCGCGCGTAGTGCGCATCGGTGCCGGGGCCGGCTACTCGGGCGACCGCATCGAGCCGGCGATCGAGCTGGCCGAGCGTGCACACATCGACTACCTCGTGTTCGAGTGCCTGGCCGAGCGGACCATCGCGCTCGCGCAGCAGGAGCGTCAGCGCGATCCGGCGCGCGGCTACGATCCCTTCCTCGAGGCGCGGATGCGCGCCGTGCTGCCGGCCTGCCGGCGCCGCGGCATTCGAGTCGTCACGAACGCGGGAGCAGCGAACCCCGTTGCGGCGGCGCGCATGGTGGCGGAGATCGCGCGTGAGCTCGGGTTGCAGGGCCTGCGCATCGCCGCCGTCGTGGGGGACGACGTGCTCGCGCTCGTGCAGCGCCGAGCGGCGGAAGGCGAGCTGCGTGACGAGTGTGGCGAGGCGCTGCCGGCGGAGAACATCATCTCGGCGAACGCGTACCTCGGCGTGGAGCCGATCGTCGACGCGCTCGCGCAGGGAGCGGACGTCGTGGTCACCGGCCGCGTCGCCGACTCGTCGCTCTTTCTCGCGCCGCTCGTGCACGAGCACCGCTGGTCGGCGGACGACTGGACGCGCCGAGCGCGGGGCGCGGTGGCGGGACACCTGTTGGAGTGTGCGGGCCAGGTGACGGGCGGGTATTTCGTCGATCCGACGTTCAAGGACGTGCCGCAGCTCGCGCGGCTCGGCTTCCCGATCGGCGAGGTGGACGCGGACGGCGCCATCACGGTGACGAAGCTCGGCGACACGGGCGGGTGTGTCACCGTGCGCACGTGCAGCGAACAGCTGCTGTACGAGGTGCACGATCCACGCGCCTACATCACGCCGGACGTCTGCGTCGATAT
>DASVNI010000560.1:0-6172 GCA_036383935.1 Gemmatimonadaceae bacterium | reverse complement strand
AGAGACGCACCTCTGCGTTTCCACGAGTCATCAGGTGCGGTCGCCGGTTCCGTCCAGCTCGTCCACCACGGCCCACACGAGCAATGGCACCATGATCTCGTGGTGGCCGGTGATCTCGTAGCCCTTGCCGCTGTGCAGGGTAGGCCGCTGCACGACGTTCATGCGCGGCCGATAGTGGCGCTGCATGTCGAGGTCGACGCTCGTGAAGCTCTGCGGCTTTCCGTGGCCCAGGTTGCGCGCGATGGTGAGCGCCTTGAGGAAGACCTCGGGCATGATCACCGCGCTGCCGAGGTTGAGCACGACACCGCCGTCGTCGAGCGCGGTCAGGGAATGCGCGAGCCGGCGGAAGTCACGGTGACTGGTGTCGCCGATGGCGGCGCCGTTGGCGGCCGGGTGTTGATGAATGATCTCGGCGCCGAGCGCGGCATGCACCGTGAGCGGGATGCCGAGGCGCCGCGCCGCGAGCAGCAGGGAGAGCTCGGGGTTGGCCAACGAAGGCTGCGCGTCGAGCGCTCGACCGAGACTCTCGCCCATCCCGAGCCCGTCTCGCATTCCGGCGACGAACGCCTCGTTCATCTCGCGTCCCGTCTCGTCGGCCATGCCGAACGTGCCATCCCGGAGGCCGGCGGCGACATCCTCGGAGGTCGCGCCGAAGCGCGCCACCTCGTAGTCGTGAATCGCGGCGGAGCCGTTCATCGCGACATGTGTCACGATGCCGCGTCGCATCAGCTCGATGAGCACGGGGGCGAGGCCGGTCTTCACGACGTGGCCGCCGAGCATGACCACGACACCGCGCTTGCGTCGCGCCGCGTCGGCGACGGCACTCACGACGGCGCGGAAGTCGCGCGCGACGAGGACGTCGGGAAGCGCGCGAAGGAAGGCTCGGAAGGAACGATCGTCGGCGGGAGGCTGCGCGAAGTCGCGCGCGCTCACCTTGTTCTCGCGCACCGCGACCGGAACGGTGCGCACGGCCGCGAGATCCGCCTCACCGCGCGGAGCAGTGCCGGGGGGAGCTACTTGGCGCTCGTCCGCGCCGCTGCTGGACGGTACGATTTCAGGTACAGGTTGAGGGAACCGATCTTCAAGCCGGACTTCATCTGCAGCATGATGTGGTTCTCGTCATCCGAAAGCCAGACCTCGGCGTGTCCGTTCTCGGAGAAGATCCCTCTCGACTTGATGATCGGCTGGACGACGATCGCGTCGAACTCGCCCGCGGCGACGCGGATGCGCTCGCGTCGCAGCACCTTGATCGTCACCGGGTTCCGATCGGGGCGAAAGTATCGATCGAAGGTGTACGTCTCGCCCACGGTGAGCGGGATGGTGCGCAGGAAGTAGAGGAAGGAGCCGTCGTCGAGCGGGTTGCTGACGCTCGGCTGTTCGGGCTCGCCATTCTCGCTGAAGACAGCGCGCTCCGGGAAGATCTCGAAGTTGCGCTCGACGTCGCGGCTGCCCTCGTTGAGGTCTTGCCGAAAGCGCAGCGAGTTGCCGGTCTTCGTATCGATCCAGCTCTCGTAGCGATCGTTGACGCGGTAGAAGAAGGTGCCGCCCCGGACCGTGAAGACGGTATGCCAGGTCTCGCGGCCGCGGACGTCCTTTATTCCCTCGACCTCCATGCTGCCGCCGCCGACGTGCAGCGCGCCAAAGCGCACGTCGTACTCGAGGCGCTCGCCCACGCCGAACGGCACGGGAAGCCGCGTGCTGTCCTGCGCGCGACGCGTGCTGTCCTGCGCGTGATGCGTGCTGTCCTGCGCGTGAGTCGCGGGGGCCGGCAGCAGGATCGCGAGCGCGAGGATGCGCGAGAGGAGGCGGGAAACCAGGGTCATGCGCGCGCGGCGCGGACGCTTCGACCGCGCGCACCGCGCGCGAACCGCAGCAGGGCGAGCGCGTCGCTCCAGGTTCGGACCCGGGTCTCGCGCGACCGCACGTCGTAACGAGGGGCCAGCTCCACGGTCTCGATGCGACGAGCGTGCGGAGCGGCTCGCAGCAGCAGGTCGACGTTGGCCGCCCAGCCCTCGCCCTGCAGCAAGGGCGCGTCGCCGCGCTCCTTGATCAGGTCCCGGATGACGGACACGCGATAGAGCCGCAGCGCACCGAACGGATCGCGGACGCCGGCCACGGACACGAATGGCCGCGTGAGCCACGGCGCGACGCGGCGCAGCGTACGCACGGGGGGCGGCACGTTCGGCGCGTCGGCGGGACGTTCGGCGACGACGATGTCCGCGCCGCCGTCGAACCGCTTGATGAGCTCGGGCAGGTGTTCCGGCTGGTCGGTGAAGTCGCCCTGGAGCACGACTACGGCGTCGCGACGAGGATAGCGCGTCCGGCGCGACGCCTCGCGGCACAGCGCATCGACGGCGCTGGCGTAGCCGACGTGCGTCCCGCCAAGGACGGTGAGCGGCATCACCTTGTGATACGGTGCGAGCGTCTCGGCCGTCGCGTCGGTGCTTCCATCGTCGTAGACGAGCACCTCATACTCGCGCGGCTGCTCCTGGAACACCTTGCGAAGGCGCCAGATCAGCAGACCTACGGTCTGAGCCTCGTTGTAGGCAGGGATGCAGAAGTACAGCACGTCTCTTTGGTGGGCGCGAAGGAAGGCGTTAAGTAAGGTAGGGGTGGCGGCAGGACGCTCGCCACCCTTTCAGCGCTTCCAGCCAGGAATGATACCCTGGCGCGCGCGAGCGTTCGCTTGCGAGCGTGGATGGCAGCGACTAGCCTCCCGCGATACGCCGTGACGCGCTCCGACGAGCCGTCGCGGTTCGCGTAAAACCACCTCGGAGAGACTCGATGCGCCGTTCCGTGCTCGCCCTCCTCCTGGCCGGAATCGGCTGCGCGTCTGCGGCGCGCACAACGTCGGCACCGGTCGCACCCGCGGCGCCACCCGTCGGCGCGGTGACGTCCGAGGAGCTACGCCGCGATCTGTACGCCTTCGCCGACGACTCCATGCGCGGGCGCGAGACCGGCACCGAAGACGCCAACCGCGCCATGCACTTCCTGGCCGAGCGGGTGAAGCAGCTCAAGTTGGAGCCGGCGGGCGACAGCGAGTTCGTTCAGCGCGTGCCGATGCAGAAGGAGGTGTTCGGCCCGGGGTCGAAGATCGAGGTCGAACAGGGCGGGCGCGTTCGACGGATCGCACTGGGTCGGGAGGTCGTCCCACTGCTCAATCTCGGCGCAGGTGTCCCGCCGACGAAGCGTGTGGCCGATGGCGAGCTGGTATTCCTTGGTTACGGGTTGACGCAGGGCAAGCGAGACGACTTCGCGGGGCTGAATCTCGCGGGCAAGGTCGTGGTCGTGGTGAACGGCGCGCCGGCGGGCACCGACTCGGCACGCCGCGAGCAGCTCGAGGCGCAGGGCGCGATCAGCGAGCGGATCGGGAAGATCCTCCCGCATCGTCCGGCGGCGATCATCGTCCTGCTGACGGGGAAGGGGACGGAGCTGTTCGAGCAGTCGGCGCCGCAGCTCGAGCGGGCAGTTGCCCTGCGCACGAGCGCACCGGAGGTCCCGGAGGCCGATCGCGTGATCCCGATGATCATGCTCGGCGTCCCGGTCGTCGGGTCACCGCTGCTGCCAACCGGCTGGCCGACCGATGACAAGGCGCAAGCGTTGAGCGGCCGGAAGTTCAGCGCGCGCATCGAGCAGGTGAAGACGCCGATCACCGGGTACAACGTGGTCGCGGTGGTGCGTGGCAGCGATCCGGCGCTTCAACACACCTACGTCGCGTACGGCGCGCACTACGATCACGTGGGAATCCTCAATCCGGTGAACGGGGACTCCATCGCGAACGGTGCCGACGATGACGGCTCGGGCAGCGTGGCGTTGCTGGCGATCGCGCGCGTGATGCAGCAGGCGCCGGTGAAGCCGCGGCGTTCGGTGCTGTTCGTCTGGCACGTCGGTGAGGAGAAGGGTCTTCTCGGCTCGAGCTGGTTCACCGAACACCCGACGGTGCCGATCGATTCGATCGTCGCGCAGCTGAACATGGACATGATCGGCCGAAACGCCGACACGCTGCTGTACGTCGTCGGCCCGCTGGCCGCGCCGAACAATCAGAGCAAGCGATTGGGTGCGATCCTCGACAGTGTGAACGCGGCATTCCCCGCGTCGTTCCGGCTGAATCGGGAGTGGGATTCGGCAACGCACCCGGAACACATCTACGAGCGCAGCGATCACTTCAACTATGCGCGCAAGGGAATCCCGATCGTGTTCGTCACGACGGGGCTCCACGACGACTACCACAAGGTGAGCGACGAGCCCCGCAAGATCGATTTCTCCAAGCTGGCGCGCGTGACGCGCCTGATGGCCGAAATGGGGTGGGCCGTGGCGAACTCGCCGAATAGGCCGCGCTAGCGCGCATCATCAGCAGTCGCAGCCCGTGAGTGCCAACTTTGTGCGCTCACGGGGATCGCATCGTCAGACTGAAAGGAAGGGCTTCTGCCAATCCTTTCCCCTGTTGCGGGGTATGAGCTGACGAGGAGGTCCGATATGATCCAGGCGACGGTGCGCCACCGCCTCTCGCGTGACGACGCGCAGCTCGTCGCGCGCCTGATCTCGCGGGACGGCGGACAACCGGTCGAAGAGATCGAGCGTGCGATCTCGGATCAGGGAATCGACGCGGTGCTCGACGATCCGCGCCTACCCGCTGCGCTGATGCGCGCAGGACAGGGTTCGTGCGCTTCGCTTCCGCTCTTCCTGTACGTGATGGTGCGTCACGCGCTCCGACGGGTCGGTGAAGAGGATCGCCGCCTGGCCGACTATGTCGCGGCGATGCTCATGAACTTCGGGGTGCGCGACAACGCGCGTCGCATCAGCGCGGCCGATGATCAGGTGTACGATTCCCTCGCTGCGCTGTTGGCCGACGTGGACGATCCCGATGGGCGGCGCAGCTTCCTCGTGCGCACGCACCTCGGCAACTACGCGCTCTGGTTGAGCGGACTCTTTCCCGACTACATCGAGCACCGCCGTTGGCGGCGTGGCGGTCCGGACCTCGAC
This sequence comes from Gemmatimonadaceae bacterium, assembly GCA_036383935.1. Lineage (GTDB taxonomy): Bacteria > Gemmatimonadota > Gemmatimonadetes > Gemmatimonadales > Gemmatimonadaceae > AG11. The sequence continues at coordinate 1,189 of DASVNI010000560.1, read as the reverse complement.
TACTACGAAGAGATGGGGCGGCGCGGCTACCAGCTCGCCGCCGGCCACCGGCTCGCGGATGACCACGGGCTGACGATGCTCTTCACCACCGCGGCGGACCGATTCGGATTGCTGCGCTCAGCGCTGAACGACGTGAGCGACTCGCTGCTCTTTCCTGATCGCTACTCTCCCGAGCGACTCATGCGGCAGGTGTCGTCGGAGGCGCGCTGGCGGCGGGTCAACTGACCGCGACGCCGCGCCGAACCACCTCGGTGAACGCGGCGAACAGATTCCTGTCCCAGGGCTCGTCGCTGCCCCACAGCTCTTCCGGGTGCCACTGCACACCGACCATCCACCAGTCGTTGGTGGGCCACTCGACGCCTTCGATGATTCCATCGGGAGCTCGTGCGACGGTGGCGAGCGATGGCGCGACGGTGCCGACGGCCTGGTGATGCATCGAGTTCACGACAGGCCGCTCGGTCCCGAGCGCGCGGGCGAGACGCGAGCCGGGCGTGACTTCCATCTCATGCACGCGGGCGGTTCGGGCCCAGTCGCCGTCGTGGACGATGGGGTTCGTCCACTCCGTGGCGATGTCCTGCACCAGGGTGCCGCCGAGTGCCACATTCAGGATCTGCACGCCGCGGCAGATGGCGAGGGTAGGCAGCGCGCGCGCGCGGGCCGCCTGGACGAGTGCGATCTCGAATGCATCGCGACCGGCATGTACGTCGCCCAGCTCAGGGCTCGGGGCGGCGCCGTAACGGGCCGGATCGACGTCCTCGCCGCCCGTGAGGACGAGCCCCGCGACGCCCTCCAGCGCTGCGTCGGCATCTTCCGGCTCGAGCACGGGTAGTACCAACGGCAGGAGTCCTGCGCCCCGAAGCGCCTGCGTGTATGCCACGTTGACGCGAAGGCGCGGTGCGCCACGGATGATCTCGGTGGTGCCTGTGACGGCGACCGGTGCAAGAGGGTGCATGGCGTGCGTGGTTGCGGGGCCGCGAGCGCTTTCCTTATCCTAAACCCTGAAGGTCCCACCCGCAGCGCCCCCCCCGCCCAGCGCTCCGATGTTCGACAACTTTCGCCAATCGCTGCGCGATCTCATGGATCGTTCCACGACTCCCGAGGCGCGCCGTGCCGGTCTGGCGCAGATGAAGCAGACACTCGTGCAGGCCCGCATGGGGCTGGACGATCTGCGCGGCGGTATCGAGCAGAC
>DASVNI010000559.1:0-3812 GCA_036383935.1 Gemmatimonadaceae bacterium | reverse complement strand
GTGCTGGGAGTGCTCGCCTTATGAGCGGGATCTCGCTGTCGCGCGTAGTGCGCATCGGTGCCGGGGCCGGCTACTCGGGCGACCGCATCGAGCCGGCGATCGAGCTGGCCGAGCGTGCGCACATCGACTATCTGGTCTTCGAGTGCCTCGCCGAACGGACGATCGCGCTCGCGCAGCAGGAGCGGCGGCGCGATCCGGCGCGCGGCTACGATCCCTTCCTCGAGGCGCGGATGCGCGCCGTGCTGCCGGCGTGCACGCGCCGCGGCATTCGCGTCATCACCAACGCGGGAGCGGCGAACCCTATTGCCGCGGTGCGCAGAGTGGCCGAGATCGCGCGCGAGCACGGCGTGGACGGACTGCGCGTCGCCGCCGTGGTGGGCGACGACGTGCTCGCACTCGTGCAGCAGCGCGCGGCGGACGAGGGGCTGCGCGACGCGTGTGGCGCGGCGCTGTCGCCGGCGCAGATCGTCTCGGCGAACGCCTATCTCGGTGCGGAGCCGAGCGTCGCCGCGCTGGCGCAAGGGGCGGACGTCGTGATCACCGGTCGCGTCGCCGACTCGTCGCTCTTCCTCGCGCCACTCGTGCACGAGCACGGATGGGTGGCCGACGACTGGATGCGCCGAGCGCGCGGCGCGGTGGCGGGACACCTGTTGGAGTGTGCGGGCCAGGTGACGGGTGGGTACTTCGTCGACCCGACGTTCAAGGACGTGCCCGGTCTCGCGCGGCTCGGCTTCCCGATCGGCGAGGTGGACGCGGACGGCGCGATCACGGTGACGAAGCTTGGCGACACGGGCGGCTGTGTCACCGTGCGCACGTGCAGCGAGCAGCTCCTGTACGAGGTGCACGATCCGCGCGCCTACATCACGCCGGACGTCTGCGTGGACATCTCCGAGGCGACGATCACCGAGCTCGCGCCGGATCGTGTGCGCGTGGAGGGCGTCGCCGGACGCGAGCGGCCGACGCAGCTGAAGGTGTCGGTGGGCCACAGCGATGGGTGCATCGGCGAGGGACAGATCTCGTACGCCGGGCCGGGTGCGGTGGCGCGTGGGCGTGTCGCGCTCGAGGTGGTGGCGGAGCGGCTGCGGATGACCGGCGTGCAGCACGACGAGCTGCGGCTCGACCTCATCGGCATGAACGCGTTGCACGGGGAAGGATTATCGAGTGGCGCGGAGGAACCGTACGAGGTCCGGGCGCGCGTTGCCGCGCGCTGCGCGCGCCTGAGCGACGCGCGGCGCATCGGTGAGGAGGTGGAGATGCTCTACACCAACGGGCCCGCCGGGGGCGGCGGTGTCGCCAAGTCGACGCGCGAGCTGATCGGCGTGACGTCCACCTTCGTGCCGCGCGAGGACGTGCATCCCTCGATCGAATGGGAGGTCGCCTGATGCGCACGCTGCGCGAGCTCGCGCATTCCCGCACGGGGGACAAGGGCGACACGTCGAACATCTCGCTCATCGCGTACGACGCGGCGGACTATCCGCTGCTCGTGCGCTGGGTGACGGCGGCGCGCGTGAAGGCGCACTTCGCCGGCATCGTGAAGGGCGACGTCGTGCGCTACGAGCTGCCGCTGCTGGGTGCGCTCAACTTCGTGCTCGAGCACGCGCTGAGCGGCGGGGTGACGCGCTCGCTCGCGCTCGACGCTCACGGCAAATCACTCAGCTCGGCGCTGCTGAGCATGGCGATCCCCGATGGAGCGGAGGAGGCGGCCGATGATTGAGCAGGTCATGGGACTCGCGGTGCGTCTGCGCACGGCCATGCGAACCGCGGCGCGCCTGCGCGCCGGTTGGATCGGCGCCGCGGTGTTGCTGCTCGCGACGGCGCGCGAGGCGAGCGCGAAGATCGTGCGGATCGAGATCGTGTCGCGGCAGGTGGCGTTCGGCGGACGGCAGTTCGGCAGCGTGGGGCAGTATGAGAAGATCATCGGGCGCGCATACGGCGAGGTGGACCCGAACGACCGTCGCAACGCCCTGATCCAGGACATACTCGTCGCGCCGCGCAACGCACGCGGTATGGTGGAGTACGTCGCGACGTTCACCCTGCTGCGGCCGCTCGATCCGTCGAAGGGGAATGGCGTGCTGCTGCACGACATGGTGAATCGCGGCAGCAAGCTGACGATCGCAATGCTCGAGCGCACCTGCGCGACGTCAGGGGCGCAATGCGATCTGGAAGACGCCGGCGACGGCCTCCTCTTCCGTGATGGCTACACGATCCTCTGGAGCGGATGGCAGGGCGATGTCGCTGAGATCCCCGGTGCTATAGGACGCAATGTGCGCGAGACGGTGCGGGTGCCGGTGGCGCGCAACGCCGACGGCTCGCCGATCACCGGCCCGATCGTCGTGCGGTGGAGCGACTTTCCGCAGGGAACGACGACCTTCCCACTCAACAGCGCGGGCTACTACTCGGTAGGCGCGGTCGCGCTCGGCGCGTATCTCCCCGCCACGCTGGACACGCGCGCCGCGCGGCTCGAGACGCACACGAGCGAGACCATTTCCGGCGAAGTACGCGGCGCGACGCCGATGCCGAGCGAGGATTGGGCGTGGGGCGACTGCGCGCACACGCCATTTCCGGGCGCGCCCGACTCGACGAAGATCTGCCTGCGCCATGCGGCCGATCCGGCGCTGCTGTACCAGCTCGTCTACACCGCGAAGGATCCGCTCGTGCTGCTGCTCGGCTTCGCGGCGATCCGTGATGTCGGCTCCTTCTTCCGCTACGAGGCGAAGGACGCCGCCGGAACGGCCAACCCGATCGCCGGAACGATCCGCGCGGTGATCGGGACGGGACTGTCGCAGGCGGGGAACACGCAGCGGACGTTCATCCACTACGGATTCAACGAGGACGACTCGGGCACGCGCGGCCGCATCGTGTGGGACGGCTCGAACCCGCACATCGCCGCGCGCCAGAATCCGGTGAACCTGCGCTTCGCGCGGCCGGGCGGGGCGGCGGGGCTGTACGATCCGGGGAGCGACGCCGTCATATGGTGGGAGCATCGCGCCGATACCGCGCGCCATCGCCCCGCCGCTGGAATGCTCGACCGCTGCCGCGCGACGAACACCTGCCCGAAGATCTTCGAGACGCTCGGCTCGGCGGAGTTCTGGGGGCTGCGCGCGTCGCCGGACTTCGTCGGGACCGATGCGCGGGCGGACATCCCGCTGCCGTCGAACGTGCGGCGCTACTACTTCCCGTCGACGACGCACGGCGGCGGGAATGGCGCCTTCACGCGCACGCCGGCGAAGAGTCGCGCCGTCTGCGCGCTGCCGGACAATCCGGCGCCGGAGTCCGATCACGAGCGCGCGCTGCTCGTCGCGCTCACGGCGTGGGTGACGCGCGGCGTGGAGCCGCCGCCGAGCCGGTATCCGCGCCTCGCGGACCGGACGCTGACGTCGCCCGAGGACGTGGCCGCGCGATTCCCGCGCATCCCGAACGCGCCGACGCCGGAGGGGATGATCACACCCTTCCTCGACTACGACTTCGGTCCACGCTTCGAGCCGAACGACATGCGCGGCGCGCTCGATTCCATTCCGCCGCGCATCCGGCGCGTGCTCCCCTCGCGCGTGCCACAGATCGATCGCGACGGCAACGAGCTGGCCGGCGTGAAGTCGCCGCTCGTCGCGAACCCGCTCGGCACCTACATGGGGTGGAACCGCACGGCGAGCGGCTTCGCGGCGGGACAGCCATGCGGTTTCTCGGGCGGGTTCATCCCGTTCGCCGAGACGCGTGCGGAACGAATCGCGAGCGGTGACCCGCGTCTGTCGCTCGAGGAGCGCTACGGCACGCACGAGAAGTACGTGCGCGGCGTGCGCGCGACGGCGAACCGG
>DASVNI010000558.1:0-14991 GCA_036383935.1 Gemmatimonadaceae bacterium | reverse complement strand
TGCCGTTCACCCAACCAATCAACCGACCAGCCAACCCACTATCCAACTCACCAACTCACTCAGAATGAAACGCGCACTCCCGCCGAAAGCGCGAAGTTGTTCGCCGTCTCGCCGCTGTAGTCGAGCGAGGTCGCGTCCTTCACGTCGAACTTGCCGATGTAGTCCTTGGCCAGCAGGCGGATGCCGAAGTCCTTGGTGAGCGTGACGTCTGCGCCAAGGCCGACGTTGCCGGCGAAGTTCGATGCCTTCGTCGAGATGATCGACTGCGAGATGTCGTAGTGGATGGCGCCCACCCCGGCCTGGATGAAGGGCGAGAACGACACCCCACTCATCGACGACGTGACCGGGATGTTGAGCTGCAGGCCGGCGTCATAGAGCACCATCGTGCTGTGCGCTACCGAAAGACCGCCGATGAAGGGGATCCCCGCTTTGATGTCGCTGCTCGTCGTGGCGATGTTGCCGATGAACAGGATGTTCGGCGCGAGATGCATCCCGAGCTGGGCGCCGAGCACGGGCGCCGGCGCGCTGTAGATCGAGGTGCCGAGCGGGCCTTTGACGAAGTCGCCGAACACCATGTAGCCGACGTACGGCGTGGCCTCGAACACCGTCCCCGACTCGAGCGGACGGGCACGCGATTGCGCGTGCGCCGTCGCCGAGAGGGTGGGGAGGGCAAGGAGGATCACGATGGACCGCAGCATGGGGACGAACGAGCGAGCACGCATGGAAGCCTCCGGGAAGTTCGGGCGTCCCGGGCGGGAAGCCTCACCCTTGGGAAAGGCAGGGGCGGTGCCGAGCGACGGCAGCCGCAGCTCGGCGCATAACCGTCGGGCAGGCAACGGGTTGCGTGTTCATGCGCGGAGGCGGTGAACGTGTGATTGTCCCTGGCGTGGGACGAGGCAGCGTCCACTTCCAGCCGCAGTGGCCCATTGTTGCGCGCCAAAAATCGTGGCGTCCTACGGCATAGGCCCTCGAGTCGGCGCCGACGCAGGCGGCACTGGGAGCCACTTTCTCGAGTCGTAGTGGAGCGTCGAATGGACTATTCGGCAGACGAGCTACGGGCCATCCTCGCGGCGTACCAATTGGTCGCCGCCGCCTCCTGGCCCGACCTCAATCCCACCATGAAGTCGCGTGCCGGACGCTGGGCGACCGCGTCGGCCGCAGAGCTCAAATCGGAGCTCGACGGTTATGTCCGCGAGGTCGCTGCTCCGCGCAGCAACGTCCGGATCATGTGGAAGACCGGCCCGAAGTACCTGTTCGGCGGATGCAACGAGGCGTTCGCCAAGGATGCGGGACTCACGGTGGCACAGCTGGTCGGGTCTGACGACTTCGACAAGCGGCTCCCCTGGCGTCACCAGGCGGCGAAGTACCGTCGCGACGACGAGGGCGTGGTGAAAAGCGGCAAGGCCAACCTCGACATCATCGAGCGCCAGGAGTCCGGCAACGGCGAGACGAGCTGGGTGCGCGTCGGCAAGGCGCCGATCAAGCTCGCCAACGGCACCGCGATCGGCGTACTCGGGATGTACGAGGTCGTGGACGCGGCCACCGGCCGCTCGCTGTTCATGAAGTCGATGAAGGGAGAGCCCGCCGCGAAGTCCTAGGCGTCGATCAGGAACCCGCCGCGACGTCGCGGCGGGACTGGCTGAGTCTGCCTTGAATCTGGTAGCGCGCGGTGACACCGGAGCGGTGATGGTATCGTAGGGTGCGTGCATCCAACGAACCCATCTCCTCGAGCCGTGTCCGCTCATGAGTGATCCAGGTAAAGTCATCGTCGCCGTCAGCTTCTTCGGGATGATCACCTACTGCGTCCGCGTGCTGGTGCTCAACGCCCGGTCGTTGACGTCCGGCGGTTCGCACACCGCGCACAGCCTCACGGTGGACGACGAGCGCATGACGCGGCTCGAGCAGGCGGTCGAGTCGATCGCCCTCGAAGTCGAGCGCATCTCTGAGGGGCAGCGCTTCACGACGAAGCTGCTGGCCGATCGCGCGAACGCGGAGCCGATGCGCAGCGTCGCGCCGCCGGAACCATTCCGGCACAGGACGCCGCACTGATCGAGCGCGTCCGGTAAGGCACCGGACTTGCCATCTGATCCGCCATGACGGTATCGGCGGATCGATTCCGGATTCTCGTGGCGGTGATGCTCGCCGGCGCATTCGCCGCGTCCTGCATCCAGGTCGAGGATGCGTCCGACCGGAAGAAAGCGACGGCGGACAGCGCGGCCGGGACGGTGATGAGTAGACCGGTGCGGATTCCCGCGAGCCCCGTGTCGGTGCGCGTCGGCCCGGACAGCGTGGCGAGGATCCGTGGCGGCCCGCAGTGGAGCGCGGCGGAGCGCACCGAGCTGCAGAGCGACACGGCGCACGGCATCACCGAGATCGACACGTCGATCGTGCGGATGCCCGAGCTTCCCGCGCCGGCGATGGGCCCGTCGTCATCATCGACCGGCGCGACGCCCTCGAGCTCCGCCGCGGCGATCGGTTCGCTCATCGTCCCCGTGCGCGGTATCGAGCCCTCGCAGCTCCGCGATACCTACGACGAGCTGCGCGGCGGCGACACGCGCCCGCACGAGGCGCTCGACATTCCGGCACCGCGCGGCACACCCGTGCTGTCGGCGACGGGCGGACGCGTGCTCAAGCTCTTCGACAGCAAGGCGGGGGGAAAGATGGTCTACGCCGCCGACTCGAGTGAGCGCTTCATCCTGATGTACGCGCACCTCGACAGCTACGCCAACGGCCTCGCCGAAGGCCAGCCGCTGACGCGCGGTCAGGTGATCGGCGCCGTCGGCACGACGGGCAATGCTCCGCCGAATCTCCCCCATCTCCACTTCGCCATCGCCCGCTCGAACGATGTGAAGGTGTGGTGGAAGGGGATGCCGGTGAATCCCTATCCATTGCTACGAACCAACTAACGGTGAGTTGGCGAGTTGGATGGAGGGTTGGTTGGTCGGTTGATTCGTGAGTTGACGGCAATGGCAAAAAACCGGCGTGGAGATCCCGAGAGGAATTCTCCACGCCGGTTGTGCTTCGGCAGTTCAACTCACCCACTATCCGACCAACTAGCCCACTATCTAACGAGCCAACTCACCGCGTTCTGTTCTGGAATCGTATTCTCCGAACACGCCGCAACAGCACCATCACCACGACTGCCGTCGCAACGGACCAGGCGATGACGAAGAACCAGCGGACGCGCTCGGGGCCGTGCGCGATGCCGGCGAGATAGAAGATCGACATCGCCACCGCGTCGAGCACGATGACGCCGGCGACCAGATTGAGCACGGCACGCCGCAGCGCTGCGCGCTGCGGCGCCCGTGGGTCGACTGGTGGAACGGTCACCAGCCGCTCAATCGTCGCCCATCGCGGGCACCGCGGCGCCACCATGCGCACCGTGCGACCCGCGCGGGATGGGATGCTCCGCCGTCATCGGCGGCGTGAAGCCGAACTTGCCCGCGAGCCAGTGGCGCGTCTCGTCCATGACCTCGTAGAAGGTCGGGATCACGAGCAGCGTCAGCATCGTGCTCGTGAGCACGCCGCCGATGATCGCCACGCCGAGCGGCTGGCGGAACTGCGCACCCTCACCGCCGCCGAGCGCCACCGGCACCATGCCGGCGATGAGCGCGAACGTCGTCATCAGGATCGGACGCAGTCGGATCGCACCGGCCTCGATGAGCGCCTCGCGCAGCGGCATCCCTTCCTTCTCACGCGCCCACTTCGCGAAGTCGATGAGCAGGATCGCGTTCTTCGCCACGATCCCCATCAGCAGGATCACGCCGATCAGCGACATGATGTTGATCGTGTTCCCCGTGATCGCCAGCGCGAGCAGCACGCCGATGAGCGAGAGCGGGAGCGACATCAGGATCGCGAGCGGATCGAGGAAGCTGCCGAACTGCACGACGAGGATCAGATACATCAGCCCCACCGCGACGAACAGCGCGGTGAAGATCTGCCCGAACACCTCGTTCTGTGCCTGTGAATCGGCGCCCAGTCCGAACCGCACACCAGGCGGCAGGGTGAGCTTCGAGACGGCCTTCGCCACGTCGTTCGTCACGTCACCCGTTCCGCGACCGGCGTTGTTCGCCTCGACGGAGACGATGAGGTCCCGATCGTAGTGATCGATGATCGCCGGCCCGACCCCCTGCTTGATCGTCGCCACCTGTCCGAGAGGCATCGTCGTCGGCGCACCGTTGGGTCCCATCACGACGAGCGGAAGCTGATGCAGATCGTCGGCATTGCGGCGCGACTCGGGGACGAGCCGCACCTCGACGTCGCGCATCTCGCCCGACGGGTCTTCCCAGTCGCCCGCATCGATCCCCGCGAACGCCGGCCGCAGCGCCTGCGCCACCTGCCCCACGGTCACGCCGAGCGTTCCCGCGACACCGCGGTTGAGGTCCACCTCGAGCTCGGGCTTCTGACCCTTCGTCGAGAGGCTGATGTCAACCGCGCCGGGCGTCGCCCGCACGATCTGCTCGACCTGCGCCGCCGCCTGATTGAGCGCGGCGATGTCGTTCCCCTTGAGCTGGAACTGCAGCTGCTTGCGACCGCCGGCGAAGTCGTTCGTGAACACGGACAGCTTCACCCCGGCCACGTTCTTCATCTCGTCGCGCAGCACCTGCGCCATCTCTTCGGCGCTCCGCTTCCGCTCGTTCATCGGCGTGAGGCGCACGTAGATGTTGCCTTCGTCCACCGTGCCCGAAGCGCCGCCGCCGAGCGTGGTGTACGTGTAGCGCACCTCGGGATGCGCGCGCGTGATGCGCGCCGCCTCCTGCGCCTTGAGCCGCGTGTAGGCCATGTTCGAGCCCGGCGGCGTCTCGAGGTTCACGATGAACTCCGAGCGGTCATCTTCCGGGAAGAAGCCCACGCCGACGGGGCGCGTCGCCGGGATCGCCCGCGGCAGCGCGATGAAGAGGAAGACGCCGACAAAGCCCAGCGCGACCTTGGCGACCTTCGGCAGCCGCTTCGTCGTCATCGCGTACACGAGCACGAACACGCCGACGAGTGCGCCGAACAGACCGGCGAGCCCGCCGCTGAACACGGTGAACGAGGCGAAGAAGGTTCCGATCGCCAGCGCCGCCATCGCCGCCCGGTGGTCGAGCGCCCACGCGATCACGCCGCGATAGTTGTGCGCCTGCCGGTTGAACCAGTGGTTGAACTGGTCGAGCTTCTTCGTGATCCAGGCCTTCTTCTCCTCCGGCACGTGCGGATCCGCCCAGTACGCCGAGAGCATCGGGTCGAGCGAGAACGACACGAACAGCGACACGAGCACCGAGCAGGCGATCGTGAGCGCGAAGGGCTTGAACCACTGACCGCCGACGCCCGGCATGAAGCCGATCGGCACGAACACGGCGAGGATCGAGAAGGTCGTCGCCGCGACGGCGAGTCCGATCTCGTCGGTGCCCTCGCGTGACGCGGTGTAGTGGTCTTTCCCCATCTCGACGTGTCGCACGATGTTCTCTCGTACCACGATGGCGTCGTCGATGAGGATACCGATCGCCAGCGAGAGTCCGAGCAGCGACATCGTCTCGAGCTTGAACCCGAGCACGTACACGGCGATGAAGCTCGCCAGCACCGAGACCGGCAGCGCGAGACCGGTGATGACGGTCGAACGCCACGAGTTGAGGAAGACGAAGACGACGAGCACGGTGAGGATCGCGCCTTCAATCAGCGCCTCCTCCACGTTGTTCACCGCCGTGGTGACGCGCGTCCCCGAGTCCTTCACGAGCTCGAGCTTCGTTCCCGTGGGGAGCGTCTTCTGGAGATCCATCGCACGTGCGCGGATCTGATCGCTGACGTCCGTGGTGCTGTAGCCCTTGGCTTTCTTGATGTCGAGGCCGACCGCTTCCCTGTCGTTGAACAGGGCGAGCGTGCGCGGCTCCTCGGTGCCGTCGCGCACGTTGGCGATGTCGCCGAGCCGGGTGAGCTGGCCGTTGCGGTCGGCGACGACGAGCTGCATGAACTCCTGCGGATTCTCCAGACGTCCCTTGAGCCGGATCGAGCGCTCGTCCATGTCGCCCGTCACACGGCCCACCGGAGCGGCAAGGTTCTGCAGCTGGAGCGCCTGCACGACCTGCGCGACGCTCACGCCGGCCGACTGCAGGCGCGCCGGAATGAGCTCCACGGTGAGCTCACGCTCGACCTTTCCGCTCACCACCACCTCGGCCACGCCCGGGATCGAGCGCAGCTCGCGCGTGATCGTCGGATCAGCCAGGCGCGACAGCTCGGCCTGCGACAGCGTGGTGCTGCTCAGCGCGAGCGAGACGATCGGCCGATCGGTGTCGTTGAACTTCTTGATGATCGGCTCCTTCATCTCGAGCGGCAGGTCGGCACGCTTCGCCGAAATCGCGTCGCGCAGATCCTGCGTCGCCTCGGCGAGGTCCTTGCCGAACTGGAACTCCACCATGATGAAGCCGTAGCCGTCGTACGCCTTGCCGCTGACGTGCTTCACGCCGGTGATCGAAGCGATCTGCTCCTCGATCGGATCGAGGATCTCCTTGGCCACGCCGTCGGGCGAGGCGCCCGGATACGGGATCCCCACCGTCACGACCGGAGGCGCGACGTCGGGGAACTCGTCGGTCTTGAGCTTGAGCAGCGCGAACAGGCCGAACACGGCCAGCGTCAGCATCGCCACGGTCGTGACGAGCGGCTTCTTGATCGCGAAATCGGAGATGAACATGTGAGACCGGTCCCGATGGGTGTTACGCGGTGGGTGCTACCTGACGTTCGGTGCTGAGACCTTCGCGGTGACTACTTCTTGACGTCGTTCGGGGCCGAGACCTTCACCGGCGTGCCCGGCGAGATGCCGCGCGCCGCGCCGAGGAGGACGGTGTCTCCGGGCGCGAGCCCGCCGGTGATCTCCACCGTCTCCGCCGCTGCGTCGCGGATGCCGAGCGTGACCTCGACCTTGTCGATCTTGCCGTTCTTGAGGCGAACGACCGTCGGCCGCAGCCCACGCTCGTCCACGGCCGCGAGCGAGACCATCGGTGCCGTGCGCTGCTCGCTCGACACGCGCCCTTCGGCGAACAGTCCGCCGACGAGCGTGTTTCCGGCGTTCGGGATCGCTGCCGTGATCTGGACCTGACGCGTCGCGGGATCGGCCACCGGATTCACGCGCGTGATGCGACCGGTGAAGGTGCGACCCGGGTAGCCGTTCACGCTGAACTCGATCGGCATCCCGACGCGAACCTGGGCGAGCGCCTCGGCCGGCACCGACGCCACGAGCTGCATGCTTCCCGGATCGACGACGGTGAACAACGCCGTGCCCGGCGACACGACGTCGCCCGCGTTGGCCTGCCGCAGCGCGACGACACCATCGAACGGCGCCTGCACGCTGGCCTTGTCGAGCTGCTTCTGCACGTTCGCGAGCTGCGCGCGCGCCGTGGCAAGCTGCCCCTGCGCGGCGAGCAACTGGTTGCGTGCCCGCTCGAGATCGCGCTCGGCGATCGCGCCAGCCTTGTTCAGTGTCTCGCTGCGCTCGACCTCGCGCTTCGAGATGTCGTACGAGCTCTGCGCCGTCGTGACGGCGGAGCGGGCGGAAAGTTCCTGATCGCGCAGGACGTTGGCGTCGATCTGGGCAAGCTGCTGACCGCGGTGGACACGCTGGCCCGCCTCGGCGTAGGTCTGCACGATGGAGCCCGTCATCTCGGCGCGGATCGTCGCCGAGCGCTCGGGCGCGAGCGAGCCGGAGATGGCCGGACCGGAGCGGATCTGCTCCGCGCGGACCACCGTCACGTTCTCCGGGCCGACGAGCATCGTCTCGACCTTGGCCACGGCTGCCGCATCGGCATCGTTCTTCTTGCACGCCGTCACCGACAGGGCCGTCGCGGCGAGAAGGAGCGCGCCCAAGGTTCGCGGCGCACGCGCGATCATACTCTGCTGTCGGATCATTGCGAGAAGCTCCCGGTGGTAGCCGGCGCGCTCTGGCTAGCGGCGGCGGCGGATGTCTGTGTCTGTTGCTGCTGCTGTTGTTGCTGCAGTTGCTGCTGCTGCTGTTGCTGCTGCGTCTGCACCGCTCGGTTGGCCGCGGGGCCGACCCCCTGGACGCTGATCGGGAGATCGCGCAGGAGGACGATGCGCGCGCGGGCGACGGCGAGATCGCGCGCCGAGGTCGCCTGATTCACTGCCGCCTGCTCCATGAGGAGGCGCGACTGCAGCAGGTCCGTCTGCGTCGAGATGCCTTCGCGATAGCGGATCTGGTCGATCGAGTACGCGCGCTGGGCCTGCGCGGCGGTGCCGCGGCTCGCGGCGAAGGAGGCTTCCGCCTGATCGAGGTTGTTGAACGCCACGCGTGTGTCGAGCGCGGCGAGGTCGCGCGTCTGCTGCAGCTGGGCGCGCGCCTGCTCGAGGTTCGCCTGCGCGACGTCGATGCTTCCCGCGATCCGTCCACCGGTGAACAGCGGCAGCGAGATCGAGCCCCCGACGTTCCAGTTCTCGGAGAACTGGTTCAGCGACGGGAAGAACTGCGAGGGGAAGAAGAGCCGCTGGTAGCCGGAGGTGATGGCGAACGAGGGAAGGCGATCGGCGCGCGCCACGCGGAGCTGTCCTTCCTGTGCGATGACCGCCTGGTTCGACTGGCGCACGGGCGCGCGGTCGTCCGTCAGGGTGTCCGGCGTCGGCAGCGGCGCGGTCGTGTCGTATGCGGCGCGGCTCACCTGGGCCGCCGTTGGCAGCGCGGTGGCGTTGGCCGCGATGATGCGCGTGATCGTCCCCGGCTGCTCGATCGGTGTGGTGAGCGAGAGGGGCGTCTCGAGCGGGATGTGGAGGAGCTGCTTGAGCCGGAAGTAGGCGACGTCGCGATCGCCGCGCCGCGCGATGACGACGGGGCGCTGGTTGTCGCGCGTGACGGTCGCACGCAGCAGCTCGAACTCGCTGGTGTTACCGACCTGACGGGCGACGGTGGTCTGACGGAGCAGCTCTTCGGTCTGCGCGAGCGACGTGTCGGCGATCTGCACGAGGCGATCGGCGAGTACCGCGTCGAAGTACGCCTGCGTGACGTCGAGGGCGAGCTGCGCCCGCTCCGAGGTGAGCTCGACCTGCGCCGACCGCTCGTTCGCCGTGGCGGTGGTATTCAGGCCGCTGAGTCGCCCGCCGGTGAAGATGTTCTGCGAGAAGGACAGTCCGAACGTCCACGAGTTGCGCGCGCCGAAGCCCACGCGACTGAAGTCGATCCCCTGCGCGGAGGGACAGGTCGTGGCGGCGGCGAGTGCGGCAGCGCGCTCCGCGTCCGTGGCATTGGCCGACAGCGGCGGCGTGCAGAGCGACTGCGGCTTTGGCGCCGTGCTGGTGTCGACGGGGGTGCTGCCCGCGAGCGCGGAGAACTGCGACTTCAGCGCACGGGCGTACTGCAGGTTCGAGTTGAGCTGCGGCAGGTAGCCGCTGCGAGCCTGGCGCACCTGTCCGCCGGCGCGGCTGACGCCAGCGCGGGCGATCCGAAGCTGGTCGCTCGAGCGAGCGGCGAGGATGATGGCCTCGTCGAGGGTCATCACGCGCCGGGGGGGCGGTGGCTCGTCGGGCTGCTGCGCGGCGGCGAGCGCGGGAGCAACGACCGTCAGCAACAGGCCGAGCGCGCACGCGCGCGTACGCTGCCTATGCTGTCGGGTCCAATGGACAATCATTGAGAGTCGGGTTGGGAAGGGGAGACAGCTAGCGGGCGGAGGAGGCGCCGAGCGCGCGCAAGAAGCAGCGCACGTAGCGGCGAGCCGCCTCGTCGTCGGGCGGGAAGGATTCGGGGGACATGAGGCGGCCCATCGCGTCGCCCATGACGGAGCTGATGAGCATCGTGACCGCGGCGAAGGTGTCCGCCGACGCGTCGACGAGCCCCTTTTCCTGGAGCCTGGCGACGTACTGCTCGAGCAACGCGTGCACCTCGACGCGGCCGCGGCAGGCGAAGTCCGCCACCTCGGGTCGTTCGTCGAGCTCACTGATCGCGTGGATGAGCATGGGGCGGAGGGCACGGACACCTTCGAGATGCGCGCTCACCCACTCGGTGAGCTCACTCTCTGGATGTACGGGTACGTCGGGTAGCGGATCGACACGGTCGCCCTGGTCGTTGGCCTCGAGGACTGCCTCGAGGAGGGCCCCCTTCGATCCGAAGGTCCGGAACAGGGTGACTTCGTTGACGCCGGCTTCGGCGGCGATGAGGCGAGTTGTCGCCCCGCGGAAGCCATGCTTGGAGTAAACGCGGGCTGCCGCCTCCAGGATTCGTGCTCTACTGACCATGGGAGGGGAAGCTAGCGGAAACAGATGCGTATGCAAGTACCTACTTACTTGCCGTGCGTACTATCTTTGGGTTAAGCGTTTCGGTATTTGATCGGGTTGAGTGGCAAAATAGACCCATGTGCAGATCTCGCCACTGCCCCGGGATGACACGGGCAGGATTCCGGTGTCTGCGGGCTCGACGGCTGGCACGATGGACGGGCTTTTGCTGCGCGTGGTCCTGCCTTCCAGCTGCGACCCTCTCATGCGACACGGACCGAAAAAGCCCGCCCGTCAGCCCCTTCCGAAACCGGCCCAGGGCGACGACGAGAAACGCGCCGGCATTCGTGAACTCGATTGCGGAGAGGAGGTGGAGGCCCCGCGCGTGATCCGCCGCGCGGAGCCTCCCATCGAGCCCGAGGCGATAGAGCCCCCACGAGCGCTCGGCGAGCAACGGCAATCCTTGTAGTCAGGCGAACGAGTCCGGCGGATCGACTCGATCGGAAGGCGAGCCGGACGGCGTGCCTCGTTCTGGTATGCCGAATGCCTGAGGACGGAGCGTCTCAATCTCCCAGACTCGATGATCTCCTCCACCGGCCAGACCGCGCTCGCCCACGACGTGCCGTCGGCGATCCTGAACGACGTCCCACGCAACCGGTTGCTCGCCGCGCTGCCGCGCGACGCGCTCGGTCACGTCCTGCCGGCGCTCACGCACGTGGAGCTGTCGAGCGGCATGGTCATCTATGAACCCAAGGTGCGCATCACGTATGTGTACTTCGTGCTGACGGGCATCATCTCGATGGTGAGCGAGATGCGCGAAGGAACGGTGGAAGTGGGCACCGTTGGATGCGAAGGGATGACCGGTATTCCCATCGTGCTCGCCGCCGACACGATGCCCTCGCGCGCCTTCGTCCAGGTGCCTGGAGAGGCGCTGCGGATGACGGCGGACGAGCTCACACGCACGATGCAGGAGGTGCCGGCGTTCCGAAGCCTGGTCTACCGACACGTCCTCGCCTTGTTCGACCAGACCGCGCAACACGCGGCGTGCAACCGACTGCATGCACTCGAAGAGCGGTGCGCGCGCTGGCTGCTGATGACGCACGATCGCGTCGAGGGGGACGTGCTGATGCTGAAGCAGCAGTTCCTTGCCGAGATGCTGGGAGTGCACCGACCAGCGGTGACGCTGGCAGCGGGCGCCCTTCAGAAGGCAGGCATCATCCGCTACTCGCGCGGCAAGGTGACGGTGCTCGACCGCGACGCGCTCGAGAAGGCATCGTGCGAGTGCTACGGAATCGTCACGCGCCGCATGGAGGAGCTGCTGGCCATGGAGCTCTAGAGGCCACCGAGGGACGACTGTACGCCTCCGTACATTCGGGATCGCGCAAAGCTTTTTGCCATAAGGAGTTACTTGAATTCCACCATCGACCGACTATACTTCTCAACGGGTTCGAAACATCCGATTACGTATTTCGGCGTCGGGCTGAGCCTCGCGAGAGTCGGAGCAGTCGATGGGATCACCAAGACCGCAATCCGCTGCCTCGACGAATGCCGCTCAGCGCGACGAGGCTTGCGTGCTGGTCAACGCGTCGCTCGTACGGGTAGCCGAGCGAGAGCTCCTCGGTGCGCTCACCGAACAGGCACGTCCAGTGCTTGGCATGCCCGCCTATCCGTCGACTGCGGAGCTGGCCGCGTTCGACCGTGCGGTGCACGCGATCTGTCGCGAGGCGCATCGCCTCGACGTGCACGCCGAAGAGCTGGTGATCGCGCTCAAGCAGGCGTGGTCGCAGCTCGCCGTGCTGCGGACGAGCCGGCTTGGCGAGCGGGACAGCGACGTCCTTCGCGACGTCGTGAGCGCGTCGATCGAAGTATTCTTCGAATCGGGCGACGGCGAGGAACGCCGCGCGCAGTGACCCCCTTCCGACACAGGACACCAATTTCGCGTGCTCTATCCTGACGATGCATCGGCGCACGCAGTGGCCGATGCTCGAGCACCAGACGGAGTAGCAATGCCTGGATACCGATCGTTATCGACGCACCTCTCTGGAACGGCCGCGGAACACGCGCGCGAGGCGGAAGCCCATCAGCGCGGCGGTGACGCAGCGATGGCAGCCCAGCTGCTCGAGGAAGCGCTCGAGGCCAGCGTCCGCACGCGCCCCGAGATGCCCGGCTGGATCTGTGGGCGGCTCGCGTCGATCTATCGCTCGCTGAAGCGCTACGACGACGAAGTGATGTTGCTCGAGCGCTATCGCGAGTCGCAGACGACGGAAGAAGCGCGGACGCGGTTCGATGCGCGGCTGTCGAAGGCTCGCGCGATCGCGGAGCGGAAGCGTCGTCCGGTGACGGGCGCGCTCGAGACGGTGCGTCAGGTGCGCCGGCGCTCGAAGGAACGCCGGCGAGGGCCGGAGCGCGTCGCGGCGATTGCGCCCACGAACGTGGATGCGGGGCTGACGCTGGAGCAGGCGGAGCTTCGCTCGGCGCTGCTCGATATCTCGCCCGAGGGCGACGTGCGGGTGCGTCGCTGCCTCGCGCAACTCTGCGCCGATGGCCACGACCGCGATCTGCAGATGGAGGATCTCGTCACCACGCTGAAGACGGCGTGGGAATCGACGCCGGTGCCTCCCGACATCTCGCCGGACGCGTGGCACGAGCGGCGGTCGAACGCGCTCGTCGTGCTGCTCGCGCTCTACTTCGGCGAGGCGGCTTGACTGCAGTGAGTGCGTGAGTGGGTGAGTGAGAGACGGCCTCGGGAAGCTTCCGCTTCCCGAGGCCGTTCCGCATTTCAGAGGTGCAGATCCCCTCGACTCGCTCCACTCGCTCGGAACGACACAGAACGGGGTCAGCGCCCTGGGAGCTCTGACCCCAACTGACGCCGTTTCGCATCCCCGCATTCCCGCATCACCTCATTCCCGCATTACGGATTCGGGCGGCCGAGACGGACCGTGCCACCGACACCGGCGGGGGGCGTGCCGCGCCCGGGGCCGCCACGCATTCCGCCGCCACGACGCGAGGAGAAATTCACGAACCCGAAGCCGGCGTTCCAGTACGCGAGCGGCACGAAGTCGGAGTAGTCGAAGTCGGAGTAGTCGTAGTCGGACCGCGGCGTCAGGTGCTGGTTCCAGGCATACGAGGCATACGCCGCGTACGACGCCGAATCGGCTGCACGCGCGACGGCCGCGCTCGAATCCGCGATCACGGCGAGCGCCTCGGCGACGCGCACTGGGAAGCCGGCCCGATTGAAGCGTGCGAGGTCAGTCGGAGTCACATCGAACTGCTGTGCGCCCTCGCCGACCCATGCGGCGACGACGTCGGCGTTGGCGAAGCTCAGCGCTTCGATCACGTCGTTCAGGTGCACGGCGGCGCCGAAGGCGGCCCGGGTGCTCTCTCTCGCCAGCGCGTTCTTCCGGACCACTGTGGCGACGTCGAGCGGTAGCCCGGCCGGCACACCGATGTCACGCAAGCGTGCGACGCGTACGCGCGTCGTGCCGCGCACGGCACTTCCCTCGACCCGGACCCACTCGCCCGACCTCGAGATGGAGAAGATCGACCACGTCGTGATCGGCACGTCGCGGCAGACGCCGGTGCTCCACAGGAAGAGCCGCCGGCTGTCGCGCGACCACGCGGCTCGACGCGTTCCGGTGCAGCCGAGGGCTTCCAGCTCGATCGGTCGTCCGGTGGCGTCGATCGTCTCACGCGCGATGATGTTGCCATCGATGGCCGTAACGTTGGCAACGTTCACGTTGGCCGTCGGCGTGATGCAGACGAACCGGAGGACGGCCGCGGGCGCGGAGCTCTCCTCGGCGGACCAGCAGCCGGTCCACGCCTCGAGACCGGCGCCGTAGATCGCGGCGGTCTGCGCGCTGGCAGAGCTCGCGGCGATGGCGAGCAGGGCGGTGGCGGTGAGATTGGCGAGGCGCATCTGCGGAAATGCGGGTATGCGGGAATGCGGGTATGCGATACTGCGAGGAACATGTTCGAGCTGGGGCGTTGAGCGCCATTGCACCTTCGTTACGCCAGGCCGGCGTACCAGCGGAGGCCGGTGCCCATCCCCTTGAAGCCGGCCTCGCGGAGGGTGGGGGCGTGACGTGATCCGGCAGCGCGTTCGCCATCGATCGTGTCGACGACGAGGTCGCGGCGGCGGGCGTTGCCGCTGCGCGCGGTGAGGCGCTCGGCCAGGGCGCGTGCGCCCTCGCGGACGTCGTCCGACGACACACCCTCGCCGATGCGAAGCCTGGAGCCGCGGCCTTCAGCAGTCATCACGATCCGTCCCGCGCGTGTGACGAGCAGAGCCCCTGCCCCGCGCGGTCGCGCGAGCGGATCGGTTTCGACGCCGGGCGCGACGGGCAACGCGTAGACGTTCGCCGGATCCGACACGGCCATCACGACGATCTCGTCGCTCTCGGTGGGAATGGGCGCGCGCAGCAGCTCGACCGCTTCGGGGAGCGCGAACTGCGCGCCGGCGAGGCCGGCGACGAAGTAGCCACGCAGCACCTCGCCGCGGAACTCGAGGCGCTTCAGCTCGTGGTAGATCTCGCGCCAGCCGACGGCCGGATGCTCGCGTCGCCACCAGTCGCGCGAGACGACGCCGTACCGCGCGAGCCACTGCCGCGCGACACGCTCGGCGAGGGTCTGTTCGTCGTGCTCTGGGCCAAGGGTGCCGATGGTGTGAACGAGCGCCCAGCGTCCGCCCCAGGTTGACGGTTCTTCCCGATCGGGGCGTCGCCATCTCGCGATGCGACGCGGATTGACGCGACGCTGCACGATCGGCCGCGACTCGGATGGGGTGAATCCGGCGGGGAGCCAGCGGGTCGG
>DASVNI010000557.1:0-2081 GCA_036383935.1 Gemmatimonadaceae bacterium | reverse complement strand
GGCGACGTCGACGCCGCGCACGTCGTGGCATACCTGCGGCGTGCGCTTCCCGATGCGACGATCACCACCTCCGACATTCCGGAGGTGGACTGGGCCGAGGAATGGAAGAAGGGCGTAGGAGCCCATGAGCTGGGAGAGCTTTCCATTGTCCCGCCCTGGCTCGCCGAAGGGCGCGATCCGGCGCGCACGATCGTCATCGAGCCGGAGATGGCGTTCGGCACCGGCGAGCATCAGACGACGCGTGGCGTCGTGCGACTGCTTCCTGCGCTCCTGCGCACCGGCGACCGCGTCGCCGACCTCGGCGCTGGAAGCGCCGTGCTCTCCATCGCCGCCGCCAAGCTCGGCGCATCGCAGGTGTTCGCGATCGAGCTGGATCACGACTCGATCGCCAATGCGAACGAGAACGTCGTGCGTAATGCTGTCGCCGACCGCGTGACCGTGCTCGAGGGAGATGCCGGCGTGCTGCTCCCGCTCGTCGCGCCGGTGCGCGTGGTGCTCGCCAACATTCTGTCGTCCGTGCTGCTCGAGCTGCTGCCGCGCATCGCCGAGGCACTGACAGAGGACGGCGAAGCGATTCTCAGCGGCATTCTCGTGGAAGAGCGTCCCGCGATGGTCGACGCGCTTGCCGCGGCCGGCTGGCGCATCGTCGCCGAGGACGTCGAGGGAACCTGGTGGAGCGTACGAGTCGCGCGACCATAGCGACCTTCTACGCGCCTGGCGCGTGGGATCGCCGCGTCGTGCTCGACGACGGGGCGGCACATCACGCGATCGTGCGTCGGCTCTCCGTCGGCGACGTCGTCCGACTCACGAGCGGCGACGGTCGACGCGTGCATGGCCGGATCGAGACGCTGACCAAGCGCGAGCTGGCGATCGAATGCGACGTCGCCAGCACCGACCTCGTGCCCGCGCGCCAGCACGTCGAGCTCTGGGCGCCCGTCGGCGATCGCGAGCGGATGCTTTTCCTCGCCGAGAAGTCGGTGGAGCTCGGCGTCTCTGCCTGGCGGTCGGTGATTTATCGGCGCTCGAAGAGCGTCACGCCGCGCGGCGAGGGCGACGCGTTCCGCCAGAAGCTGCGGGCTCGCATGATCTCGGCGCTCGAGCAGTGCGGCGACGCCTGGCTTCCCGAGCTCCTTCCCGAGTGCGACGCGACCGTCGCCATCCCTCCCGCGGCGACGGGAGGAGCGATCGTACTGGACGAGCGTGGTCTCCCGATGCCGGACATCCTGGCGACGGCACATGCGCCCGTCGTCCTGGCGCTCGGCCCGGAAGGCGGCTTCGAGCCGGAAGAGCGCGAGGCGTTCGATGAAGCCGGCTGGCGCGGGGCGTCGCTCGGGACCAACGTCCTGCGGTTCGAGACCGCGGCAATCGCGGCACTCGCTCTCACACGTGCGCTGCTGAGAACCACATGACCGACTCCTGCCTCTTCTGCCGCATCGTGCGCGGTGAGATCCCCGCGAAGATCGTCCGCGAGGACGAGCACACGGTCGCCTTTCGCGACATCGACCCGAAGGCGCCGACGCACATCCTCGTCATCCCGAGGGAGCACGTCGCCTCGCTCGACGAGGCGACTGACCCCACGATGGTGGGCCGGCTCAGTCTTGCCGCAGCGGAGATCGCCAAGTCGGAGGGGATCACCGGGGGCTATCGCACCGTGATCAATACGGGCGCCGGTGCGGGACAGACGGTCTTTCACCTCCATCTCCACCTGCTCGGCGGCCGAAAACTCACGTGGCCGCCGGGCTGATTACCTCAGGCCGCGCTCGACGATAGCTTTCGTCATCTCTCACGATCGTGACATGCCACTGTTCGACACGCTCCAGAACGATCTGAACGCCGCACGGAAGGCGCAGGACAAGGCGCGCACCCTGGTGCTTGGCACCATCTTCTCGGACGCCAAGAACCGGAAAATCGAGCTGCGTCGCGACCTCACCGATGACGAGGTCGTGGACGTGCTGCGGAAGGGCATCAAGCGCCGTCGCGAGTCCATCGAGATGTACGCCGGCAAGCGCGAGGATCTCGCCGAGAAGGAGCGTGCCGAGGTGAAGATCCTCGAGCACTACCTGCCTGCCGCCGTGAGCGAC
>DASVNI010000556.1:0-26233 GCA_036383935.1 Gemmatimonadaceae bacterium | reverse complement strand
CTCTGACCCCACTGACTCTGACCCCACTGACTCTGACCCCACTGACTCTGACCCCACTGACTCTGACCCCACTGACTCTGACCCCACTGACTCTGACCCCGTTGTGCACCGCGCGGCGCCACGTTTGCCTTCGGAAACGCTTGGTTCACATGGTCGTCAGGCAGAGCCCACACGTGAATTGTGACGCGCTGCACTAAGTACCGGTTCCCGCGCTCGAATACGCAATTACCTTAGAGCCCATGCCGAAGCCACAGCGCAAGGAAGAGATTCTGAAGTCCGAGCTCCCCCCGACGCTGCCCCTCATGGCACTCCGGTCGACGATCGTTTATCCGCTCGGAACGATCGCCGTACAGATGGGTGCGCCTGAGAATCTCGCGCTGCTGCGCGGACACGAGGAAGCCGGCCTGGTCGTGGCGCTCGTGGTGGCCGGCGGAGATCACGACGACCCGATCGACTCGCAGCGCTTCATCGGGCGCGTGGGCGTGGCGGCGCGAGTGCACGAGCGGATCAACCTACCTGGCGACACCGTCCAGATCACCCTCCAGGGACTGCGACGCATCGTCGTCGAGGGGATCGACCGGACGGAGCCGTATCCGATCGCCTCGATCCGAGCGGCCAAGGAGACACCGGCAGACCCTGCCGAGCTCGATGATCTGGTGACGCGCGTGGTGTCGGCGGCCGAGACGCTCGCCGAGCTCGTGGACCGGATTCCGGACGAGGTGCCCGCGATCCTCAAGATGAACGTCTCGGACCCGGGGCGGTTCGCCGACCTGGCCGCGACGAACATGAACTTCCGCATCTCCGACAAGGACGAGGTGCTGCAGCGCCTCGACGTCGGGCAGCGGCTCCGCTTCATCCTCAACCGGCTCGAGCGCGAAGTGGCGCGAGCCCGCGTGATGGAGGATGTGAAGCGTCAGACCGAGATCAAGATCGAGCAGCATCAGCGCGAGTTCTACCTGCGCCAGCAGCTGCGGGCGATCCAGGCGGAGCTCGGCGAGGCCGACCCGGGGGAGAAGGAAGCCCTCGAGCTGTTGAAGCGGATCGACGAGGCGAAGCTCCCCGAGCGTGTCGGCCAGGAAGCGCGTCGCGAAACCGAGCGGTTGCGTCAGCTGTCGCCCGCGTCGAGCGAGTATCAGGTCATCCGGACGTACCTCGACTGGATCCTCGCCCTGCCGTGGAACAAGCGCTCGGGTGACGAGGAGATCGCGCTCAAGAAAGTCGAAGAGACGCTCGACGCGCGGCACTACGGTCTCACCGAAGCGAAGGAGCGCATCATCGAGTTCCTCGCCGTGCGGAAGCTGCGTGGCGGCGATCCGCATGGACCGATTCTGTGCTTCGTCGGACCGCCTGGCACCGGCAAGACCTCGCTGGGCGAGGCGATCGCCGGCGCGATCGGGCGCGAGTTCTATCGCATCTCGGTGGGTGGCGTGCGCGACGAAGCGGAGATCCGCGGACATCGCCGCACGTACGTCGGCGCGTTGCCGGGGATGCTCATCCAGGCGCTTCGCCGCGTGCAGGTGAAGGATCCCGTCCTGATGATCGACGAGATCGACAAGATGAGTGGTGGCGGCCCCTCCGGGGACCCCACCGCCGCGATGCTGGAGGTGCTCGACCCGAGCCAGAACGACGAGTTCGTCGACCACTACCTGAACCTGCCGTTCGACCTCTCGGGTGCACTGTTCATCTGCACCGCCAACAATCTCTACGACATCCCTGCCCCGCTGCGCGACCGCATGGAGGTCATCCGGATCGCCGGCTACACGGTGGAGGAGAAGGTCGAGATCGCGTGGCGCTACCTTCTTCCGCGCCTTCTCGAGGAGCACGGGATCTCCGACAAGGACATCCAGTTCACCGACGAGTCGCTGTCGTTCATCTCGAACCGCTACTCGCGCGAAGCGGGACTCCGGAACTTCGAGCGCAACGTCGCGGCGATCATGCGCAAGCGCGCGCGTCGCAAGGCGGAGGGTGAGGAAGGGGCGTGGGTGATCGATGCGGAGAAGGTCGAGGAGATCCTCGGCGTCCCGCGCTATGCCGTCGAGGAAGCGGAGATGATCCCCGAGGTCGGCGTCGCCACGGGGCTCGCCTGGACCGCGACGGGCGGTGACATCATGGTCATCGAGGCGCTGCGCATGAACGGCAGCGGGCGACTCACCGTCACGGGCCAGCTCGGCGACGTGATGCGCGAGAGCGTGGATGCGGCGTACTCGTACGTGCGCTCGCGCGCGCTACAAATCGGGATCCCGGACTCGGCGTTCAAGGACTACGACGTCCACGTGCATCTGCCGGCGGGCGCGATCCCGAAGGACGGCCCGAGCGCGGGAATCACGCTGACGTTGGTGATCGCGAGCGCCCTCTCTTTCCGACCGGTACGACGCGACGTGGCGATGACGGGCGAGGTGACGCTACGCGGTAAGGTGCTGGAGATCGGCGGGGTGAAGGAGAAGGTGCTCGCGGCGTACCGCGCGGGACTCCGGCATCTGATCATGCCGAAGGCGAACGAGAAGGACCTTCGCGACGTGCCGGACGAGGTGAAGGCGCAGGTGGCCTTCACTTTCGTCGAGCGCATGGACGAGGTGCTCCGGCTCGCGCTGCTGCCGCCCGCCGAGAGCGACACCGCGCCGCCGGACGACGCGCGCGCACTCGGCGGTGGTCACAGCGAGAGTCCGGCGCACCTCCCGGTGGCGACGGAGCCCGGCGCGTCGGTGTCGTCCGTCGTCTCGCCCGACGGCCCGTCGATCGACGATGGCGCGCTCGTCGAGGTGACGGAGAGCGGGGTCACTTCCCGAGGGTGATCCCCGCGGGGTCGATGACGTCGCTCCCCATCGCATCGGGGAGATCGGAGTAGATCACGAGCGCACGATCGCCGATGGTGTGCGGCTTGATCGAGATCGTGCGCCCCTTGCTCTGGAAGACGGCTCCTCCGCCAGGAAGGGTGCGCTCAGGTGCAGCTGTGCGGAGGCGCACGACACGCGAGAGCGCGTCGGAGAACTCCGCGGCGTCGATCGCGGAGTCCCAGACGAGCGCCCAGACCAGTCCCGCCCCCCCCTTCCCGTCGACGACCATGAAGCGGTCGCCATCCCAGCCTTCGGCGGCGCGCGCCGCGGTGGCCGGATCCTTCAGGAAGCGGTAGAGCGCGAGTCGCGTCCCGAACTCGCCCATGTCGTTCTCGTAGACCTTCGTCGCGCCACGCGGCGCGGGAAGGTTCACAGTGGTCGGCTCGTCGGGGGGATTGCTCAGGAACTTCGCGGGATGCATCACCTGCTCGGTGGAGCGCGGGATGTCCGTGAAGAGATTCACATTGCCCTTCTTATCCTTGACGCGGTTCACGAACTCGGCGCCGCTGAGATAGGGGAAGAGCAACGATTCCTGAATGACCATCGGCGCCGTCGCGAAGACGGGCATGTCGCCCATGTTATTGCGAATCTGCTCGCGTACGCGCTCCCACGAACCGGGGATGCGTGTCTCGATGTTCTCCGACCCGCCGAGCATGATGGCGACCTGTTCGAACTGCGCCTCGCCTTCGATGAGCGCCTGGGCAGCCGCGAGACGGTCGTTGTCCTTGCTCGCCTTCTGGAGCGAATCGAGGTTGGCGTACTGGTCCTGCAGCGCGTGCACCAGCTCGTGCGTGATCGTGACGCCGACGATCTGCTCGTCGGCGCCATTCACGACGTAGAGTGTCTTCGTCGCCGGATCATAGTAGCCGACGACCTGCTCCTGTAGGATGCGCAGGAGGAAGGCGCGCAGGTTCATCGTGTCGGGGATGAGGCCCAGCTGCTTGTACGCCTTCTCCTCACCCGCGAGCTCACTGGCCGGCGTCTCCTCGTTGAACTTCTCGAGGAGATAGTCTCTCACCTGCTCCTTGGTGCGGACCTCGATCTTGGGCGGCGTCTTGAACTTCAGCCCCGTCGCCTTCTCGATGCGCGGGATCGCCTCGGCGACTTCGCGCGCGTAGGGGCCCTTTCCGGCCGCGTCGCTTCCACGGTTGCACGCGGCGACGAGCAGCGCCGCGCCGATCGCGGCGTATGACTTGAAGTGCACCCTCATTCCTCCCACTCGACGGTTCTTCCAATCATCAGGCCGACGACGCGAGCCACGTCGTGGCCGCGCACGACGATTCCCTCGTCGAGCAGCTGGCGCTCCAGCTCGATGTCGAGCGCGGCACGATCGGCGCTCGTCGGCTCCGCGGGCGGCTGAGGCGCTGATGGCGCCGTGGCGCGGGCCGGCGCCGGTCGATCAGCAAAGCTCTCCACGGGCGCCGGGCGCGTGAACGCGGCCTCGATCTCCGCGCCGAGGCGCTCGAGGACGGCAAAGCCGTCGCGCGCGATGCGGTCGATGTTCTCGCTGCCGGTGCCGCGCGGAGCGCCCGCTGTGGCACCCGGAGCGCGCCGGCGCCAGGCGCGCCGTCGAGCGATGAGCGACTCGAGATGCGGTGAATATGTCGCGGTGGCCTGCGTGTGCGCGCACGCCTCGTCGAGGGCGTCGATGGCCTTGTCGGGACGACGGCGATCGGGCACCCAGATGTCGGTCAGCTCGATCGCGGCGCGGATGGCCGCGTCGGTGATGACGACGTGATGATGCAGCGCGAGCGACGGCATGCGTGTGCGCAGGATCTCGAGCGTCTCCGCCGGTGAGAGCTCGCGCACGGCGATCTTCTGGAAGCGGCGCTCGAGGGCGGGATCGCCGAGGATCCACCGTTCGTACTCCTCGTCGGTCGTCGCGCCGAGCATGCGGAAGTCGCCGCGCGCGAGGGCGGGCTTGAGCATGTTCGCTGCGTCCATGGCCGATCCGTTCGCGCTGCCCTGCCCGATGAGGTTGTGCATCTCGTCGACGAAGAGGAGCACGTCACCAGCACCGCTCGTCTCGGCGACGAGCGCGCGCAGGCGCTCCTCGTATTGTCCACGGTAGGTGGTGCCGGCGAGCAGCGCCACGGAATCGAGCGACAGGAGGCGCAGGTCGCGCATGGCGATGGGAACGGAGCCGGCCGCAATGCGCTGGGCGAGCCCCTCGGCGATGGCCGTCTTCCCGACGCCTGCGGCGCCGACGAGCGCCGGGTTGTTCTTGCCCTGCCGGAGGAGGATGTCGATGGTGCGAGCGATCTCCTCGTCGCGGCAGCGAACCTGCTCGAGCCGGCCGGCACGCGCGTCCGCGGTGAGGTCGCGCGTGAACCGCGCGAGGGCACCCGAGTCGGAGCGTTCGGAGTGGTAGGAGTCGTCTATCATTGCGGGGATGCGGATATCCGGGGATGCGGAGGTGCGGTCAATTGCGCACGCGGAGGCGGCGGGCGCAAGGAACACGCCGAGCACCAGGCACGCTAGGCGCTGCAGTGGTGCGTACGCGCCGCGTCGTGATGCGGTTTCCTACCCCGATGGCGCGCGTTCGGCTCGGCGCGGTGCGCTCACCCTGCTCCGTCGTAGCGGAGCGCGCGATCAGTACGGCGTGAAGAAGACGCGGCCGAGCAGTCGGTCGCCCCAGATGAGCATCACGACTGCCGCTGGGGCGAGGAAGACGCCGAAAGGGACGAGCGGGAGCCGCAGCTTATCGGGGGCGGAGTCGAGCGCGAGCTCCGTCTGGCTCGTTGTGCGGCTGCGGCCGCGGCGCAGCATCGCGATGGGATACACGATGGCGAGAAAAGCGACGGCTCCGATGGTCGCGCCGACGAAGACGGTCGCGATGGCGCGGGCCGGCCCGAGCGCGGCACCGACGAAAGCCATCAGCGTCATGTCTCCCATTCCCATCGCCTCGCGACCGAGCGCCGCCTCGCCGAGCCAGCCAACGATGGCGATGAGTCCTGCGCCGGCGCAGGCACCGACGAGGGCGTCGAATGGCCCCGCGAAAATGGTGGACTCTCCGACGAAGGGCGCGAGCAGCGCGCCGGCGAGCATCGTGATGAGCCCCGTGATGGTGTAGCCGTCGGGGATGAGATAGTGCTGCAGATCGGTGATGGCGACGCCGAGGAGCAGCGTGACGAAGAGGCCGAGCCGGAGCGCGGTGAAGGTCGCGCCGTACTGATGAACGATCACCGCCCATATGACTCCAACAAGGAGCTCTACACCAGGATAGACGGCGGAGATCGGCTCCTGGCAGCAGCGGCAGCGCGCGCGCAGCGCCATCCAGCTCACGAGCGGGATGTTCTCGAACCACGCGAGCTGGTGACCGCACTTCGGGCAGCGCGAGCGCGGCCGGACGACGCTCAGGTCGTGCGGCCAGCGGGCGATGCAGACGTTGAGAAACGAGCCGACGCAGAGCCCGAGGACGAAGGCGTACGCGGTGGCGAGCGCGGGAGGGATCACGTCCTGAGCTGATAGAGGAGGATGCCCGTCGCGACGGCTACGTTGAGCGATTCGACGGTGGAGCTGATGGGCAGCGACACGCGGTGCTGGATGCGCGCGAGACCTTCAGGGGTCAGGCCAGCCCCCTCGTTGCCGACGAGAATTCCGAGCCGGTCAGGTGGAGTCATCTCATCCAGTGGGGTGCCCGCCGCATCGGCCCCCCAGAGGGCAACGGCGTTGGGCCGCAGGAACGTATCGAGCTCGGACCAGGTAGACATCAATGCAGGGCGATGAAAGAGCGCGCCCATCGCACTTCTGACGACTTTCGCGTTCCAGAGGTCAACCGTGCCCGGCATCGCGAGGACAGCGGCGGCATCGAGCGCGGCGGCGGTGCGGAGGATCGTCCCGACGTTGCCAGGATCCTGGACCGCGTCGAGCACGATCAGGCGGGCGCGGAGGGGAAGGACCAGATCAGCGAGTCGCCGCTCGGGGATCTCGCCGATGGCGAGAACGCCCTGCGGCGATTCAGTTTCAGCCGCGCTGGCGAACTCCCGTTCGTCGACCTCGGCCAGCTCGACGCCGGTGCGGCGGGCGCTTTCGAGGAGCGCGGACCCGCGTAACGCGCCGGCCAACTGCGGTGCAACGAGTATCCCGCGAACGGAAAGGGGGGAGCGGAGGAGCTCCTCGACGGCACGCACTCCCTCCGCGACGAAGAGCTGCTGTCGCTCGCGGGCCCGCCGACGCCTGAGGTCGCGGGCTAAGGTTAGTAACTTCAAGGCGTTACGTTAAAACCCGTGCGGGAATGGCTCTTGCTCTCGTTCCCCGCGACCGCTTCGACCGGGAGACACGATGAGAAAACTAGCTGTGTTGGCGTTGGCGGTGACACTGACGGGCTGCGGCGTCTCGACGCAACAGGAGATCGAGATGGGGCAGCAGTATTCCCAGCAGATCAATGCGCAGCTTCCGATCATAACCGACCCTGAGGCCAATCGATACATCAACGTGCTCGGCGACTCGATCGCGAAATTGACGTCCCGCACGGACATCCAGGATTGGCGCTTCTACATCGTCGACAGCAAGGAAGTGAACGCGTTCGCGGTGCCGGGCGGCTTCGTCTACGTGAACCGCGGACTGATCGAGCGCACCCAGCGGATGGACCAGCTCGCCGGGGTGCTCGGCCACGAGATCGGCCACGTCGTCATGCGGCACTCCATCAAGCAGATGCAGCAGCAGCAGGGGGCGAACATCGGCGTCACACTCGCCTGCATCCTCACGCGGATCTGCGACACGCAGGCGAGCCAGGCCGCGATCCAGGTGGGCGGCACGGCGCTCTTCGCGAAGTTCAGTCGGTCCGACGAAGCAGAGGCAGACGCGGAGGGGATCAAGAACGTGGTGCGCGCCGGCATCAGCCCGAACGGCATCCCGCAGATGTTCGAGATCCTGATCGCCGAGCGTCAGTCGAATCCTTCGGCCGTCGAAGGCTGGTTCGCGACGCACCCACTGGAGGAGGATCGCATCGCGGCGACGCGGGCGCAGATCGCCCAGATCAACCCTGCAATCCTGCGGACGTTGCGCACGGACTCGCCGCAATATCAGTCGTTCAAGAAGCGCATCCAGTCGCTGCCGCCGTCTCCGACGCCGCGCGCGTCGCGCTAGCTCAGGATCGGTATTCGGGAATCGAGATGCGCCGCGCTGTCACGCGGCGCATCTTTCGTTTCATGGCGGATTCTCCACGCGTGATCGCGCTGACGATCGCCGGCTCCGACTCCGGCGGTGGCGCCGGAATCCAGGCCGACCTGAAGACGTTCACGAGATTCGGCGTGTTCGGGACGTCGGCCATCACGGCGGTGACGGCGCAGAACACGCTCGGCGTGCGGGCGTGGGAGCGCGTGTCGCCCGCACTCGGTCGCGCGCAGATCGACGCTGTCGCGGCGGACCTGCGGCCGGCGGCGATCAAGTCCGGGATGCTGGGCGACGCCGAGGTCGTCCGCGCCGTCGCCGATGGCATGCGCGCGCACGCGCTGCGGCCCTACGTGCTCGATCCCGTGATGGTCGCGACGTCGGGCGATCCCCTGCTCGAACCCGACGCCGTTTCGGCGATCGTCGACGAGCTCTTTCCACTCGCGTCGCTCGGGACGCCGAACCTCGACGAGGTGGCGATCCTGACGGGAGAGCGCCCGATGGATGTCGCCGCGATGGAGCGTGCGGCGCGCGCGCTGGTGACGAAGCGGGGCGCGCGCGCCGCGCTCGTGAAGGGGGGACATCTCGACGGGGACGCCGAGCTGGTGGACGTGTTGTTCGACGGGCGTACGGTGCGACGCTTCACGCACGCACGCGTCGACACCACCAGCACGCACGGCACGGGCTGCACCCTCTCGGCCGCCATTGCGGCAGCGCTGGCGCTGCGCGTTCCGCTGGAAGACGCCGTGGAGCTCGGGCTGGAATACGTTCGGCGCGCGCTGGTCAGCGCGCCGGGTCTTGGCTCAGGGCACGGGCCGCTGAATCACTTCGCATAGCGGCGCAGGATTCGAAGGGAATCCGACTCAGCAGCGTATCGTAGTAGGCGATGGAGTCGGGCTCGGGCTGACTGTACTCGAGCTCGCGCGCCTGGGGCGATCCCTCGCGTTGTGCCCAGCGGACGAACGCGACGAACTTCTCGGCCCGATCGGCGGTCATGCGACTGGGCTCGAGCACCAGCCAGGTCACCGCGGTCGCGGGATAGCCGGTCGCGCCGGCGCCGGGGAGCACGAAGTCCCCTGCACCGCCGCGGACCGCGGCCACGGCGAGGCGATTCTGTCGGGCGTAGCTGAGCTCCATGTAGCCGATCGCGCCGATTCTCACCTTCACCTCGAGCGCGACGCCCGCGTTGCCTTCGGCAGGAATTCCGAGCGGCCACTGCACTTCGCTCGTATCGCCGGCGTGGCTGACGGTCCAACGCCCGCTCGTCGAGAGGAAATCGCTGAAGGCGCGACTGGTGCCGCTTCCGTCGGCGCGGTGCACGACGACGATCGGCACGGCGGGGAGCGAACGGCCGGGGTTCAGCGCGCGGATGCGTGCGTCGTTCCACCGCTTCACACGACCCGAGAAGATGTCGGCGAGCGTGGCGACATCGAGCCGCAACGCGACGGCAGAGTCGGGCGATGGCGGGAGATGATAGCCGACGACGAGCGGGCCGCGCACCATGGGGATCACGACGCGCCCGCATTGCGTGCGTCCCGCAGCGGCGCGCGCGATGGACGGCTTGTCCGTCGCCGCGAAGTCGGCCTCGCTGCGCTCGAGGAGTCGCACCCCCTCCGATGAACCGACGGCGAAGTAGTTGATGCGGACTCCCTCGCGCCGCTCGAACTCGGAGAACCAGGCGCGATAGAGCGGATAGGGGAAGGTCGCACCCGCGCCAACGAGGTCCGCGCTACCCGACTTGCGAGGTGACGGCTCCTTCGCGGCGCAGGCCAGCGTCGCCGCGAGCGCCGTGCAGAGGGCGAGGCCTCGCTGGATCACAGCCGATTGGTGTAGCTGAGGAATTTGTACACGCCGCCGAGCTCCACGATCGAGCCGAACATCAGCCGCGTCGTCGTGTCGCCCTTCGCGTCGGCGATCTGCACGATGCAGCCGGAGTAGCGCGTGATTCGACCCTCGCGCACGACCTTCGGGTCGCACTTGTGCGCCACGTAGGTGATCGGCTTCCCGCCCATGGTGCGCAGGAGCTTCGTGAGGCCGTCGGTGCTCGGATTCTGGATCAGGCTCCAGGCGAGCTGCGGCGGCTGGCGGTATGGCGCGCGCGAGTAGGGCGAAACCGGATAGTAGAGATCCGCGAACTCCCGTCCGTGCACGACCATGTTGCGGAACTCGTTGGTGTCGCTCGCCGCCAGTGCGGTGACGAAGCGGCGGATGAGCGCATCACGCGAGGGGCTGCCGCCGTTGAAGACGAGCGCGCTGTCTCCGCCGAGCGCTTTACGAAAGCGACGAAGCTCCTCTTCGACCGGGAAGATGGAGTCGACGACGTAGCCAGGGAGGGTCCGGTTGATCGAATCCTGGCGCGCACGGCGCAACTCATCGGCGCGCGCCGAATCGCTCATGGCGGGTGCAGCGTTGGCGACGAGCGCCACGGGTGTCGTGGCGGGCGCCTCGTTCGACCGCGGCTGGTCGTGGCACGCGGTGACGAGGGTCCCAAGGAGGATCAGGGAAGCGAAGCGCGAGGGAGCGACGCGAAGCATCTCGAGAGTCATCAGTGTGGTTTCAACGCGCACGGAGCCGCCGGCCAGCCGACCGGCGACTCCGTGCGAAGTCACGCAGAATCAGTTGCGAGAATACGTGGTCCAGCCAGCCCACCACTTGTCCGCGCCACCGGGGGCAACAGCGCCCTGGTAGGCCGTGGGGGTCACGAAGGTACCGGCCTTGGTGGCGATGGCGCCGGCGAAGGCGTTGAGGCCACCCGTGGCAATGGGCGAGGCCGCGACCGGCGTGAAGTCGAACGACGAGATGTCGGTCGGAGCCGTCCCGACGGCCGGGATGGTGGTGAAGATCGACGCCGCCGTAGCGGTGCTCAGCTTCAGGCTGTTCGCCGTCGAGTCGAGCTCGAACTGCGACGCGGACACCGGCTGGAACAGCTTTCCGTTGACCTCGGCGAAGAAGATGTTCTTCAGCTGGAGATCAGCCGTGGCGGACGGCGTCGGCGTCGCGCCGGCGCGGTCGTACGTCGCCTGATCGCGGAGCGAGATACCGTCGGTTGGCCACCGCGCGACGACACCGTTCACGTAGTAGCCGCCGGTGCCGCGACGCAACATCATGCCGTGGCCGCCGCTCGCACCCACGCAGGAGGCCTGACCGCAGCCGATGAGCGTGAAGTTCGCGACGAGCGGGATGGTGAAGGGCGTCGAGTTGAAGCCGAGATCGCAGCCCGTGCCGTTGCAGCCGTCGTTCTCGATGCCCTCGATGTCCACCGAGTAGAAGCCGGCGCCCGTGCGCGGCGTGAGCTGCACGGTGTTGATGCCGATCAGGTACTGCATGCGTCCCTGCCAGCCCTCCGACATGTCGAACGTATCGTCAGCCGTCTCGAACGCGATCAGGTGATCGATGTCGAAACCGCCGCCGAAGAACTCGTACGCATCGTCCAGGGGGCTGAGCGACTCGAGATACGACGCACGCGTGCCCGAGCCGAGGGCGCAGAAGGTGAACGAGTTGAACTCCTGGTCCTGGAGCGGGGCGAAGCCGGCGAACTCGACGCGGACGTACTTCAGCGTGCCCGAGTTGTCCGTCGCGACGGTGCCGCCGTTGTACTGCACCGTGTAGTTCTTACCGCCGACGACGGTGTTGCCGTCCGTGCCCGTGCCCTCGACGTTGACGACGCCGGAGCGGTTGTTGATGCCGTTCCCGACGAGGAGCAGGCCGCCCCAATCGCCCGGCTGGCGCTGACCCGTGGCGCGCGACGACGTGAAGACGATCGGCGCCGACGCCGTGCCGACGGCCTGGATCTTGGCGCCCTTCATGATCATGAGCGCCGAGCCGACGGTGTTATAGTCGCCGTACACCTTGGTGCCGGGCTGGATCGTCAGCACCGCGCCATTGGCGACGTGGATGAAGCCGGAGAGGGTATAGGCCGTATCGGCGTAGAGCGTGCGGCTCGCGGTGATGTCCGTGTTGATCGTCGCGGAGGCGAAACCGAAGTTCTTCGTCGTTGCCGTGGCCTCACCCGAGGCAACGCTGCGCTGGCCGCCACGGTTGGTGAAGACGTGATAGCGGTACGCCGTGCTCACCTTGAGACCGGTGTCGCTGAAAGTCACCGGGCCGGCGGCCGACGGCGCCGGCACCGTACCAACCGCCGCGAACGCTCCAGTGCCCTCGGCGCGCTCGACGTCGTAGCTGGCGTCGCCGGCGGTGCTGTTGAACGTGAGGTCGATGGACGTCGTGCCTTTCGGCGTCGCCGCGAGACCCAGTACGGGGGTGACTGTGGTTGGGCCAGAGCTGCTGTCGCTACCGCATGCGACGGCGCCGAGCATGAGCACTGCCGCCGACGCGGCGAGTGCCCGACCAATGAGCGTCATGCCAATCCTCGAGAGGGAGTGATGAATCGTGTGTGATCGAACAGGAAACGCGGCGGAGGTCGCCACGCACGAATCAACGGTCGGCGTGTTCGGAGCGCGTTACGCGGTGGTCACGAACGCGTCACGCGACCGCAATGGTCTCGTCGCGAGCGACGGGACCATTGCAGCCCACGCACATCAGCGTTGCCACTGGAGACCGAGCCCCACGATCCGGCCGGCGCGATAGAACTCGCGCTCCACCGTGCCCTGCCGCACCTGGTACGGCGAGTCGAGCAGATTCTTCATGTCCATCCGCAGCATCACGCCGGCGCTGATCGTCTGGCGGAGCGAGAAGTCCAGCACGTTGCGCGATTGCTCAATGACGTCGGGAAGCGGCGTGCCGCCTGCGGCCGCGATGCGCTCGCCGACGCGGTTGAACAGCAGCGTGGCGGAGGAGCCACCGCTGCGAGAGGCGTACGTGAGTCCCGTGTTCAGGACGTACGGCGCCTGGCCAACCATCCGGCGGCTGAGGTTCGTCGCCGATGCCTTGGTGCTGTCGAACAGGTGGATCTGGCTCTGCATGACCGTGACGTTGCTGAACGCGGTGAGCGGCTCGAAGAACCTGCCCAGCGCGCCGAGATGCTTCCGCAGCTCGAGCTCGACACCGTAGTTGTCGGCGCTCTCCGCGTTGGTGTAGAACACGAAGCTCGTGCCGCCGCTTCCCGAGCCGTACACGCGCTCGATGGGCAGATCGAACTTCTTCGCGAAAAGGGCGACGCTCAGGATCTCGCTGGCGCTCGGATAGAACTCCCAGCGCGCGTCGACGTTCGTGACGCGCGTGCGAGACAGGTTCTCGTCACCCTGCACGTTCTCGCCGCCGACGACGTCGCGGCTGATGATCGGCGACAGCTCGCGGTACTCGGGACGTGCGAGGGTGCGCGAACCGGAGAGCCTCAGCTGCTGCCGCTGCGTGACCTGGAAGTTCAGCCCGAGTGAGGGAAGCACGTCGTTCCACTTCTTCACCGTGTTGACGGGCGAGCCGAGCGTGGAGACGGCGCCGACCTCGAGGTTGTCGCTCTCGTACCGCACGCCGCCGACCGCATGGAGCGCCGAGAAGATCGGGACGTCCGCCATGACGAAGCCCGCCGTCAACCGGTCGCGCGCCGTGTACGATCCGCCCTGCGAGAGGGGTCCGACGTTGAAGTACTGCGCGTCCGGCGCACTGAATCGGCCGTCGAAGATCTGCTCGAGGGGAAGCGCGAGCTGCTCCGGCGTGAGGTTGCGCGCGCTGATGGCGTAGGAGAGGCTCTGCGCATCGCGCGACGTGTGGCGCGACAGACCACCGAGCTTGATGACCGTGGGCGCACCCGCCTTCCCGAAGGTCAGCGTGTACTTCGCCGAGTACTCGTGGCTGTTCTCATTGAGGTCGGAGTAGGTGCGCACGGCGCTGCCGCTGCCGCCGCTGTACCAGCGAAGCACCTGCGGCCCGCCGGGCGTATCCTGATCGATCGTCTGCACGAAGGCGGAGCGATCCGGCTCGTAGCGACGTACGCCGCTCGAGGTGGCCGACCAGTCGAAGCGGTGCATCGACCCGATCTGGTGCTCGCCGGTGAGCTGCCCGGAGTAGACGCCGCGCTCCGTGTACTGCATGCGCGTGATCTGCACCGGGATGGCGTCCGCAGCGAACGATCCGGTCTCGACGCGCGCTTCGTTGTCGGCCGAGCGGTTGAACAGACCGTTGAACGAGATGCGCGAGCCTTCGTTGATCAGCGTGCTCAGATTGGTCAGGCCGCCCCAGAGGATGCTCTGACTCGTCGTCGACCCGGTGAAGCGGTCGATCTCGACGGTCTCACCCTTGGTCGTGCCGCGATCGGCGAGGGCGCGCACCTGTCCGTCCTTCAGATCGGTGCCCGACGAGACGGTACCCGAGAACAGGTAGCCGACGCG
Organism: Gemmatimonadaceae bacterium; assembly: GCA_036383935.1. GTDB lineage: Bacteria > Gemmatimonadota > Gemmatimonadetes > Gemmatimonadales > Gemmatimonadaceae > AG11. Next base: position 11,997 of record DASVNI010000556.1, on the reverse strand, counting down.
GTGTCCGAAGAGGATCGGATCGTTGCCACCGACCGACATCGAACCGTTCAACAGCGGCGAGCCGGTCGCGACCTTCGGCGTCCACGAGTTGCGGAAGGTCCCCACCAGGTAGTTCATGTCGCCCTGGTTGAGGTTGATGTTCTGGAAGTTGCCGAGGCTCCGCACGACCTGCGGCAGGTCGCGATTGTGGTTCACCATCGCGAAGCCCTCGCCGCCGACACCCGTGGCGGAGAGCAGCCGCGACCCCGTGGCGCCGGGCGAATATCCGCTGCCGAACTGGAAGACGGTGGAGCGCGTGACGGGGAACTCCTTCGTCTTGATGTCCACCGACGCGCCGCTGAAGTCGCCCTGCTGCTCGGGGGTGAAGGTCTTGGTCGTCGTGATCGTCTGGACGAGGCCCGCCGGGAACATGTCGAGCGGCACGACGCGCTTCTCCGGCTCGGGGCTCGGCACGCGCGCACCGTTGAGCGAGCTCGTCGTATAACGCTCGCCGAGGCCGCGGACGAAGACGTACTTGCCATCCTGCACCGTGACGCCACTCACGCGCTTCACCGCCTGCGCGGCATCGCCATCGGGGCTCTTCGAGATCTGCTCGGCGGTGACTGCGCTGACGACGCCGACCGCCGTGCGCTGCGCATCGAGCGCGTCGCTGACGGATCCGCGCTCGCGCGAGGCGGTGGTGACCTGCGTCTCCAGCATGATGGTCGCGGCGGTGAGGCTGACGTTCTGCTCCAGCGACCTACCCGCTTCGAGCACGAGGCCCGTGACCTGCTTGGTGGCGAAGCCGATGCGGCGCACCTGGATCGTCACCGTGCCGGCCGGCACGTTGACGAGGGCGAAGCGGCCGTCGACGCCCGAGCGGCCGCCGATCGTCGTGCCGACGACCTGCACACCGGCATCGGCGATGCCTACGCCGGACGCCGCGTCGATGATGCGGCCGACGATTCGGCCCGCAGACGCCTGAGTTTCGCGCTGAGCGGACAGCCCACACGGCAGCGCGACGACGAGAAGAAGAAGAAGAAACGCTAGCCGGCGAATCAATGAGGATCGCATCAGCATCGTTATGGGAACCGGAGGGAGACTTCGAGTCGTGATTCGTGCTCGATAGTTCGGTCCGTCCAGTATCGATCCCATCCGTGTTCGGCCACGGTTCGGTCACGGGCCGTTACACAGGGCGTCGCCGGTTCGTTACACGGCGACGAGCGATCGTGATGTCACGACCGATGGTGGGGGGTGGGGAGTGGGTGGTTGGGGGTGACTGCCCTGCACCACCCACTTCCACCACTCACCAACTGCTCAGAGTGCGGCGGTGAACCGCTCGACGATCGTCTCGAACTGCGAAGCGACGCGCGTGGTCGTCTCGATGACCTCGGCGTGCGAGAGCGGCGTCGTCGAGACGCCGGAGGCGAGGTTCGTAATGCAGCTCACGCCGGCGACGCGCATTCCCATCGCGCGCGCCACGACGACCTCGGGCACGGTGGACATGCCGACGGCGTCAGCGCCGAGCTCGCGCAGCATCCGCACCTCGGCGGGCGTCTCGTAGGTGGGGCCGAGCAGTCCGCAGTAGACGCCCTCGCGCATCGTGATGCCGAGTGACGCCGCCTGATCGCGCAGCAGCGCGGACAGCGCGCGATCGTACGGCTCGCTCATGTCGGGGAAGCGCAGGTCGCCGGCGACGAGCGTTCCCTGGAGCGGATTGCGGAACATGAGATTGAGATGATCGGTCACGACCATCAGATCGCCGGGCGTGAACGCGGGGTTGATCCCGCCGGCGGCGTTGGAGACGAACAGCGTCCGTGCGCCGAGCGCGTGCAGCACGCGCACGGGAAAGCCGGCCTGCGCGGCGGGGTGTCCCTCGTACATGTGAAAGCGGCCGGCGAGCGCGACGATCGGGCGTCCGGCCAGTCGTCCGACGATGAGACGGCCCGCATGTCCCGCGACCGTCGCCGCCGAGAAGCCCGGCACCTCGTCGAATGCGATGGCCGCCGCGTTCTCGATGCGTCCCGCGAGCCCGCCCAGGCCGGAGCCGAGCACGATCGCGAGCACCGGTTCGTCGATCGGGCCGAGGTGACGCCGTACCACCTCCGCGGCGCGGTGCGCCGCGTCCGCGTCGAAGCGTGCGTCGCCGCTCACGCGCCGCGCGACCGGAGGGCCGCGATCTCTGCCCGCGCCTGCGCGGCGAGCCGCACCCGCTCCGGATAGGGGAGAAAGGCGCTCTCGAAGCTGTTGAGCGCGACTTCGGCCAGCTCGTCGAAGGTGAACTCGAGCGACTGCGCCGCGTGCACGTACTCGTCGGTGAGCGTCGTGCCGCTCATGAGCCGATTGTCGGTGTTGAGCACGACGTTCAACCCGCGGTTGAAGTACTCGCGGAACGGATGCGTCGCGTAGGACCGCGCGGCGCGGGTCTGCACGTTGCTCGTGAGACAGATCTCGAGCGGGATCCGGCGGTCGTTGCAGTAGTCGGTGAGCGAGGTGTCCTCGATGAGTCGCGTCGCGTGGCCGATCCGGTGCGCACCGCAGACGTGGATCGCCTCGCGTACCGAGCTCGCGTCGTCCCCTTCGCCGGCGTGACAGGTACAGGGCAGATCGTGCGAGCGCGCGTACTCGAAGGCCGGCGCGTGGGCCCGCGCCGGGTTGCCGACCTCGCCGCCGGCGAGATCGAATCCGACGACACCGTGATGCCGGTACGCGACGGCGAGCTCGGCGAGCTCCTGCGAGACGCTGAGCGGCATGTGGCGCAGGCTGCAGACGATCACGCGACCGACTACGCCGTGCTCACGCTCGGCGCGCGCCAGGCCACGCAGTGGTGCCTCGACCGCCTGCTCGAGCGTGAGCCCCTCGCGCGTGTTGAGCACCGGCGCGTAGCGCACCTCGATGTAGCGCACCCCGTCGGCGGCGGCATCCTCCGCCAGCTCGAAGGCGATGCGCTCGAGCGCCGACTCGGTCTGCATCACCGACAACGTGATGGCGAAGCGCTCGAGGTAGTCCTCGAGATGCCGCGCGTCGTCCACCCGCATGAACTCGCGAAGCGAGCCGGCGTCGGGCGTGGGCATCGGCTTCCCATGCTCGTGCCCGAGCTCGATCATCGTCGCGGGGCGGAGCGAGCCGTCGAGGTGGCAGTGCAACTCGGCCTTCGGAAGGAGCCGCAACAGCTCGCGGTCGAACGGAGCGGTCATCCTTCGAAGCGAGCAGCTGGGTCGGCGGCGTCGCGGCCACGATTCGGGATCGTGCGCAGCACGGCGCCGTTGAACATCGGCGCATCCGGGTCGATGGGCAGGCCGCGGCTGTCGGTCACGAGCACCCCGCCCTCGCGCAGTGCACGCGCCTCGTCCGCATCGTGCAGCCCGACGGCATCGTACGCAGTGCCACCAACGGCGACATCGTAGCCGACACCATTCACGAAGACGCGCATCGTATCGCTCATCGCGTTGCTCCTGTGGGGCGGATGCGAACCTCGGTCGGCGCGCGCACGGGTTGCGGGAGCGTCCGCAGGTACGACACCAGCGCGTCGAGGTCGATGGTGGAGAGGTGCTCGCTCTTGATGGCACCGGCGCTCAGCCCCAGCCCTTCCCCGCCCTCGGCCATGAAGTTGTTGAGGACGATGCGATACTGCGCGGCGGGATCGATCGGCCGGCCGTCGGCCAGCGTGGCGCTGCGAAGACGAGCGCCCGGCGCGCCAGCAGGATCGTATGTCAGCTGAACACCGGAGACGTGGTACCGTGGATCGTTGCGCGCGACGAGACGCTCGAGGTAGGCGCGCAGCGCCTCGCCGGTGACCGTGATGCGGTAGAGCGTGTTGCCGAACGGTTGGAGCTCGAACAGCGATCCGTAGGTGGCGGTGCCGGCGCGCAGATCGGTGCGGATACCGCCGTTGTTCATCACCGCCACGTCTCCCTTCCCGGCGAATCGCAGTCCGTCGGCGATCAGGTTGCCGAGGGGATACTGCTGTGGACCGGTGTCGGAGCGGGTGAGCGTCTCGGCGATCCGCGCGATCGGCTGATTGATGATCGGCGCGACGCGGGCCATCGCCTGGCTGACGAGCGCCGCGACGGCCGGGTCCGGGGCGATCGAATCGGGGAGTACGTTGCGCACCTTCGTCGTGACGCCGTCGGGGCCGAGGTCGACGACGTCGAGCGCCGTTCCACTCGAATACGCCTGAACGATAGGAATTCCGGCGACCGTCGTGTTGACCAGCGAGTGCGTGTGGCCGCTGATGATCGCGTCGATCGGTTCTCTGAACGACTGGGCGATGTCGATGATCTCGCCCTTGCAGGTGCCGCGCTCGCAGAAGGCGCCATCGTGCGCGAGCACGATCACGTAGTCCGCGCCGCGGGCGCGCAGCTGGCGCGCGAGGCTGTCGACGATGGGGCCCGGCGGCAGGAAGCGGAGATCGGCGACGTTGCGCGCCAACGTCGTGGAAGCAGTCGTCACGGAGGCGAGCCCGATGATGCCGATCTTGAGCGGTCCGCGGGTGACGAGCGTATCGTCGCGAATCCACGGCACGTCGCGGCCATCGGAGAAGCGGACGTTGGCCCCGAGGAAGGGATAGTGCGCGTCGCGCATCCGGGCGCGGAGCGTGTCCTGCCCCCAGTCGAACTCGTGGTTCCCCAGCGCGGCCGCAGCGTATCCGAGCTCGTTGAAGATGCCCGTGATCGGTTTACCGAAGGCGAGGTTGGAGGCGAGCGTCCCCTGGAACTCGTCGCCACCATCCACGAGGAGCACCTGGCACTGCGGCGGCGCACACTCGGCCGCCGCGCGGCGGATCGCCGCCGCGAGATAGGCCGCACCGCCGCGCCGAACCCCGCGCGAATCGACGCGCGGCTCGAGCGCGCCGTGGAAGTCATTCGTTCCCAGGATGCGTAGCCGCGTCGGGGGCCGCGGCGTACGACGGGCGAGCGGAATGGTGTCCTTCCCCGCTGCGCGCGGCGCACCGGCGGCAACTGGTCCGACAGCGCCACGCAGCTCGCGGTACAGCGAGGACACGGCACTCGCCGGCTCGATGCGCCAGTTGCGCGTGAAGTAGTCCTGCGGACGGAGGACGCCGGCGCGCCGCACCTCGTCCGTGAGGAGCTGCCGCACGTCTTCCGTCGAACGGTAGACCTCCGGCGCTCCGACGATCATCGTGTATCCACCGCCGCCCGTCTGGCGGTAGTTCGTCAGCGCGAGAGTGAAGCTGTCCCTCGGAGCAACTGCTCGGCCCCGCACCTCAAGGCGCGTGACGCGCTCACCGGTGGGGCGGGAGACGTCGAGCACGTAATCCGCGCCGGCGAGCATGTCGAAGTTGTAGCCCGGGATCTCGGGGTTCACCTTCGGCGCGCCCGTCGCATCGACGGTGTAGTAGCGCGCACTCTGCTCGAGATATTCGCGCAGCTGCTTTCCGCTGATGCGGATCGCGCGCACGGTGTTGTCGTACGGATAGAGCGCCTGCATCCGCGCCGCGGTGATCGCGCCGGAATCCAGCGACGCATCGAGCGAGAACGCGGCACCCGCCGCGAGGTCGGCGTGCGCGGCACGGCGCATGACCTCGAGCACGAAGTCCTGGAGCGGCGTATCCGTCACGCGCGCCGAGTCGGCGCGCCACGCGACGTCCGTACGTCCGAGCGGTGTCGTGACCCACGCGACCGCAGCGCGATGCGCCGCCTCGGTCGCCGCGAGCACGGTGGGCGACTCGGCGTGGCCGGCGGTGTGGATCAGCGTTCCGGTTCTGCTGGTCACGCGCCAGCGGCCGTTGTCCCGCGCGAGCTGCAGGTGCGCCGCGGCGACGCTCTGCACCCAGTTCTTCGCCTGCACCAGGAGGACGCCGTTGATCGACGTGTCGGCCATCTCCTTGTGCGAGTGGCCGTAGACGACCAGGTCGACGCCGGGCACCTCACGGGCGACGCGCGCGGCCACGTTGTCGCTCGGCAGGCCGGTCGAGACGGTGTCGTACGTCGCCGGCTCACCGAGTCCGCTGTGCATCGTCACGACCACGACGTCCGCGCCGGCGGCCCGCGCCGAATCCACGCCGAGTCGTACGGCCGGCAGGATGTCGCCCACAACGACCTTCGCCGCGCGAAGGTTGTCGCGGTCCCACACCATCGAGCCGGGTGTCGTGGCGCCGACGATGCCGACCTTCACGCCCGCGCGCTCCACCATCGTCCAGGCCGGAACGAGGCGCCGGCCGTCGGCTCGGCGGACGTTGGCGGCCAGCAACGGGAACTTCGCCTGGCGGAGGTTCCGCTCGAGGTACGGCACGCCGTAGTTGAAGTCGTGATTGCCGACCGCCGCCGCGTCGTAGCGCATCGCGTTCATCGCGGCGATCACCGGCGTGGGGCCGGAATCGCGGGATGCTCGCGCCGCGACGTAGGCGATCGCGTTGCCCTGCGTGATGTCGCCGGCGTCTATCAGAACCAGGCGTCCTCCGGACGCCTGGCGAAGGGAGTCGACGATCGTCGCCGCGCGGGCGAGACCGACGGCGGAGTCAGGGCGATCGGTGTCGTAGTTCCACCCACGGACTCGGCCGTGGATGTCGGTCGTCGCCGCGACGACGAGGTCCACTCCCGCGGGGGCCGCTTCGGCACGGGGGATGGACGAAGCTGGGTGTGCGCACGCCGCCGCGAGGAGGGCCGCAGCGACGGTCGAGTACGTTCGGTTCCGCATGGAGAGAAGCTAGTCGGGCGTCGCGGAGCCGGGGAGCGCCGATCCGGTTGACGCACCAGCAACCGCCCGACACACTTGACCCGATCCCGAGTTTTCCCGCGCCCGGTCTATACATGACTGTGACACAGGCCCTCTGCACCGCATCGGCCCGCTCGGCCAGCTTTCAGCGCGAGACGAGCACGGCGCATCCGATCGTCCTCCGGTGAATCCACTGATCATCGGTGTGGCGGGAGGGACCGGCTCCGGGAAGAGCACCGTGGCGCGCAACGTCGCGGCGGCGCTCGGAGATGCGTCGGTCGCGTTCATCGACATGGACGCGTACTACCTCGACCACTCTCACCTGCCGCTCGAAGAGCGCAAGGCGATCAACTGGGACCACCCGAACGCGTTCGACTGGGATCTCCTGGTGCGGCAGCTCGCCGAGCTCGCCGAGGGTCGGTCAGTCGAGAAGCCCGTCTACGATTTTCAGGACCACGTTCGCAGCAGCGAAGTGGTGAAGATCCCGCCGGCGGATGTGATCGTCATCGACGGCATCCTGCTTTTCGTCGACCCCCGGGTGCGTGACCTATGCAACGTGAAAGTCTTCGTGGACGCCGACCCGGATATCCGGTTGATTCGCCGGATCAAACGGGACATGGTGAAGCGTGGCCGGCCCCTGCCGGAGATCCTGGACCAGTATCTGTCGACCGTCCAACCGATGCATCTGGAGTTCGTGGAGCCGAGCAAGCGCTACGCGGACGTGATCGTACCGCGTGGTGGACACAACCCGGTGGCGATCGAGATGATCGTCGCGAAGATCATCCATCGTCTCCAACCGGCCAGCGTGCGATGACGACGGCGACCTCGGGAGAGCGCGTGCTCGTCGTGGACGACGAGCCGGACATCGTCGCCCTCGTCGCGTATCACCTGGCGAAGGCGGGCTATCGCGTGTCGACGGCGAGCTCCGGCACGGAGGCGATCGACGCCGTGCGCCGCGAGCGTCCCTCGCTCCTCGTGCTCGACCTGATGCTGCCGGGGATGACGGGATACGAGGTGCTCGAGCAGATCCGCGCCAACGAGCCGACGCGCGACGTGGCGGTGCTGATGCTGACCGCTCGGCGCGAGGAACCCGATCGGATCCACGGTCTCTCGCTTGGCGCCGACGACTACCTGACGAAGCCATTCAGCCCGCAGGAGCTCGTGCTCCGCGTGGGCGCGATCCTGCGACGGGTCGGTGCGGGTGGGGCGACGAGCCGCGACCGCCTCCAGCTCGGCGCGATCGAGATCGATCTCGGCGCCCACCAGGTGAAGGTGGACGGGACGCCGATCGAGCTCACCCCGACCGAGTTCAAGCTGCTGCTCACCCTCGCCGAGCGGCGCGGCCGCGTGCAGGGACGCGCGCATCTGCTCGAGACGGTCTGGGAAGCCGCGCCGGACATCCAGACGCGGACGGTGGACATGCACGTGCAGCGGCTGCGGGCCAAGCTCGGGGCGGCCGGCGACATGATCGAGACCGTGCGCGGCTTCGGATACCGGCTCCGGGTGCCTCAGAGCAGACCGGCGTGACGCTCGCACGTCGGCTCCTCGCCGGCTCCCTCGTCGTCGTGACGGCGATGGTGGCCGCGGTGGTGCTGATCGCGGGCGGGCGACTCCGCAGCCGGCTGGTCGAGGAGAAGCAGGACGAGCTGGCTCGAGTGGGACGCGTGGTTGCGACAGAATGGCAGCCCGGCGTCGATCCCGATTCGCTGGCTCATCGCGCGGGGGATGCGCTTGGCTACCGTGTGACACTCGTCGACAGCACTGGCGTGGTCGTCGGCGACGCCGAGTTCGGACCGGACGCACGCCGCCGGCTGGAGAACCACTACAATCGGCCGGAGATCGTCGGGGCACGAGAGCACGGGCTAGGCGTGTCGCTCCGCCTCAGCGCGTCGGCCGGGGACGAAGAGATGTACGTCGCGCAGAAGCACCCGCTGGGCTACGTGCGGGTGTCGCTCACGACGGGCCGCCTGGACGAGATCGTCCGCGGCGCGCAGCGCGACGTTCTCGCGAGCGGAGTTCTCGCACTGCTGGGCGCGCTCGCTCTCGCATTTCTCTTCGCGCGCAGCATCTCGCAGCCGGTCGTCGAGCTGCGCGACGTCGCACGCGCCATCGCCGCCGGGGATCTCGCGCGGCGGCCGGCACTCTCCGCGCCCGGTGAGATCGGCGACCTCGCCACTGCCCTGCACCGCATGGCCGAGCAGCTCTCCACCCGCCTCGACGCCCTCGAGGCGGACGATCAGCTGATGACCGCCGTGCTCGAGTCGCTGGAGGAAGGCGTGCTCGCGGTGGACGAGCGTGGGATGGTGATCCGCATCAATCAGCGCGCTCGCACCCTGCTCGGCGTGCAGGCGCCTCTGCCCTTCGCGCGCGAGCTGCTCCCGCGCGAACACACGCTGCGCGAGGCGATCGAGCAGGCGAGCCTCGGCACGAGCATGCCGCCGACTGAGATCGCGATGCACGACCGCACCGTGGCCGTCGCCTCGCGCCCCCTTCGCACCGGAGGCGGCGTGGTCACGGTGCTGGACCTCACCGTGCTGCGGCGTCTGGAGACGATCCGCCGCGACTTCGTGGCGAACGTGTCGCACGAGCTCAAGACGCCCCTCACCGCGGTGAGCGGCTACGCCGAGACGCTGCTCGACGACGGGATCCCCTCGGAGCAGCGCCAACGCTTCGTGGAAACGATCCGCGACAACGCGACGCGGATGCAGCGCATCGTCGACGACCTGCTCGATCTCTCGCGCATCGAGAGCGGCGGGTGGCGGCCGAATGTGGCCACGGTGGACGTCGCCGGCATCGTGAGCGACGTGTTCACCGCGCTCCAGGGCGCGGCGTCGAAGAAGGGGCTGACACTCGTCGCGGACGTGGCACCCGGCGCCGCGCACGTGCGCGTCGATCCGACGGCGTTCCGACAGATCGTCACGAACCTCGTAGAGAACGCCGTGCGCTACACCCGCGAGGGTGGCGTCACGCTGCGCACGCGTGCCGCGGACGGCGGCGTCTGGGTCGACGTGAGCGACACGGGCATCGGGATCGCACCCGAGCATCTCCCGCGCATCTTCGAGCGGTTCTATCGCGTCGACTCGGGCCGCTCGCGCGCCGAGGGCGGAACCGGGTTGGGCCTCGCCATCGTGCGACACCTCGCCGAGGCGCATGGTGGCCGCGTGGAGGCCACGAGCGCGGTGGGACGGGGCACCACCATAGGGGTATGGCTGCCCGGGGTCAGCTGAGCTCACTTCGGCGTTACACAACCGCTGCCTTCCATCCGGTGCATCGTTGCGCACCGGCGCGAGCCTTCGAGCACACCTCAACGGGGCTCGGAACTGTGACCAATCGCCTGCTGCACGCGCTCGAAGTGAGCGACAGCTCGGCCACTCTCTACCTCTCCGGCCGGCTCGCCGGCGGCGACGCGTTCCCGCTTCGCGGCCTCTGCCGCGACATCCCGCAGCACGTGCGTACGCTGCGCCTGGACCTCCACGGCGTGACCGCGCTCGACGAAGGCGCGATGGATACGATTCGTGCGCTCGTCCGCTACTGGCGCGAAGCGCGTAACGGCAACTTCCGTCTGGCGTTCGCGTGCGAGCACGACGTCGCGAGCGTCGTCGAGGCAGAGAGCGCGCCCACGAACGGCAGGCGGATCGATCAGCTCATCGGACGATCTGCCGCGTTGACGGGGATGTTCCTCTAGCCAGCTGGCCCGGCGCGGCCGGTCTGCCGGTCGTGCGGCTGGTGTCGGTCAACGCGCCGAGAAAGGCGATGATCGCCCGCTTCTCGCTCGACGTGAGGTGAAGGCTGTCGGCGGGAAGCGTCTGGTGGGGGAGCGCCGCTCCGATGCCGTGCAGGTGTTGTGCGATGGGACGGACGTTGAAGCGTCCCGAATCGGGATCGATGCGGGCACCGACGTCGTGCGCGCCAGGCGTCGCGCGCTCGCTGGTCAGCGACGATTCGGCTGCGCGCGTGTGTCGCTCGGCGTGCCGTGCGGCCGATAGATCCACGCCGTGCACCACCTTGCGATGAGCGCCAGCCGGTCGTCGGCGGAATCACCGGCAATCGATGCGTCACGCTCGTGCATGCGCGGCCGCGCGCGACGCGCGACAGACTGCAGCGTGGCGATCGTCTGATCGGGCGACACACCCTGCATCGTGAGGAGATCGGCGTACTCTCGCACGATCTCCCGCACCTCGCTCCTCGGCGCACCGGCGACCAGCGCGCGGACCAGGGCTCCCTCGAGACGGTCCTGGCGCGGCGTCAGCTGCGCGAGCACGTCGAGGTCGGCGGGCGAGTCGGACATCATGGGGTCGCCGGTGGAGGGTTGATGCGATCTGCGGGGAGCAGAGGGGGCAACCACGTCGTGGCTGCCCCGGTTCACGGCTGACCTGAAGCTATTGCGCCAACTACTTCGTCGCGAGGCTCACCGTGCTGAGTCTCTTGAGCAACTGTTTAGCCATTGCGGGAGGAAGCGGGGCGTAGTCGAGCGTCGCAGCCGACTTTTCCCCCTCCACGAGCGCCCAACGCACGAAATCGAGCAACTTCTTCCCCTTCGCCGCATCGGGCTGCGTCTTGTATACCAGCAGCCACGTGAACGACGAAATGGGATACGCACCAGCGCCGGCAGCGTTGACGATGCTCACCCGATAGTCCGTGTTGGCCGGCAGCGCGGCCGCCGCGCCCGCTGCCGCCGCGGTCACCGCCGTGATGCTCGGCGTCACGAACTGTCCCTTCGCGTTCTTGATGTCGGCGAAGGCGAGCTTGTTCTGCTTGGCGTACGCGAGCTCGACGTATCCGATCGAGCCCGGCAGCTGCTTCACCTGACCGGCGACGCCCTCATTGCCCTTGCCGCCGAGACCGACGGGCCACTGCACTTCCTTTCCCTTACCGGGCTTGGCCGCCCACGTCGGGCTCACACTCGCCAGGTAGTCGGTGAAGACATAGCTCGTGCCCGAGCCGTCGGAGCGATGCACGACGAGGACGTCCGTGTCGGGCAGCTTGGTGCCCGGATTGAGCGCCGCGATCCGTGCGTCGTTCCACTTCGTGATCTTGCCGAGGAACACGTCGGCGAGCGTCGCACCGTCGAGGCGCAACGGCTTGGTCAGCTGCGGAAGATTGTAGGTGACGACCACAGCACCCAGCACGGTCGGGATGTGCAACACGGCGCCGCCCTTCGCCTTCGTGAGCTCCGCGTCGGACATCGGCGCATCCGTCGCGCCGAAGTCCACCGTCTGCTCGGAGAGCTGGCGAATGCCGCCGCCCGAACCGATCGACTGGTAGTTGATCTTCACGCCAGTCTTCGCGGCGTAATCCGAGAACCACTTGCTATAGATGGGATACGGAAAGGTCGCGCCG
>DASVNI010000555.1:0-2005 GCA_036383935.1 Gemmatimonadaceae bacterium | reverse complement strand
CAGCCTCCACGATCCCGCGTAGAGCGAGTCCGTTCCACGCGGCGAGGATCTTGTCGTCGCAGCCTGGCCGCACGCGCTGCGAGCGTCGTTGCATGAGGGTTTGATTCGCGCGCGCGATAGCAGCGGATTGCGTCGCAATGTCTATGTGGAAGCGTTGCGCGATCTCGGATGGATCGGCGGGAATGTTCAGGATGTTGCTTCCCTCGAAATTGCCGCCCGCCGTCGCGCCGTAGTACGCCTTCACCAGCGGTGCATCAGCGCCCAACAGCGAGTCGAGCTCGCCCGAGCTCCAGACGTAGAATTTGCCCTCCTCGCCCTCCGAATCCGCATCCAGCGACGAGTAGAAGCCGCCTTCCGGCGATGTCATCTCGCGCGCGAGCCAATCTCCTGCTTTTTCAGTTGCAGCGCGGATTTCGTCATTTTTCGTAGCCTCGTAGAGGTGCGCGCCGAGCCTCAGGAGCAGGGCATTGTCGTACAGCATCTTCTCGAAATGCGGGACGAGCCAGCGCGCGTCGACCGCGAACCGGTGGAACCCGCCGCCGGCCTGGTCGTAGATCCCGCCGCGCGCCATCTGCTGGAACGAGTGCGTCGCGATGTGCAGCGCGTGCGCGTCGCCGGTGCGCGCCCAGCGCCGGAGGAGGAAATCGAGCGCCATCGTGTGCGGAAACTTCGGCGCGCCGCCGAACCCGCCCATCATCGGCTCGAAGCGGGCGTAGAGGTCTTTCGTGGCGCGCGCGAGTGTGTCCGCCGTGACGTGCGGCTGGTTCTCGGTCTTCGGTCCTCGGTCCTTGGTCCTCGGTCCCGCCGCCTGGTACATCTCGCGTATTGCCGCCGCCGAGTTTGCGATGTCGCCGCGCTTCGTCTGCCAGGCGTCTGCGATCGACAGCAGGATCCGCCGGAACGACGGCATGCCGTGGCGGTCTTCGGGAGGGAAGTACGTCCCGCCGTAGAACGGCTCGCCCGCGGGCGTGAGGAAGACGGTCATCGGCCAGCCGCCCTGTCCCGTCATCGCCTGCACGGCCTGCATGTACACGGAATCCAGGTCCGGCCGCTCCTCGCGATCGACCTTCACGTTCACAAAGCGCTCGTTCATCAGGCGCGCTGTTTCCGCGTCCTCGAACGATTCGTGCGCCATCACGTGGCACCAGTGGCACGCGGCGTACCCGATCGAGAGGAGGATCGGCTTGTCCTCCGCGCGCGCCCGGCCGAGCGCCTCCTCGCCCCACGGATACCAGTCCACCGGATTGTCCGCGTGCTGGAGGAGGTAGGGGCTGGTTTCCTGCGCGAGACGATTCGCCATTCTCTGAAAGCAGCGGGGAGAGATGAGTACGAGTCGGAGGGATGCGTATGAGAAAGTAGCGGGGAGTTTGAGTGGGAGGGTAAGTGGGGGAGGGAGTGAAGTGAGTGAAGTGAGTGTGCGAGTCGCGCGCGGGGAGCTGGTCTCGTCCTTCCATGCCGTGCTCCCACTCCCACGACTCCCGCTCCCACGACTCCCACTCAAACTCGGTTCTACTTTCTCGTACTCATCCCTCCGACTCGTACTCATCCCTCCCACTCGTACTCCGCTCTCGTCCGGCGTTACTTTTGGTACGTGACCGAATCCCGCGCCTGGCGCCAAGCCCTCCAGATCCTCGCCGGCACCACGCTGCTGCGCCTCGCGATCGGCGCCATCGTCCCGCTCTTCCCCGACGAGACGTACTACTGGGACTGGTCGCGCACGCTGATGGCCGGCTACTTCGACCATCCGCCGATGATCGCGGTGCTCGTGCGTGCCGGGACGGCCCTGCTCGGCGACCACGCGATCGGCGTGCGCCTCTTCTCGATCCTCGCCGGCACCGGCGCGATCTACGCCGTCGCGCTCACGTCGCGCGAGCTCGGCGGCGATGGCGCGGCGAAGCTCGCCGTCCTGCTGCTGTGCTGCATGCCGCTCGCCGCCGTCGGCTTCGTCCTCGCCACGCCCGACGCGCCGATGCTCTGCGCCGCGGCGTGGGCGATCTACGCGGTG
>DASVNI010000554.1:0-3150 GCA_036383935.1 Gemmatimonadaceae bacterium | reverse complement strand
CGAGAAGGTGAACTGGCACCTGGGTTTCGGCGCGGCCGGTGTCGGCATGCTCGTCGGGCTCATCACCTTTCGCGCGCGCGCCGGCGCCACGCTCGGCGCGATCGGGGTCTCGCCTTCCGGATCACCGGCCCAGCAGCGCCAGGCTCGAACGTTCGCGCTCGCTCTCCTCGGCACGATCGCGCTCGTCGTCCTGCTCGCGATGTCCGGCGTCATCCACATCGAGCCGCGCGCCGTCGCTGGTGCGATGACGTACGTGATTCTGGCGATGGCGCTCTGTTACTTCGCCTACCTGTTCTTCTTCGCCGGTCTCGACGCGACCGAGCGGCGGCGCATCGCCGTCGTGCTCGTGCTCTTCCTCTTTTCCGTCGTGTTCTGGTCGGCGTTCGAGCAGCAACCGACGTCGCTCAACCTCTTCGCGCGCGACTTCACCGATCGGAGCATCGGTGGCTGGGAGGTGCCGGCCGGCTGGTTCCAATCCGCCGAATCAGCCGTGGTGATCCTGTTCGCGCCCGTGCTCGCCGCGCTGTGGGGCTCGCTGGCACGCCGCGGCCGAGATCTGTCGAGCCCCGCGAAGTTCGTTCTCGCGTTGCTGTGCGCCGGCTTCGGTTTCCTCATCATGCTCGCGGCGTCGAACCGAGTCATCGCCGGTGGCGCGGCGACCCGTGTGTCGATGCTCTGGCTCATCGCCAGCTATTTCCTCCAGGGCATCGGCGAGCTCTCGCTCAGCCCCGTCGGGATGAGCTCCATGACGCGCCTCGCGCCCAAGCGGTTCGCGGGACTCACGATGGGTGCCTGGTTCGCGTCGATCTCGCTCGGCAACCTCATCGCGGGAATCGTCGGCGGAAACGTCGATCCCGAGAAGCTCGCCGAGATGCCGGCGCTCTTTCAGCGTACGGCGACGTCGCTGTTCGTCGCCGCGGCGCTGTTGCTCCTGCTCGTCGTTCCGATCAGACGGTTGATGGAGCGCACGAGCCGCTGACGCTCGCTGTACGTCAGCGCGTCACGGCCACGCGAAGATCGACGATGGCATCGTCAGCTCGCGACCCTTCGCCACGTCGCGCGCGTCACGGAAGACGAACGCCGTGCGGTCCGTGTTGGTGAAGCGGAGCGTGAAACCGGCCCCCGCCCCTTTGTTGAGCGGCACGGCAAAATCCGCTCGCCACATCCGCGCCGACTTGCGCGGGATCGCGGCCAGCAGGCTGAAGCCGATCGAGGTCTTCACCGGCGTCGTGACCCCGAACGGAACGTCCCCCGCCCACTGGCGGCCCGCGTCGGCGAACGCCGCGAATCCCACGTCGGCCACCTTCATCACCGTGCCGTACGTGTACCGATGCTCCAACCGCGCAACGAGTCGCTGCCCGCCCGGCAGATTCGCGTTCTCGTAGCCGCGCACTCCGCCCTCGGGCACGCCCAGCAGAAGCTGAAATGGCGTGCGCTGCTGGAAGCCGCCTGCCCACTCCAGGGCGAACAGGTCGAGCTGCGATGGCGTGATCATGACCTGGTGCGTCAGTCGCCCTGTCGTGAGCACGCCGTCCCACGCGGTTTCTCCCGCGACTCGACGCCCCTCGCCCTGCAGCTGAAGGCGCGTCGTCGTGTGGGGCGAGTGCGAGAGACCGGCGTAGAGATCGCCGGCGAGGAAGAAATCTTCCTCCTTGGCGCCGAGCATCGCCATGCTGCGTCCCAGCTGCATCCCGAGCTGCACGCCCAGCGGCACGTCCTGCGTCGCCGTGAGCGCGTCGAGTCCCGTGCGCCGCTCGAAATGGATGTCGCGGACGCCGAGGAGCAGATTGAGCCGCGCGATCTTGTGCGCCGTGTAGGGCGTCGGCAGCGGACCGACGTCGCGGACCACGCCCGAGTCGGCAGCGACGAGGCGGTTGCCCGGCTCCTCGTCGTCTCCGGTGACCGAGAGTCCGATCAACCCGAGCCGTCCGGGGACGCCGACACGTGCGATGCCGCCGAAGTCGAAGTAGCGTTGGCTGATTGCCACGCTGGGGCGCGTCCCGTCCGGGTTGCGCAGCTGCATGAGGCCGCTGGAGGATCCAACACGGGCGCGCCACGCCACCCGCTGCAGGTCGGTGTAGAAGGGTCGTCCCGCCTGCGCGCGCCATCTCCCACCCACGGAGGCACGCTCTCCCTCCACACCCGCCACGAGCGACTGGCCGAGGAACTGGTTGTCGATCAGGCGCCCGCCCCAATTGTCGCGGAAGCCGTCCCCCGTCCGCCACCCGCCCGAGGCGTAGATCCCCTGTCCGCCAAGGTTCGCGTTGCCGAGGAGGAAGCTCGACACGTTCGGTGTGCGCGCGCGAACGTTCCCGCCGAGCACGATCGAGGCTTCGTCACTCGTCCGGATCTCGGCGTCTACCGTGCCGTTCTCGTTCGCGACCATGAACACGTCGGCGTCGGAGATGAACGGCTGCGCGCGCAGGATACGCTCCGACTCCGCGCGCCGGAGCTCCGAGCAGCGCTCGCCCGGCCGGAAAAGCAGGAACCGGTCGATGACGTCCGGTTGGGTCGTGACGTGCATCGTCTGCGCGATCTTGGCGACGATGGGCACACGTCGCAGGCTCGCCACCGAGGGTGCCTCGGCGTAGATCACGATCTGCTCGATCAGCTGACCTACGCAGGGAACGACCCGTCGCCCCGACGGCGACTCGGGTTGTTCCCTTCCCTGGGCGGCCAGCGATGCGACAGGTACCGCGAGGAGCGCCAGCGCTTGAAGCAGCGGGAGCGGGCGCACGTGAATCCTACTTCCCCATGCGGCGCTTCAACTCCGCGAGTAGACGCTCGGCTTCCGCCTCGCGCGCCGAGCGGGCACTCGCCCGCCCGAGTGCATCGATCTCCTGGGCGACGTCCGCTCCACTGTTGTCGAGCATCGAGTCGAGCTCCGCCTCGGCGGATTCGGCTTTCAGCGGCGGCGCGCCGGCGCCGGACATGGCCGACTTGAGCGCGGTCGTCATCTCGGCGACCTCGCGCTCGACCATCGCCAGCTCGCTCTCCTGAACAGCGAGCTTGCGCGTCAGCACGTCCGTGCGTTCCGCGTGAAGGACCTCGTACTTCTCGGCCAACTGTACCGTCTCCTGATCGTTGATCCCCGCGGCCAGCCCCTTGCGCCGACGCACGGTCTCGAGCTCTCGCTGCTCGGCTGCCAGA
>DASVNI010000553.1:0-5148 GCA_036383935.1 Gemmatimonadaceae bacterium | reverse complement strand
AGCGGGGTTCGCGAGCTGACTGCCGAAAGGCAGTGGGATCACGCGATCCGTCGCGACTTCGACGAGGATCAACCCGCTGCCCGATCTCGCCACGATCCACTTGCCGTCCGGCGACCATGCTGCACTCGTGAAGCCACCCGTCGCGCCTGCCACCGCGCTGGCCAGATACCGTCGGTCGCTGATGGTGCGCGCGCCTGCCGTCATGAGCCACATGCCCTCAGTGCCGAACATCAGCACGTCGTCACTCACCGGCGACCAGTACGGATGCCCGCCCGTCGGCAGCGAGCCGACCAGTATAGCTTCTCCCGGCGGGGTACCCAGCGGCGGGGACGCGGGCGTGATGAGCGTGTACATCCCGCTGCTCCCCTCGAACGTCATGGCGACGCGCGTTCCGTCCGGCGATGGTGATGGGTCATCGTAGGTGATTCCCTGCCTCTGATCGTAACCGACCTGCTCCGCTGTCCCAGAGCCATCGCTGCGCACTCGGTAGATCACCGAGCGGTCGCTGTATGCGCTGTTGCTGGCCGGGTTGCCGAGATAGATCCACTGTCCGTCGCGCGAGAACACGGGCTGCCCGTCGCCGAACGTGCTCCCCGAGCCGGGAAGGGATCGCCACTGGCCGGTGGCCGTATCGAGTGCGGCGAGCCGTTGGACCGGGTTTGGTGAACCGGGAGTCGGAAGAAGGGAGGCGACGAGATATCCGCCGCTCGGGTGCCACGACGGATGCGGGGCGTCCAACGGCTGCAGGGGGAAGCTGCGGTACGCCGATCCGTCGAGATTCACGAGGACCAGCGCCGTGCTGGGAGCGCCGGAGGCGCGGTCCGCCCTGGCGGCGATGCGTCCCTGCGGCACCACGCTCGCCCACACGGTGGCGGTGAACGTCCCGCTGCGGACCACGATGCGCGCCCGTCCGATCGTCTGCCCACTGATCTTCCCGTCCGCCTGCACCGTGACGGAAGTCGAATCCGACTGAATCGTCACTGCGCCAATCGGGAGCGAATTGCCGTACCCGTCGGTGAGGCTCGTTCGCAGAGCATACGCTCGGCCGACGTAGACGGCTGTATCACTCGGTGCAGCGACGATACGGGCGGGCGGCCCCGGTAGGATGTCGATCTGCATCTGCGCCGAGTCGCCCAGCGTCGGGAGGACTGCAGTGACGACCGCCTTCGCTGCGACGCCACCGAGCCGCGCGTACACCGAGACGCGCCCGTTCGCGTCCGTGGTCAGCGTGTCCGTCTCGCGCACCGAGGGGCCATTGGGCGAGCGCATGAAGTAGACGCTGGGGACGATGCCTCCAGTCAGCCACGGTACGCTGTCGGCGCGAAAGACGACTGGGGTCCCTCGCGGCGCATTCACACGGACGATGAGCGGCTGCGACAGGAGCGTTCCGACCGTGTCACTGACCTGATTGCTCTCGAAACGCACGAGCGGTGCGAGATCGCCGGTCGGTTCGCCACCACTGCAGGCGAGGGCGAGGGCGGCGACCGCGAGCGGCACTACGAACTTCCGGAGCGATGTCGTGCGGCGAACACTCTTCGGAGCGAAGCCCGCGCGTCGGTAGACGTCACCGACGATTGCAGGCTGAATTTCGGAGCGGGATAATTCGGATGGCATCGGGAACACGTGCTGCGTCAGCGCGAAGATCCGTCGTCGGATGCTCCAGTATTGCTGAGTTTGCACGCGAGCGCCACGACGGAAGCGCGGCCGAGCCGCGCTCCGAACGGCGTGTCACTCAGTCACGGTGTCAGCGGGACAAAAGAAGACACGTGCCGACCTGCGTCGCGCGGAGCGGCACGGGGATGCGCCAGGGCTTGAACTCGGCGCTGCCGCCGACGCCGAAATTCTCCACTGGAAAGTCGAAGGAGCGGTCGGCCCCCTCCGCCGAGGAGATCGTGCGGCCGGCGAAGATCGACCAGCGCGCGCCGTCGGTGGATTGTGCGCCGGCGCGCGGCGCGCAGAGCACGAGGAGTCCGTAGGCGAGCAACAGCACCGTGGACGCGCGGAGGGCGGGGTTCGCGCTGGGACGCATTGGATCCGGGGTCAGGGGATGTGGCGGTTCTCCTGCTTCGACCCACGGCGGTCGGGAAGCGTTGCCTCGCGAGTCACAACACGAGACGGCGGCGCATATCCGCGACGCTCTAGTGATGAGCGAGGAAGTACCAGTTCGGACTGCGCGGTTCCATCACCGTCGACCTGTCGGCAGCCTCTCGGAACGCTCGAGGGTCGGCGCCGGCAGGCACGTAGAGGAAACCCGAATAGTGGTCCAGGATGCCGCGATACGTGTAGAAGAACACGTATCGCCGACCGTCGTGCTCCTCCACGATGATCTCATTTCCGCCCTTCGACACGTCGGGGGAGTCACTGCTCAGTGCGATCAGGGCGCTGTTGTAACCGACATTGGGGCGGAGGGCGCCTTGCTGCACCTGCTGGACGATCCGCTCACGGTCGGACCGGTGCACGAGCTCATTGGCGGCCAACCACACGGTGGTCCACGGCACGAACAGAACGATCGCGACGCCGACGACGCAGATCAGGAGCGGATAGCTCGCGGTGCGATCCGAAGCGCGAAAGCGCGCGTATGTGATGACCGCCCAGCCGAATCCCACGAGGAGCGGAAGCCACGCCGCGACCTGCAACGGCATGAAGAGAAACTCCGTGACGGCATCGATGATGGTCCACTCGAAGGCCGCCACGAGGATCACGGCCGCGGCGGCGATCGTGCAGAAGCGAATGCACGCGGACGATGGGCGTGACAAAGCGGTGAACTGGTTCACGTTGGTGGCGCATTGCTACCCACGATGCCCCGACAAGCTATTGGAACGATGACGGTCGATCTACATCCCCGATGCGCCGTCGGTACCCATGCCCACGAGGGCAGGGTTCTTTCCGATCCGCGCCGCGGCGACCAGCTTCGGCACGTAGTTGCGCGTCTCGGCAGGCAGACGGCGAGCGACCTTGTAGAAGTCCGCATCGGTTCCCGTCGTGCGGCCGAGGACATGTTTCATGGCGCGTGACACAGTACCCGGCCCGGCGTTGTAGGCCGCAGCCGCGAGGTACCACGAGCCGAAGCGATCGTGAAGCGTCGACAAGTATGACAACGCCGCGTCCGTTGCCTTCGCAGGATCGGTGCGTTCGTCGGCATGCCGGCCGACCGAGAGGCCGAACGAGCGCGCCGTGCCCGCCATGAACTGCCAGAGGCCGACCGCCGCAACACGCGAGCGCGCGGACGTCTTGAAGTTCGATTCGATCAGCGGCAGGTAGACGAGCTCCTGCGGCATCCCTCGTTCGGCGAGCTTTCGCGAGATCATGGGCACGTAGCGGCTTCCGCGCTCGAGCGAGCCGGCGATGTCGCTGCGCAACGACGTCGTGAAGCGGTGCACCCACGTGTCGACGAGTGGATGGGCGATGTTCGCCATCTGCCACTGGCTCTTCGTCGCCGGAGTGCTGGTGGAGTGAGCCGTCGTCTCCATCGCTTTTGGCGTGATGGGCGCGTCCGTGATGGGCGAAGTTCGAGTCGTCGCCAGCGTCGAAGCGAGGCTCGACGCATGGACTGGGGCCGACACGGCTTCCGCCGCTGGCCGTAGCTCGATCGGGCGCGGCGTGTAGGTGGGCCCGATCAGTGCCGCGACAGCCAGCGCGGGAAGCGCTACCCTCGGGCATAGCCCCGAGAGGGCCGCCTGGAACCGAACGAATGCTTGGCGTAGTGTCAGCGTCGACATACGTCAGAATCTCCTCATGATGGTTGCTGAAGCCGCGCACGCGGTAAGGGCGGTCGGGCTGCCGAGGGTGGGCCGGCAAGCCGGCCCACCCTCGGCGCGAACGTCAGCTAGTTGCCGCCGTCCTCGCCCTTCTCACCTTGCTCTCCTGCTTCGCCGCCGGCGTGCTTCCTGGCAGTCTTTTCCTGCATGGCCTCCTTCGCCTCAGCATCGGGGCCCTCGTGCTCGGTGTTGACGACTTCGCCGGTGTTCGCGTTGACGTTCACTTCCTCGATGCCTGAGTGACCGGTGACCTTGAGCTCGTACGAGTAGATGAGCCGGCCGCTCTCGTTCTCGAGCTCGACGGCCTGAATGCGCGCGTTGGGATACTTTGCCTGCGCGGCCTTGGCCGCGTCCGCCTCGCTCACCTTTGCCTTCGCGACCAGTTGGGTCGGGAGATCGCGCTTGTACCTGGGTCCGGGGTCCTGCGCGGCAAGTGGCGCGGCGAGCGCGGCGGCGAAGAGCGCGGCGGGGACCAGGCGGTGCTTGATCGAGCGATTCATATGCTGCATCTCCTGCGGAAGTCTGATGTCGGGCCGCAAGCTCTTCATTCTTGTTGGCGCGCGACGCCGTGGAAGCGAGCTCCGGCGACGACGAACGGTTCGGCGTCTGCGCGTGGATGTAAGGTGGCCGTGGGCACCTGAACCCACCCTAAACAGCCGCCGAGACCGATCAGTGCGCCGGCGCTGGCAAGCACACGCGAAAGACCGTGCTCGCTTCGTCCGACCTGGCCAGCTCGAGCGTGCCACCGTGCGCCGCGGCGATCCAGCGCGAAATGGAGAGGCCGAGTCCGGCGCCACTGGTGAGCGGATCCGTCGAGCCGCCATCGTTCCGCGACCGCGCGGCGTCGCCGCGCACGAAGCGATCGAAGATTCGCGGCTGAAGCTCGGCAGGAATTGGTACCCCGCTGTTGGCGACTTGGATCACATACGCGTCGAGCACGCGCCTGAGCTCGATGGCCACAGTGCCATCGTGCGGCGAATGCTTGATCGCATTGTCCAACAAGTTGACCAGCAGGCGATGAAGCAACGCTTCATCGCCTGCATAGGGGGCCTCGGACGGCGCGTCCACCGCCACCGTGATATGGCGCTGCTCGGCGAGCGAGCGGACTTCGCGCGCGCAGTCTTCGACGAGCTCATCGAGATACAACGGATCGTGCCGCGTCGGGAGCTCGCCGGCGTCGGCGCGGGCGAGGAGAAAGAGATCGTCGACGATGCGACGCAAGCGTCGGGCGGCCGCCTGCACGACGAGCATCGCATCCTCGTATTCGGCGGCGCTCCGAGCGCGGCGAGACAGGGCACGGCTCGTCTCACTCTGGACCACGGCGACCGGAGTACGCAGCTCGTGCGACGCATCGGCCATGAAGTGCCGCTGCTGTGCGAACGCACTCTCG
>DASVNI010000552.1:0-22984 GCA_036383935.1 Gemmatimonadaceae bacterium | reverse complement strand
CACCTTCCTCTGTTCGGATAGTCTGTAAGGCTGCACGTTGAACACCACGGGCGCGAATCGGCGCCCTCAGGAGGCGCGAAACCGCCGAGGTCGCCAGATGGCTGTCACCCTTCCTTCACTGCCGCGTGTGCGCGATCTACGCGCCGCGCTGCCCACCTCGCCGTCGGTCCCGACGCGCGAGCGCCTGCTCTCGCTCGACGTGTTCCGTGGGATCACCGTCGCCGGCATGCTGCTGGTGAACGACCCGGGCACCTGGTCAGCGATCTATCCGCCCCTCGAGCATGCGGCGTGGAACGGTTGGACGCCGACCGATCTCGTCTTCCCCTTCTTCCTCTTCATCGTCGGCATCACGACCTACCTGTCGCTCGGCGCGCGACGCGCCCGGGGCGACAGCGAGCAGGCGATCCGCGCGCAGATCATCCGGCGTGGCGCGCTGATCTTCCTGTTCGGACTCCTGATCAACGGCTTCCCCTACTTCACCTGGGGCAACGTTCCGGGGGTGGCGGATCCGACGCTGCTCCAGCGGATGGGCGACCGCCTGCTGCACTGGCGGGTCATGGGCGTCCTGCAGCGCATCGGGATCGCCTACATGGTGGCCGCGCTGCTGACCCTGCGCACTACCGTTCGCCAGCAGATCATCATTCTCGCCTCTCTCCTGTTCGGCTACTGGATCGTGATGACGGTGCTCCCCGTCCCCGGGGAAGGGACGATCGGCGCCCTCCTGCTCGACCAGCCGGGCCGTACGATGGCGGCGTGGGTCGACCGGCTGGTGTTGGACTGGAGCCGCGTCGGCCTGGGTAACCACCTCTGGGGCTCGAGCGTGACGTGGGATCCGGAGGGGGTCCTCTCGACGATCCCCGCGATCGGCACGACGATGCTCGGCAACCTCGCCGGCCGGTGGATCGGCGAGCGGCGTCCCCTCTCCGAGCGGCTGGCCGGCCTCTCCAGCGTCGGCGCGCTGGGGATGATGATCGGCCTCATGTGGCACTGGTCGTTCCCGATCAACAAGAGTCTCTGGACGAGCTCCTACGTCCTGTTCTCCGCCGGCATGGCCGCGGTCGCGCTCTCGACGGTGATGTGGATCGTCGACTTCAATCGGGTCCGGAGGTTCACCAAGTTCTTCGTGGTCTACGGTACCAATCCGATCGTCGCCTTCGTCGGGTCGGCCGTGATCGCGCGCTGCATCTATTCGATCTTCAAGGTGAACTACGGCGGCGCGCGGATCCCGCTGCAGGAGGGGATCTATCGGGCGCTCTTCGCCTCGTGGCTGTCACCGGTCAACGCCTCACTCGCATTTGCCGTAGCCTTCGTAGCCTTCTGGTACGGTGTGCTCTACCTGCTGCATCGGCGTGGTATCATCCTGAAGGTGTGATTCGGGCCGTGCCCGCTCGTTGAACCATCGTCGAATCGCGCGGCGGTCTGCACGCCCCCTCGTTACGATCAGGCATGGTGCTGGAACGCGCCTTGCCACCCCTCGATTTCGCAATGCACTTCTTCACTATTCGCGCGCCACTCGCGCGCGTCGCGGCCATCACGTGCGTCGTCGCCAGCCAACTCGCGACGTCGGGCGTCGAGTCGCTGTTGGCCGGCCGAGCGCCCCTTCCGGCCGCTGCCGTCGCACAATCCTCGAGCCGCTCGCGCACGCGGTCCAAGCCGCCGGTCCGGCGCACCTCGCGACGTACGACGCGCGGGCGCGTGGCCGCACCGGCCGCATCGAGCGCCTGGACGTCGCCAGTCGGCGAGCCGGCGCTCCAGAGCGATCTCTCCGGGATGATCGCCCGGAACGTGCGCAGCGGAAAGTTCGGCGCGATGGTCGTATCGCTCACACGCGGCGACACGCTCTTCGCCCAGAACGCGGGCGAGATGATGCAACCCGCGTCCACGATGAAGCTCTTCTCCACCGCGGTCGCTCTCGATCGATTCGGCCCGGAGCATCGCTTTTCCACCGACGTGCTGCGCGACGGGGCGCTCGGCGCCGACGGCACGGTGAATGGCAGCGTCTATCTCCGCGCCGACGGCGACCCGTCGATGTCGGCGCGGTTCTACAGGGATCCCAACCTCCCGATGGCAACGTTGGCCCGCTCGGTCGCCTCGGCGGGGGTGAAGCACATCAAGGGTGATCTCGTCTACGACGCCAGCGCGTTCGACGACCAGAAGATCCCAGACGGCTGGAAGACGACGTACCTCGGCGCCGCCTACGCCGCGCGGGTCTCCGCCCTCTCGCTCAACGAGAACCTCGTCTGGGTCGTCGTGCAGCCCAACGGCAAGGCGGCCGCGGTGACGCTCGAGCCCGCGACGACCTCCATCCCGGTGCGCAGCACCGTCCGCCTCGTCGGCGGAAAGGGAGGACGGATCATCGCGCGGCGCGCCGCGGACGGCGGCATCGACGTGAGCGGATCGATCGGCTCGGCCAGCGGGCCGCTGCGCTACTCGCTCGTGGTCGACGATCCCGCGCTGTTCACCGCCGGTGCGCTCCGCGCCGCGCTGCAGAACGTCGGCATCACCGTCGACGGCACGGTGAAGCCGGGCAAGACGCCGGCGAGCGCAGAGAAGGTCGCGTCGTTCGATTCGCCCCCACTCTCGCAGATCGTCTCCGAGATGAATCGCGAGAGCATCAACATCGTGGCCGAGCTGCTCTTCCGCGACGCCGCGCGTGCATCGGCGTCCAACGGGACGGCCACGGCCGCGGCCGGCCTGGCGAACCTGCGCGAGTTCCTGCAGAAGAAAGTGGGCGTCGATCCGCAGTCGGTGCGCGTGTCGGACGGATCGGGCCTGTCGACGCTCGACTTCCTCACGCCGCGCGTCATGATCGAGCTGCTGAGCTACGCGCACCGGGGGCCCTGGTCGTCGGCGTTCCATGGCTCGCTTCCGGTCGCCGGTGAATCCGAGCTGCTGCGCCGGCGCATGCGCGCCACGCCGGCGCAGGGGAATCTGCACGCCAAGACCGGAACGACGAACGACGTCATCGCACTCGGCGGCTACGTGACGTCGAAGAGCGGCGAGATCATCGCCTTCTCGTTCATCTACAACGGGAACGATCGCTGGAACGCGAAGGCGACGATGGACGGCATGGGCGCCACGCTCGCCAACTTCGTGCGGCAGTGACTTCAGTGAGTGCGTGAGTGGGTGAGTGAGACAGAGCCCCGGGAGGCAGAAGCTTCCCGGGGCTGTGTCGCACTCACGCACTCACTACTTCACCGTCTCTATCAGATCGATCCCGCGAGCGCGGAGCTCGTTGATGTACGCTTTCGGCGGCATGCACTCGTCGGGCGTCCACACCCCCGGCGGGCCGACCTCGCGCCGCGCCTGCATCTGCCCCGTGATCGAGAGCGAGTACCCGGTCGTGCGCATCATCGCGCTGATACCATGGCGCTCGTCGTAGCGGTCGACGAGATCGAAGCGGCGCTCCGCCGGCTGGCCATCCTTGGTGCCTCGCACGATGACGCGGAGCGCGAGCAGATCCCTTCCCTTCGGCTTGGTCAGCTTCGGGCCGACGACGGTGACGAATAGGTCGCGCGGCGAGACCACGGCGCCTTTCACCTCCACCGGCTCCGTATCGAGCAACCCGAGCTCGCGAATCGTCTGCATGATCTCGGCGTGCCCGGGATAGCGGAGCGTCTTGTACTCCATCTCCGGGATGATGCCTTCGTAGCGGAACGCCATCGTCGAGAGGCCACCGGCGGTATGAAATGCCTCGAGCGTTCCCACGGGCTCGGGAAACTCGACCGGCTCCCGCTCGGAGAGCGCCGTCACCTGCGTGCGCTGACCGGAGCGCAGCACCCAGGAGAGCGTCGTGTAGTAGTCGAGCACGCCCTCGAGTGAGTAGACGACCTGATAGTTGAGGGGCGGCTCGGGTTCCTGCGGCAACCCGCCGACGTAGATCTTCACCGACTCGACCGTATCGAGCTGCTGGATGCCGTACTCGGCCAGGATGTTGACCATTCCCGGCGCCACGCCGCAGTCGGGCACCACGGTGACGCCTTTCGCGACGGCGCGGTCGGCGAGCGCCTTCTGCTGGAAGACGATCTCCGTGTTGCCGCCGAGGTCGCAGAAGTGGACGCCAGCCTCGACCGCACACTCCGCGAGCGCCAGATTGAAGTAGTACGGGATCGCGCTCATCACGGCGTCCGATTCGCGCATCACGGCGAGCACAGCCTCGCGGTCGCGCACGTCGAGCGTGGTGGGGATGAGCCGCGGCCCGGAGTACGGCTTGAGAAACTCGGGCAGGTGGTCGAAGCGAAGATCGGCGAGCCGGACCAGGCTCACCTCGGGGTTCTGGAGCAGATCGTACGCACACGCCGAACCCTGCAGTCCCGCTCCGAGTACGAGCATCCGCATCGAACTATTTCTCCGTGATTGGTCGTGACGAAGCGGGAAATGTAATCTCGCCGGCGTGGATCGGGCCGCTCAGCGCGCACGATCCTGGCATTGTGGCATTCCCATGACACCATCATTCTCAGTGACCGGTCCAGACGTGGCCTGGCAGCATCATCTGATCGACGACGACGCGGGCATCCGCGCCCTGCTCGAGCGTACGCATCGGATCGCCGTGCTGGGGATCAAGACGGCCGAGACGCGACAGCCGGCGTATTACGTGCCCGAGTACGCGAAGCGTGCCGGATACGAGATCGTGCCGGTCCCGGTCTACTATCCCGAGGTGACCGAGATCCTCGGAGAGCCCGTGTATCGCACCGTTTCAGCGGTGCCGGGCGAGGTGGACATGGTGAACGTCTTCCGCCGCGCGCGCGACATCGACGCGCACGTCGACGACATCATCGCGAAGCGCCCCGCATCGGTGTGGTTCCAGCTCGGCATCCGCAACGACCCCGCAGCGGAGCGATTTGCGCGCGCGGGAATCGACGTCGTCCAGGACCGCTGCCTGCTCGTCGAGCTCGGCGCCATCGGAAAATGACGCGCCGTCGCGGCGATCGCGCTGACTGAGCGCGATCGCTAGCGGACGATGAGCACGCCGTGCGGCAGATCGAGCTGCCACCAACGCGGCGCGAGCTCACGGAGCGCGACGGGGAGTGACCTGACGCGCCCGGGCGCGAGCAGCACGCGCACGTCGCCTGGAGATCGAAGCAGGTGATAGCGGCGCCCGGCTGCGGCGACGGCGGCGCGTGCATCGGCATGGAGCCGCATCCTGCCGTTGGCGACGTCCACTTCGGGCACGAGCGCGTCGATCGTCTCGAGGCCCACGAGCGGCTTCGCGTCCGACGCGCTGTCCAATCCGATCATGCGTGGGACGACGTCGGCCCAGAGCGTGTCGCCCGAGGGGCGCACGACGGGAAATCGCAGGATCGCGTCGTCGCGCGAGGGTGCGCGGACCTCGACCGTCGTGTCGCGCGCGCCGGCGCGCTCGCGATCGCGCCAGGTCATCAGCGTGCGGATAGGCCTGGCGACCGCGTTCGCCGTCGCCGTCGCCAGTCCAAACTCGACCGACTCGTCCACGAGGACCAGCCCGGTGCGCAACGCGCCCTTCATCGCCAAATAGCGCCCGAGTCGCGCGCGCGGCTCGGGATCGCGGGGATGAACTCGCACCTCCGCGTAGAGCAGATCCTCCGCCTCCGTCCACCGGCCGGCCTCGAGCAGCGCGTCGGCACGAGAGGCCGGCAACGCACTCTGGGCAGCCGCTCCCCCGGCGAGTCCGCCGAGCAGCGACGCCGACAACGCAGCGAGTATGAGCACGCGACGAGGCACTACTACAGACGCGTGATACGGGCGAGAAGTAAGCCGTCCGGATCGAAGGAGAGTGACTTCGGCTTTCGATCGAACCTCCCGGTGAGCGGGAGCGTGGCCCGCGCGTCGGCGGGAACGGTGACAGTCAGGCGATGCGTCACGTTCTCGGCATCGGTGACGACGACCGTGAGGGGAAACGCGTACGGGCCACGGGCGGATTCCTGCTGCACGAACAGGGAGACGCGCCCGGTGGCCGCATCGAAAGCCCAGCCGATCGCCGGCTCGGCGAATCCCGGGCGCCGCAGCCACTGATCGAAGAACGGCTGGAGCGACCGGCCCCCCGACGTCTGCTCGAGCTCGCGGCGGAGATCATCGCTCAGCGCGGTGGAATCGCGGTACTTCGCGTAGTACGACCGCAGCCCATGGAAGAACGCACTGTCGCCGAGCTGCTGGTGCAGCATGTACAGCACCCACGCGCCCTTGTCGTAGCTGTTCGCGTTGAGCAGCTCGAGATAGTTGGTCTGCGCCGTGTCGATCACCGGGCGCGACGCGACGGCCGGATCGGCGAGAATCTTCGCGCGGCTCGCGGCCATCACCCGCCTGAACGCCGTATCGCCATGGGCGTGCCACATCCAGAGCGCGGCGAAATAGTCGGCAAATCCCTCGGAGAGCCAGAGGTGCGCCCATTCGCGCTCCGTTACCGCGTCGCCGAACCACTGGTGCGCCGTCTCGTGCGCGATCAGGTCGTCCGTGATCTTCGAGGGAAAGCGTCTTCCGTCGTAGAAGATCGCGCTCGCATTCTCCATCCCGCCGAACCGCGTGTTGGACTGGAGGTGCGCGAGCTTCTCGTACGGGAAGGGGCCGATGAGATCCTCGAACAGGTTCACGATCGGACCGGCGGACCGAAACGCGCCGGGCATGAAGCTCACGTTCTCCGGCAGGACGTACACCATCTGCGGCACGCACTGTCCGCGGTCGCCCTTGTGACAGGCGGGATAGTGAAGATCGACGCGCTCGAGAGGACCCGCGGCGATCACCATCAGCGACGGCGGAATCGGCCGGCTCTCGCGCCATCTCGTCTCAGTGCGGCCACCGCCGAGCGGCTTCGCGCCGAGGGGCACGCCATTGCCTACCACCGTCCGACCCGTCGGCGCGCGAACCGTCCACGACACGGTCGCCTTGTCGCTCGGATGATCGACCGTCGGCAACCACTGCCGCGTGCGATCCGGCCAGTTGTCGCCGAACCAGGTCCACCGTCCCTTCGCGTCCTTCCGCACGACGAGGCCGTCGTGCACCGGCCCATCGTACACGACGCGTATTCGCACTGTGTCGTCCTTCGCGCCGGAGAGCGGTACGTCGAGCGCGTTCGCCGAGTGCGTCGCGGTGACGCGCCGGCCATCGACTTCCACGCTGCGCACCGTCAACGAGTCGATGAGATCGAGACGCAGCGTGGCGAGGGAAGGCGCGCGACGCGCGGTGACGGTCACGTCGCCACGCAGGAACAATCCACTGTCGGGAAGCTCGAGGTGGACGTCGTAGTCCAGCACGTTGACGCCGGGCCGATACGCCGATCCGGTGAGCGATGGCGGCGTCCCCTGCGCGCGCGCGGCGTCAGGGAGGTTCGCCAGCGTGCTGCACGCGAGTGCCGTGAAGAGGAGCCGTCGCATCGTCAGGGCGCGCTCTGCGCGACGCGGTAGATCGCGCCGCCCTGATCGTCGGAGATCAGCACGGCGCCGTCGGCGGCGACGAGAACGTCCACCGGGCGACCCCACCGACTGCCGTCCGCGCGCTGCCAGCCCGTGATGAAATCCTCCACGTCGCCTGGCTTTCCATCGGCGACGCGCACGCGGACGACCTTCGCACCCGTTGGTGTGTCGCGATTCCAGGAGCCGTGATAGGCCACCAGCAGATCACCGCGATACTGCGCCGGGAGTCGCGTGGCGCGCGCGAGGAAGCTCATGCCAAGCGGCGCGGAGTGCGCCTGCAGCTTCGCCGCCGGCGGAATGGTTCGCGCACAGCGTGCCGCGTCGTTGTACTCCGGGTTCGGCACACGATCGCCGTAGCAGTACGGCCAGCCGTAGTCGCCGCCATCGGTGAGGATGTTGATCTCCTCCGGCGGGAGGTTCTCGTGGTCCGGCGCGAGGTTGTCCCGTTCGTTCTGCGACGCCCAGAGCACGCCCGTGGTCGGCTCGACTGCGAGTCCGACGGCGTTGCGCAGCCCGGAGGCGTACACGCGCTTCCCCGATCCATCCTCGTTGAAGCGCAGCACCGCGGCGCGATCGCTCGACTGCTCGACGCACAGATTGCACGTCGAGCCGACGGCGACGTACATCGCGCTGTCGGCACCGAAGACGATCGTGCGCGTCCAGTGACCGCCGCCGCCCGAATACCGGTTCACGTAGACGGGGCTCCCCGTCGCGCGGCCGTCCGCGCCCAACGCGACGCGCACGACGCCGTCCGTCGCCGCCACGTAGAGCGCGCCCTTGTGAAAGGCGAGGCCGTGCGGCTGCGCCAGCCCCGAGACGACGACGACGATGCTGTCCGCGACACCGTCGTTGTTCGCGTCGGGGAGGCGCACGACGCGCCCTTTATCCGGCTGGCTCGCGTACACCACACCATCCGGCGAGAGCGCCATGAAGCGGACGCCGTCCACTCCCTTCGCGAAATACGTGACCGCGAGACCGCCCGGCACGCTCAGCTTGCCGTCGAGCGACGACGTGCGCGTGGTGTCGCTGCCCGAGGTTGGCGACGACGGCGACCCCGCATCACCCGATCCCGAGCCGCAGGCGGCGATTGCACCGCCGAGCATGAGCATCAGGCCGAGCGGGCGCGCGAAGCGCGAACCCTGTGAACGCGAATGCCTCATCTCTCCTGACCTCCCCGCACTCAGCGGCCGAAGAATCGCCCGAGGCGGCGGCCTTCCTCCGTGTCCACCTTCGCGGCGGCAGCGAGTGCGCTCGCGAACTCCGGCGCCGTCTGGTAGCGATCGTTGGGATCGCGCTGCATCGCCTTTCCGAGCACGCGCTCCACCGCCTCCAGCCCGAGCGACGGCGCGGACTGACGCAGCGGCACCGGATCGCTCCGCAGCCGCGCGATCATCATCTCCTGCTGCGTTCGACCGCTGAACGGAAGCTTCGCCGTCAGCATCTCGTACGTCATCAACGCGAGCGAATACACGTCGGTACGGGCATCGAGCGGCCGGCCACGCAGCTGCTCCGGGCTCATGAACTCCGGCGTCCCGAGAATGATCCCGGTCGCCGTCAACTTCTGCAGCTCCGCGTCGGCGCGGCGCTCCTTGGCGAGCCCGAAGTCCATCACCACCGCGCGCTCTCCACCGCCTGGCTGCTTGCAGATCATCACGTTCTCCGGCTTGAGGTCGCGGTGCACGATCTTGAGCTCGTGCGCGACGTGCAGTCCCGCGGCGATGTCCGCCACGTGGCGCACGACCTCGGCGATCGGCAGGGTGCCGAGCCGGTTGTTCCGATCGGAGAGGATCTCACCCTCGACATACGGCATGACGACGTAGACGAGCCCGTCCTGCGTCTCTCCGAGCCGGATGATGTGACAGACGTTCGGATGTGCGAGCCGCATGCCAAGGCTCGCTTCGCGCCGCAACCGCGCCATCGCGTTCGCGTCGCTCGACAGCGCGGCGGACAGAACCTTGATCGCGTACTGCTCGTGCGTCGCGATGTCGCTCGCCAGGTAGACGAACGACATCCCGCCCTCACCGACCTTGCGGATGATGCGATAGCGACCGTCGAGCACGCGATCGGCGAGGTTGCCATGCGTGAGCGCGGCCGGCGGCTCCGCGCGGCCGGCCACCGTTCCACGTCCGGGCGGCGATGCCGGCACCGCGATCAGCTTGCTCCCGTCCCGCGTGCAGAAGCGCGCCTCGTCACCGTAGACCTTGCCGCACGCGGGACACCGGTTCATCGCGTCACTCGGCCAGGAGCGGCGCGAAGCCGCTCCACTCGATGTTGCCCCCGCTCAGCACCGCGACGGTGCGTCCGCGCGGGGTAACGAGCCCCTCCAGCAGTGCGGCGATCGTGATCGCCCCACTGGGCTCCGCCACGAGCTTCATCCGGTCGAACAGGGCGCGCATCGCGCCGCGCAGCGCGGTGTCGTTCACCGTCACCACCTCGTCGACGTACACGGCATGATGCGCGAAGGGGAGCGCGCCCACCTCGACGGCGAGCAGTCCGTCGGCGAGCCCGCTCGTCGCCTCGAGTCGGACGGGACGGCCGGCCTCGCGCGCGCGCGACAGCTTCGGCGCGCTCGACGGCTCGACACCGATGACCTTTGCCTGCGGTGCGCGCAGCTTGACGGCGGCAGCCGTTCCCGCGCTCACACCGCCGCCACCGACCGGCACGAGCACCGTACCCACATCGGGCATGTCCTCGGCGATCTCGAGCCCCAGCGTTCCCTGCCCCGCCAGGATCCAGGGATGGTCGTACGGTGGCACCATCGTGAGTCCCTCGGCTTCGACCAGCTCGACCGCGCGGTTCCAGCGATCCTGTGTCGTCGTACCCGCCAGCTCGATGCGCGCGCCCAATCGCTCGGCACCGGCCCGCTTGGCCGGAGTCACCGTCGTCGGCATGACGGCGACCGCCGGGACGCCGAACATTTGCGCCGCCAGCGCGACCGCCTGCGCATGGTTGCCCGACGATGGCGCGACCACCCCACGCCGACGCTCGGCGTCGCTGAGCTGAGCGAGGAAGTTATACGCGCCGCGAAACTTGAATGCCCCACTCCGCTGCAGCATCTCGGGCTTCACCCAGATGTCGGCGCCCAGCTGTGCCGAGAGATGATCGAACGGCAGCAGCGGCGTGCGAACGGCAACCGGTGCGATGCGCCGCGCGGCACCCTCGAGATCCGCGAGCACGATGAGATCGGTCATGCGCGGCGCGGCCTCAAGCGAAGACACGGTTGCGACCTGCACTCTTGGCCTTGTACAACGACTGGTCCGCCTCCTGGAGGAGCATCGCCGGCGACATCGCATCCGTGCCGCGCGCGAGCGCGACCCCGACCGAGATCGTGAGGCGCATCGACGCCCTCGCCGAAGCGAAGGTGTGCTCGTCCACCCGGCGGCGCATCCGCTCGGCGAAGATGAGCGCGCCCTCCCAGCCGGTATCGGGGAGCACGACGATGAACTCGTCGCCGCCCAACCGCGCAACCGCGTCGGTATCCCGCGCGGTCATCCGCATGATCGCCGCGAGATCCGTCAGGACCAGATCGCCGAAGGGATGACCGTGCGTGTCGTTGATCTCCTTGAAGTGGTCGAGATCGATCGCGAGGATCGCGAGTGTGTTCGCGCGCCGCTTGGCCTGGCGCAGCTCCGCGCGCAGACGCGTTTCGAGCGCGCGGCGGTTGAGGCAGCCGGTGAGCGGATCAGTGCCGATCTGCTCGCCGAGTCGCGCCCGCATCGCGTCGAAGCTCTGCGCGAGAAGGGTCAGATCGTCGGGCCGCTTGTCCACGCCGAGATCGAACACCGGGTGCAGATCGCCATCCTCGACCAGCTTGCAGAAGAGACGCAGCCGGTTCATCCGCTCGCGAAAGCTTCCGTACGCCGAGATCAGCACGGCGGAGACGAGGGCGAAGAGCCCGACGGTGAAGGCGACGTCGCGCATCACGGGCGCTGCGCCGGCCGCCTGGGGCGGAAGCACGCGGGCCACGAACACGTACGCCAGCCCCGAGATCACCGCGGCGTAGATGCCCAGCGTCCGGCCGAAGTAGAAGACGGCGAGCTGCACCACGAGCAATGCGCCGACGAGGAGCCGCGCCGCCACGGCGGGACTTCCCGTCAGCCAGACGAGGCTCGCCAGCGCCAGAACGTCCGCCGTCACGAGTAGCGCTGGGATGCTCCGGTGCACCGTGGTCGCGCGACGCACTCGCTCCCCCGTGATCGCCACGCACAGCACGTAGGCCAGCGCGACCAACGCCACGGGAATGAGCATGTCGCGGTTCGCGCGCTCGCCGAGCACGAGCGCCAGCACGACGAGCGCGAGAAGGCCGGTGTAGCGCACCCATCGCTGCCACAGGAGAGCGTCGCGCACGAGCGACTCCCGGTCGCGGTGCAGCGTCTCCTCGAGCTCCGGTGTCGATACCGGCAGCTCGACGGTAATCCCCAGCGGCCCGATGGAGGCGAGTGGGGTGGGTTCAGTAGGCCGATTCACGGGCGCGATGACTGCTGGCGGAAACGGAGGGAGGCCAAAAAAGTACTGTCGGGGCCGGAGCCGGGACAAGGCGATGGATCACAGCGAAACGGCCCCGACGCGATGCATCGGGGCCGTTTCAATTCTCACGAAACCGGGGAGCTATTCCTCGCCCTCAGCGCCATCCCCGCCGTCGGACTCGACGTCGGTGTCGGACGCGTCGCCCTCCCCTTCCTCCTCCGGCACCACGCGAGCAACGGCCATCACGAGATCCTTGTCCTCGAGGTTGACCAGCTTGACGCCCTGGGTGTTTCGCCCCGCCACGCGGATGCCCTTCACCGGCATGCGGATCAGGATGCCCTGCTTGGTCATCAGCATCAGCTCGTCCTCGGGGAGGACCTCCATGATCGACACGGCGTCGCCCGTCTTCTCGGTGCGATGGATCGTGATGATCCCCTTGCCGCCGCGCTTCTGCACGCGGTAGTCGTCGATCGGAGAGCACTTGCCGATGCCGCGCTCCGCCACGACGAGCAGCTGGGCCTCGCGCTTGATCACGACCATGCCGATCAGCTGGTCGCGCGCGCCGAGCTCGATCCCCTTCACGCCGGTCGTGTCGCGCCCCATCTCGCGCACGTCCTGCTCGTGGAACCGGATCGAGAGGCCGTGGCGCGTGGCGAGCACGATGTCGTTCGTGCCCGTCGTGATCTGGACGTCGATCAGCTCGTCGCCCTGCTCGATCTTGATCGCCTTGATCCCGCTCGAGCGCGGGTTGGCGTAGGCCGAGAGCGCCGTCTTCTTCACCGTACCCTGCTTGGTGGCGAAGAGGAGGAACTGATCCTCGCGGAACTCGCGCACCGGCAGGATCGCCTGGACCTTGGTGTCGGGGGTGACGTTGATCAGGTTGACCACCGGCTTCCCCTTCGCGGCGCGCCCCGCCTGCGGGATCTCGTGCACCTTGAGCCAGAAGCAGCGCCCGTCGTCGGTGAAGACGAGCAGGTATTCGTGCGTGCTGGCGACGAACAGGTGCTCGATGAAATCCTCGTCCTTCAGCGCCTGGCCGTTGAGCCCGCGGCCGCCGCGCCGCTGCTTCTTGTACGTGCTCACCGAGGTGCGCTTGATGTAGCCGGAGTGCGAGATGGTGACGACCATCTCCTCGTCGGCGATCAGGTCCTCGATGGTGAACTCGCCCTCGTCGCTCGTGATCTCGGAGCGGCGCTCGTCACCGTACTTCTGGGCGATCTCCTGCAGCTCGCTCTTGAGGAGCGCCATCCGCTTGTCGCGGGAGGCGAGCAGCGCGCGGAGGTCCTTGATGATGGCGCGGACTTCCTTGAGCTCCTCTTCCAGCTTGTCGATCTCGAGGCCGGTGAGCTTGGCGAGGCGCATGTTGAGAATCGCCTCGGCCTGCCGCTCGCTCAGCTTGAACCGCGCCTGGAGCTGCGTGCTCGCGACCGGGGTGTCCGGCGCGGCGCGGATGATCTTGATCACCTCGTCGATGTTGTCGACGGCGATCTTGAGTCCCTCGAGGATGTGCTCCCGCTCGAGCGCCTTGTCGAGCTCGAACTGCGCGCGCCGGACGATGACCTCGTGCCGGTGCGTCACGTAGTGCTCGAGCGCCTCCTTGAGCGACATGACCTTCGGCACCAGGCGCTTCGTCGTCGCATCGGGGACGAGCGCGAGCATGATGACGCCGAACGTCGTCTGGAGCTGCGTGTGCTTGTACAGCTGGTTGAGCACGACGCGCGGAATGGCGTCGCGCTTCAGCTCGATCACCATGCGGAGACCATCGCGGTCGCTCTCGTTCCGCAGGTCGCTGATCCCTTCGAGCTTCTTGTCGCGCACCAGCTCGGCGATGTTCTCGAGCAGGCGGGCGCTGTTGACCTGGTACGGGATCTCGGTGATGACGATCTGCGACTTGTTCGACGACTCCTTCTCCTCGATCACCGCGCGCGCGCGCACGACGATCCGGCCACGGCCCGTCTCCTGGTAGTCCTTGATCCCCTGCTTCCCGTAGATGTAGCCGCCCGTGGGAAAGTCGGGACCCTTGATGAACTTCCGGAGATCGCCGAAGGTCGCGTCGGGGTGGTCGATCAGGTGGATGATGGCGGAGACCGTCTCACGCAGGTTGTGCGGCGGGATGTTCGTCGCCATACCCACCGCGATGCCCGACGAGCCGTTCACGATGAGGTTGGGCATCCCCGCCGGCATGACCCCGGGCTCCTCGAGCCGATCGTCGAAGTTGGGGACGTAGTCGACGGTGTTCTTGTCGAGATCGGACAGCAGCTCCATCGCGATCGGCGAGAGCTTGGCTTCGGTGTAGCGGTACGCCGCCGCCGGATCACCTTCGACGGAACCGAAGTTTCCCTGACCGTCCACCAGCGGATATCGCAGCGAGAAATCCTGCACCATGCGCACGAGCGCGTCGTACACGCTCTGGTCGCCGTGGGGGTGATACTTGCCGAGCACGTCGCCGACGACGGTCGCGCACTTCTTGTACGGACGGCCCGGAACCAGTCCGAGCTCGTTCATCGCGTACAGCACGCGCCGGTGCACGGGCTTGAGGCCGTCGCGCACATCGGGCAGCGCGCGCGACACGATCACGCTCATCGAGTAGTTGATGAACGACTCCCTGATCTCTTCGTCGATCAGGCGCGGAAGAATGCGTTCGCGATTGTTCGGAGCAGTCATGACTCGGCTACACTCGGCGGGCGAAACTGCACGGATTTTGGGGGATTTTCCCAGTCGTGGAATATACCCGAACGGAGGGCGAAAAGCAATGGATTTCCACGCCTGGAAGTCGTTGTACTACAACGACTTACGACTCACATTTCGAGGTCTGATCGAGGGGGCCGTTTCTGGTGATCGGTTTACGGTTTTCAGCCTGCCTCGGGACGCCACGAACATCCTCGAGCAGGCTGAAAACCAATCACCAAAAACCGCTCACCGCGCGCTGCGCGCGCGTCACTCACTCCCCTGCATCTCGCTCGTGCGTCGATCGGGGAACTCGCTCTCCATCTCGGCCTCCTCGCGCGCCGCGAGCTCGCGCTCGCGCGCTTCGGCCTGGTCGCGCTCCAGCCGGTACCGCTCGTACCACTCGCGCGTGATCTGTCCCGCGAGGTCGCGGTTGCCCAGACCGAACGACAGTGCCATCGCGAGCGCGATGGCGCCGAACAGGATGGCGAACGCGGTGGTGACGATGTCCGTCGCGATGCCAAGCTCCTGCAGCGCCATGAAGATGGCGAGGAGGATCACGCCGCCGCGACCCACGCGCGCCAGCGCGCGGCCACCGTGCAGCGCGCCCGCCGAGGCAGCGATCAGCCCACCGACGAATCCGCCGAGCACGATCCCGACGAGGATGATCACGATCGCCGCGATCACGCTCGGGATGTAGCTCACCAGCTCGGAGAAGACGTTCGCCAGCGACTCGAGGCCGAGCGCGTTCGCCGCGACGAGGATGACGGCGAACATCACGAGCCAGAAGACGAGGTTCGTGAGGACCCGGATCGGATTCAGGTGCGACCCCGAGCGCTCGACCGCCTGCATCACGCCGCCGCGCTCCAGCATCCGATTCAGCCGGATCCGCCGCAGGAACCGCTCGGTGAGCTTCTCGAGCACCTTCGCCAGCAGATAGCCGGCGAACAGGATGACGAGCGCGCCAAGCATGGCCGGCACGAGGTCGCCGAACACCTGTGAGAAGCTGGCCTGCAACCGCTCGCCGAAGTTGACGCTCGTGGACTGGATCATGGATCGCAGAATGGATCGCAGAATAGTAATGGCCGTCGGGGCAGTACGCTGCTGCCCGGGACTACGGTGACCGTTCTACGTCCGCGTCCCCCGCTTCCGATCGAAGATCAGACTCCGCTTGCAGGTGGGGCAGATCAACCACTCGCGCCGCCGCGCGTAGCCCAATCCGAACGACCCGCCTCCGATCGCGCGCGAGGTCATCGTCGTGCCGTCGCGCGGGCAGATCGGCGGCTTACCGGCTTCCACCGCGGCCCGGATCGCCTGCTGCTCCGCCGGCTCGAACTGCGCGTGCTCTTCAGTCATGATGCGATTTGAATGACGATCTTGCCGAACTGTTCGGCGTTGGCCATCCGCTCGAATGCATCTCGTCCTTCAGCTAGCCCGTACACCCGGTCAATAGGCGGATGAAGCCGGCCCGCGCGGAAGTGCTCGACGATGGCGTCGAACTCGGCGTCGTTGCCCATCGTCGAGCCGAGGATGCTCCACTGATTCCAGAACAGCCGCCGAACGTCTGTCGTGACCATCGGGCCCGATGTGCCTCCACACGTCACCAGTCGGCCGCGCCGCCCGAGCGCGCCGAGCGACTGGGACCACGTCGCCTCGCCAACCGTGTCCACCACGACGTCGACCCCGCGCTTGCCCGTGCGCGACCGCATCTCCCGGCCGACGTCGACACCGCGATGGTTGATCGCGTCGTCGGCGCCCATCGCGACGGCACGCTCGAGCTTTGCGTCGCTCCCCGACGTCACCGTCACGAACGCGCCGAGCAGCTTCGCGATCTGCAGGCAGGCGAGCGCCACCCCGCCGCCGATCCCCCAGATCAGCACGTGCTCGCCGGACTGCAGCCGTGCGCGTGATGTCAGCATGCGCCACGCCGTCAGCGAGGACAGCGTGAACGCGGCGCCCTCCGCTGGGTCCGCATCCGACGGCACGCGCCGCACGTTCACCGCCGGAACGACGACGTACTCCGCCATCGTGCCCGGCAGTTGCTCTCCCAGGATGCTGAAGTGCGGACACAGCGGCTGCTCGCCTTCCAGGCAATACGAGCAGGTGCGATCGCTCAGGCCGGGATTGATCAGCACCGCATCACCGACCGCGACGTCCGTCACGTCGTCGCCAACCTGGTCCACGAGGCCCATCGCATCCGAGCCGAGGATCCACGGCGGAGTGATCCGCACGTTCGGCAGTCCGCCGACGACGAACAGGTCGAGGTGATTGAGCGCCGCGGCGAGGACACGCACGCGCACCTGTCCATTCGACGAGAGCGAGGGCGTCGGCAGATCGTCGCGCAGCTCGATGCGATCGAGCCCGCCGTGGGCCGAGATGGTGAGTCCTCGCACGCCTCTGCTCGGGGGTTATATTGGACGGCGGAATGCTATGTGGGGGTAGTGCAACGCGAAAGGCGGGCACTGCCCTCCTGATTCGCTTCGAGACGAACCCTCATGACCGCAATCAAAGTCCCTCCCCTCGGCGAGTCGATCGTCGAAGCGACCGTTTCACGCTGGCTGAAGAAGGAGGGCGAGGCGGTCGCCGCAGGCGACACGCTGGTCGAGCTCGAGACGGACAAGATCACCGTCGAGGTTCCCGCGCTCGCCGCGGGTGTGCTCACCAAGCGAGAGCGCAACGAAGGGGACGTCGTGAAGGTGGACGAACTGCTCGGTGAGCTCGCCGAGGGAGTCGCGGCCGCCAGCGCGCCCGCGGCCCAGACGCCGGCGCCGGCACCGGCCGCTGCGCCGACGCCCGCTCCAGCCGCGTCGGCCCCACCGGCGGCTGCCGCTCCGGCGACACCGGCTGCGGAGTCGCCGGTCCGTGCGTCGCCTGCCGCTCAGCGTGTCGCCGCCGAGCAGAAGATCGACCTCGCCGCAGTCACGGGCACGGGACGCGGCGGCGTGGTGAGCAAGCCGGACGTCATCCAGCACGCCGCCGGTGGTGCGCCGGCTGCACCGGTTGCCGCGCCTGCCCCCACGCCCCCGGCCGCGCCAGCGGCTCCCGCACCGCAGCGCGCCGCCGCCCCTGCCGGCGAGCGTGAGACGCGCGAGAAGATGTCGACGCGTCGCAAGCGCATCGCGGAGAACCTGCTGCTCTCGCAGAACTCCACGGCAACGCTCACGACGTTCAACGAGATTGACATGTCCGCGGTCAGCGCGCTGCGCGAGCGGATGAAGGAGAAGGTCGAGAAGGAGCACGGCGTGAAGCTCAGCTTCATGCCCTTCTTCGTGAAGGCGGCGTCGATGGCGCTCAAGGCGTATCCCGTCGTCAACTCGCAGATCGACGGCGACTCGATCGTCTACAAGAACTATGTCAACATGGGCATCGCCGTCGCGTCCGACGCGGGCCTCGTCGTCCCGAACATCAAGGACGCCGATCGGAAGGGGATGATCGAAGTCTCGCGCGACATCGGTGCGGTGGCGAAGAAGGCGCGCGATGGCAAGCTCACGATGGACGACCTCACCGGCGGCACCTTCACCATCACGAACGGCGGCGTCTTCGGCTCACTCATCTCGACGCCGATCATCAACTTCCCGCAGGTCGGCATCCTCGGCCTGCACAAGACGCAGGACCGTCCGATCGCCGTGAAGGGTGAGGTCGTCATCCGGCCGATGATGTACGTCGCGCTCTCCTACGACCACCGCATCATCGACGGACAGCAGGCCGTGCTCTTCCTCGTGCGGATCAAGGAGCTGATGGAAGATCCCGCGTCGATGCTCATCGACTGATTGAAAGTCCTACCTGGGCCCTACCTAGGGTCAGAGTCAAAGGGGTCAGAGTCGACGCGACTCTGACCCCTTTGCGATCTGGCCCCTCATTCCGGAAGCCAGTATGCCAGTCTCGGTGCTTTTTACCTGGTACTCACTACTGGGAGTGGTAGTTCAA
Organism: Gemmatimonadaceae bacterium; assembly: GCA_036383935.1. Classification (GTDB taxonomy): domain Bacteria; phylum Gemmatimonadota; class Gemmatimonadetes; order Gemmatimonadales; family Gemmatimonadaceae; genus AG11. The sequence goes on along the minus strand of DASVNI010000552.1, from coordinate 4,538 downwards.
AATCTTACAGGTAGCTCCAGAACCACTCCTTCCGTCGCGCCTTCACTTCGGCATATCGCGCGCAGATCGGGTAGAGCAGGAGCACGCCCAGCATCCAGAACGCGTACACCACCGGCAGCGAGAAGCCGGCGCCCTTGAGCGCTTCGGGTGGATTGTCCTGCAGAACGTGGAGCGCGACGGTGCTCTTCCCCGCCATGGTGTAGACGAGGAACGCCGTGCCGTGCGCGTACAGCCACTGCAGCAGGTAGAACAGCATCGGCACGCGTCCGTACGTCACCAGCGCCTTTCCAAGTCCCCCGCGGTGATCGCGTTCCATGAACGCCAGCAGGAGAATCCCCGGGCCGATCGTCATGCACAGGTAGAGCAGCGACGGCGGATATTTGTTCGTGTTCAGAAACGACAACACCGTGAACACGACACCTCGCGGCTGCACCGACCACTTGCCCGGATCGCCGTAGAGATTCGTCGCGCGCAGCGCGACGAAGAACAGCACGATCCCGCCGCCCAGTCGGACGAGCGCCTTGCGACGCCTCGCCGCCTCCAGCGTGTAGAGCTTGCCGAACACGTAGCCGGCGGCCATCACGCCGATCCAGGGGATCAGCGGATACAGCGCGAGAAGAAAGATTCCCTTCGATCCACCCAACACGATCGGCCCCGACACGTGCAGCAGCCGAATCGCCACATCGCGCGCGCCGCACTGCGGCTGTCCGGGCAGGCAACTGGCGACATGGACCCCGTCGAACGCGTTGTGCCCGAGGATCATCACCAGGCTGAGCGCAGCGATTGCCTCGAGCGGCAGATGCACCAGCGCGGCGAGCACGATCATCGACCAGCCGAGCGCCCAGATCGTCTGCGTCACGTACGTGCCGTGCGGGAATAGATCGCCGCTGATGCCGAAGCGTATGACGGTGAACTCGAGGAAGATGAGCCAGATGCCGCGGCTCAACAGAAAGCGCGACATCTCGGCCGGCGTCGCACCACGCGCGCGGCGGAGATACGCCCCCGTACCGGCGAGAAAGAAGAAGGTCGGCGCGCAGAAGTGCGTGATCCAGCGTGTGAGGAAGAGCGCCACAGAGGTCTTCGACAGGTCCGTGGGATCGAACTGGAACGCCTCGGCGCTGAAATAGTCGCGCGTATGGTCGAGCAGCATGATGACCATCACGAGCCCGCGCAGCAGGTCGATCGAGTCGACGCGTTGCCGTTTCGGCGGCGCGTAGGTGGCGGCGTCGAGCGGCGCCGTGGTCGCGGCAGCGGTGGCCATCGAGGACCTCACGTCGTCGGGAGGGGTGGGAAGCCAGCCGCTACTGTACAGAGCCCTGGAATTCCTCGCCAGATGGAACGTGGGTCAGTCGCACCGTACTTATCCTACGGCTACATTCTTCAAGCTGACCAGTCTCGCTCCCGCTCTGAAATCCATGGCTTCGAACATACCGGCCGACGTCGTCGTCATCGGCGGCGGCCCTGGCGGATACGTTGCCGCCATCCGTGCCGCCCAGCTTGGGCTGAACACCGTCTGCGTCGAGATGGACAAGACGCTCGGCGGCACCTGTGTGAACGTCGGGTGCATCCCGTCCAAGGCCCTTCTCAACTCGTCCGAGCACGTCGAGTTCATTCGCCAGCACGCCGCCGAGCACGGCATCGGCGTCAGCGACGTTCAGATCGACCTCGCGCGCATGATGAAGCGCAAGGACGACGTCGTGGCGCAGAACACCAAGGGCGTCGAGTTCCTCTTCCGGAAGAACAAGGTCACGTGGGCCAAGGGGCGCGGCACGCTGCGCGCCGGCAACCTCGTCGACGTCGCCGGAAACGACGGGTCCAGCACGACCTACGAGGCGCAGCACGTCATCATCGCCACCGGATCGCTGCCGATCGAGCTGCCCTTCCTCAAGTTCGACGAGGAGCGCGTGCTCTCGAACATCGGCGCGTTGAAGATTCCCGTCGTGCCGAAGCATCTGGTCGTCATCGGCGGCGGCGTCATCGGCCTCGAGCTGGGCAGTGTCTGGCGCCGACTTGGCGCCAAGGTCACTGTCGTCGAGCTCATGCCCGGCATTCTGCCCGGCACGGACGAGGAAGTGGTCAAGGAAGCCGACCGCGTCTTCCGCAAGCAGGGGCTCGACCTTCGCACCGGCACGAAGGTGACCGGCGCGCGCCGCGAAGGTGACACGATCTTCCTCGACATCGAGAAGAACGGCGCGACCGAAACACTCGAGGCGGATTACGTGCTCGTCTCGGTCGGGCGTAAGTCGGTGCTCGGCGGGATCGATGCCGCCGGTCTCGGACTCGCGCTCGGCACTCGCGGCGAGGTGATCGTCGACGACCAGATGCGCACGAATCTCCCGAACGTGTTCGCCATCGGCGACTGCGTCGGGGGCAAGCTGCTCGCCCACAAGGCGGAGGAAGAGGGCGTGATCGCCGCCGAGGTCATCGCCGGCAAGCCCGTCCACATGCACTACCGGTCGATTCCCGGCGTGGTGTACACGTGGCCGGAAGTCGCGACGGTCGGGCTCGCGGAACACGAGGTCAAGGCGATGGGACGGCAGTACCGCGTCGGAAAATTCCCCTTCACGGCGAACGGGCGTGCCCGCACCGCCGGCGATGCGGTCGGATTCGTGAAGGTCATCGCGGACGCGACGACCGACGAGCTGCTCGGCGTGCACATGATCGGCCCGAACGTCTCCGAGCTGATCGCCGAGGTCGTGCTCGGGTTCGAGTATCGTGCGTCGTCCGAGGACATCGGCATCACGGTGCACGCCCACCCGACGCTTTCCGAAGCGACCAAGGAAGCCGCCCTCGCTGCCCTCGGTCGCGCCATCCACTTCTAGTCGCGGTGGCAGCGATCGTCGTGCGGCCGCTGATGCCGGTGGATGCAGGCTCGGCGCGAGAGCTCATCGGAAACATCTTTCGTGGCACGGCGTATCTCGAGCGCATGAACGAAGTGCTCGAGAGCGCCCTGCAATTCGAGGATCCGGAGTTTCTCTGCCTGCTCGCCGCGCCGGACGAGGACAGCGCACCGGACGGGCTCGTGCTCTTCGGGACCATTCTCGGCGCGCGGTTGGCCACGAAGGTGCACGCGGTCGTGTCGCGCGATCCTCTTGTTCAGCTTGCGCTCGTCGATGCCGTGCGCGAGACCTGCCGGCATTCCGGCGAGCGGCTGGTCATCTGCGAGCTGCCGAACGATCCGCCGTTCGACGTATCGGCCATCGCACTCGCGGCGCGCGGCTTTCACGAGGAGGGACGCGTGGATGACCTGGTGCGCGACGGCGTCGCGCTGCGCCTGCTCGTCTGGCGGCCGGGCGAAGCGTGATGAATCGGCGTCGATTTCTCACGCTCGGCGCGAGCGCCATCGGCGCCGCCGCTGCGACTGGCGTGTATGCGTGGCAGATCGAGCCGTTCTGGTTCGAGATCGTGCGACGTCCAATGCCGCTCCCCGATCTGCCACAGGCGCTCGTCGGGAAGACGCTCCTCCAGGTGAGCGACATCCACGTCGGACCCAACGTGAGCTCGGATTATCTCATCCGCTCGCTCACGGCCGCGCAGGCACTCGAGCCCGATTTCGTCGCCTGCACCGGCGACTTCGTCTCCTTCCGCTCGGCACACGAGGTGAAGGAGCTCGCCCGCGTGCTGCGCAGCATGCCGCGCGGCCGACTCGGCACGGTGGCGTCGCTCGGCAATCACGATTACGGACGCAACTGGCGAGACATCGCCGTCGCGGACGACGTCTCGCGCGTGGTGACGGACGCCGGAATGGTCGTGCTGCGGAACGACGTGCGCGCGATCGGCGGGCTCCAGTTCGCCGGACTCGCCGACTACTGGAGTCCCGAGTTCGGGGCCAACCACGGTTGGCCACCGGAGGGTGTATTGCACGCGCCGTCTTCCAGCCCGTTTCTGCGTGCCGGAACAGACGCGGCCGCGGCGCTCCGCTTGCTCTCGCCGGGGCAGCCGACCGTCGTGCTCTCGCACAACCCGGATGCACAGGACCTCCCGATCTGGGAGGGGGTCCGCGGCTGGGTGCTGGCCGGACACACGCACGGCGGACAGGTGCGCGCTCCGTTCCTCCCTCCGCCCGTGCTGCCGGTGAAGAACCGGCGCTACACGTCCGGCGAGTTCGCCGTCGGCCCCGAACGCACGCTCTACATCAATCGCGGCCTCGGATTCCTCATCCAGGTCCGGTTCGACGTCCGCCCCGAGCTCACGTTGTTCACCCTCGAGCGCGCATCATCGGTCGGATGACCGATGCGGGGCTGAACGGGTCGTCCCCGATGCGTAGCGCACGCGGATTCGTTCGATCAGATTGCTTTCAGATTCCGCATTCTTGCTTCACCAGGACCTCATGAGCGACGACACCCCAACCTCCACCAAGGCTCGCCGGCAGCCTCCCGTTCCACTCACCCTGGCCGTCTTTCTCGCATCCGTCGTCGGCTTCATGGCCGTGGTGACGGGACTGTTCTCCCTTCTTCGGTACCTCGCCGGCTGGCGTTGAGCTAGCCGCGCACGAAGGCATATTCGCCGGAAAAAGAGAGCGGCCGGCCACTCAGGTG
>DASVNI010000551.1:0-1841 GCA_036383935.1 Gemmatimonadaceae bacterium | reverse complement strand
GCACGTCGGGTTCTACCCGGGCGCGGCGGGCATCGCGGCGTTCCAGGACGCCCTCGCGCCCTACAAGAGTGCCAAAGGGTCCGTGCAGTTTCCGCACGACGAGCCGCTGCCGCTCGAGCTGGTCGCCGAGATCGTACGGTTTCGTGTGGCGCAGCAAGGGGCCAAGCAATCGGTCCGTGGCCGCGGACGTATGCGTCAGACATACCACACACACCGCTCTGTCACATGACTCCCGAGCGATATGGAAATCTGAGCGGCGATTCGGGCGTCACACACTACGCGATCGGTACTGACTTCATCGCCGTACAGTTCCGAGCGACCACGGTCTACGTCTACGATTGGTCCCGTCCGGGACGAAGTCACGTCGAGCAGATGACGGCCCATGCGATCGCGGGCCGCGGGCTCGGCACCTACATCAGTCAGCACGTCCAGAAGGCGTATGCTCGCAAACAGGGGAGCTGGTGAGGCCGGCGGACTGTGGCAGCCCGCGCGTCGCGATCCCGCTCACGAGCCGCCGGGCGAATCGGAAAGAAACCTTCGAAGCGCGTCCAGGTCGTCCGCGCCAATGAGATCCACGCCGCTCTGCGCGAGGAGCCGCCACACGACCGGCAGATCCGGCGTGTTCCAGAACCGCAGCCGCCGCCCCTGCGCATGCGCCCGCGCCGCGACCGACGCCACGCGCCGGCGCACGGATTTCGGGGGCGCGCCACGGCCGCGCCACTTCGTGATGTGCTCCCAGTCGTCGCTCACCAGCGGCATGGCGGCGGCCGGCGTGCCGTGCACGGCGTCGAGGTCTTCGAGTCGGCCATCGAGCGCCGCCCACCGATCGCGCTGAGCGGGAAGGGTGACGAGCGGCCGCTCTCCCGAGATCACCGCGATGACGGGCCGCGTCGTCCTGGAATCGCCGTGCCACGAGGCGATCATGTCGTCGTACCGCCGCAGGAGCGGTTCCAACGCCGCCCACGTCGACTCGGCGTTCGACTTCACGTCGATGAGGAGGCTGAGCGGCGGACGGCCCGCGTACACCGCGCCACCATGCGCCCCAATCCATTCGTGAAGGGGCGCGAGATACAACGACTCGAGCGTGCGGTCGGCGCGCACACTGTCGCGCGCGTGGGCGACGAGCAGCGCGCCGTCGACGAGATAGATGTCCGCCTCCACGCTCCCGTAGCCGCGGTCCAGCGCGTCGAGCAACGGGCGCGCATGCTCGTAGTCGTTGTGCGCGTGCGCGTGGTCGAGCGGCGACTGCGCAGGAGCCCGCATCGAAGCAAGGACCGAGCAGGCAATCGCGATGACGAGCGTCTTACCGAGCTTCACGGGGGGCTCACCGTTGGCGTGGATTGTTCGTAGCGCGGCGTATAATATCGCCTTGCAGCTGAGCTCATGACGCGCGCGCGACTCGGTTCACTCGCGCACGCCGTGTTGTCCCTCCCGGCGGTCTGACGTATATGACTCTCACTAAAGCGCTTTCGTGGTCCATCGCCCTGTGCGGCGGAATGCTCGTGCCCCGGGACCACCTCGTTGCGCAGCAGGGAACTCGACGGCCGGATGCTCAGACGCCGCGGGTCGCGGTGATCGCTGCATTCGATGACTCAGTTTCACTACTCGCCTTCTCGAGGTGTCGTCCCCACACGCCTAGCGCCTGGCCATCAACGCTGGCTCAGTTGACGACTGCGCAGACCGCGTACAACGTCACCGGCGCCGTGGTGCCCGTCGGGTTGTGAATCGAGACGTGCCACCACTGTGGGTTCGCCGAGTCGGGGTACGACGCCGTGGCATACAGGGTCGTCGCGGAGCGGAAGCCACCGCCGATGGCCACTTTGCCGGTGGGGCAGACCACG
>DASVNI010000550.1:0-2933 GCA_036383935.1 Gemmatimonadaceae bacterium | reverse complement strand
ATCGCGATGGTGTTCCAGGAGCCGATGACCGCGCTCAACCCGGTCTTCACGATCGGCGATCAGATCGGCGAAGTGGCGCGCGTGCATGCGGGGATGAACAAGCGCGAGTCGCTCGCCAAGGCCGTCGAGATGCTCAAGCTGGTCGGCATCCCGGCGCCGGAGCAACGCGCCGGCGAATATCCGCATCAGCTCTCGGGCGGCATGCGCCAGCGCGTCGTCATCGCGATGGCGCTCGTCATGAACCCTGCGCTCGTCATCGCCGACGAGCCCACCACCGCGCTCGACGTCACCATCCAGGCGCAGATCCTCGAGCTGCTCGCCGATCTCACACGCCGACTCGGGACGTCCGTCCTCCTCATCACGCACGATCTCGGCGTCGTGGCGGAGAACTGCACGCGTGTGATCGTGATGTACGCCGGCGAGGTCGTCGAGGAAGCGGCGACTTCCGAATTGTTCGCGCGCGCGCACCATCCCTACACCGAGGGCCTCCTCGGCGCGATGCCACGCGTCGGCGGCGAGAAGGACCGGCTCGCGACCATCCCGGGCACCGTTCCGCCGCCGACGAGCTGGCCGAAGGGCTGCCGCTTCCGCGATCGATGCCCGTACTCGTGGGAGCGCTGCGAGACGGAGCATCCTCCCCTCTATCAGATCGGCGGCGGTCACACGTCGCGTTGCCATCTCGCCGAAGAGCCCGAGCGTCGCGAGCATCCACACCCGCCCCTCGCCGCGCAGCGGGGCGCCACCGCGGCATGACGGCACCCACACCTGCCGGCGTGTCGCCGCTCCTTTCCGTCCGCGACCTCACCAAGCATTTCCCGATCAAGCGCGGCGTCTTCGGTCGCGTCGATGGAGCGGTGCGCGCCGTGGACGGCGTGACGTTCGACGTCGCGCCCGGCGAGACGCTCGCCCTCGTCGGCGAATCGGGATGCGGCAAGTCCACGACGGGACGCGCCATCCTCCGTCTCATCGAGCCGACCTCGGGAAAGGTGACCTTCGACGGTCAGGACGTGCTCGCCCTCGATGCGTCCGATCTCCGGAAGCTGCGCCGCCGGATGCAGATCGTCTTCCAGGATCCGTTCTCCTCGCTCAACCCGCGCATGTCCATCGGCGCGATCGTGCGCGAGGGACTCACGATCCATGACCTCGCCGAGGGCAGCGCGGCGGACAACCGCGTGCGTCAGCTGCTCGAGGAGGTGGGACTTCGCCCCGAGTACGCGACGCGCTACCCGCACGAGTTTTCCGGCGGCCAACGCCAGCGCGTCGGCATCGCGCGCGCCCTCTCCGTCGAGCCGAGCTTCATCGTCTGCGACGAACCGGTGAGCGCGCTCGACGTCAGCGTGCAGGCGCAGGTCGTCAACCTGCTGCAGGACCTGCAGCGCGAGCGCGGTCTCGCCTACCTGTTCATCGCGCACGACCTCTCCGTCGTCGAGCACATCGCCGATCGCGTGGCCGTGATGTATCTCGGCCACGTCGTCGAGCTGGCGCCGGTGGCCAGGCTGTATGGCGAGCCGATCATGCCGTACACGCAGGCGCTGCTCTCCGCCGTGCCCGCCCCCGAGCCAGGCGTGAAGCGCGAGCGCATCCTGCTCGCGGGCGACGTACCCTCGCCGGCGAATCCGCCGAGTGGGTGCGTCTTCCATCCACGGTGTCAGCACCCCGCGCGCGACGCGGCGTGCGCGAAGATCGTCCCGCCGCTCGAGGAGAAAGCGCCCGGTCACTGGGCGGCGTGCATCAAGCAGCCGCCGACCATCGTGAGCTGGGACGACCAGCGCGCCGCCGGTGCGACCAACCAGCCGGAGTTCTTCCTGCCGCGCGCCGCCTTGCACCGCAGCGCATGACGGCGACCCGAACGCCGCCGCTCGAGGCGACTGCCGTGAGCCCGCGGGACGACCGCGGCTTCTTCGGCCACCCGCGCGGCCTCTCGACGCTGTTCTTCACGGAGATGTGGGAACGGTTCTCGTACTACGGGATCCGCCCGCTCCTCGTGCTGTTCATGACCGCGGCGATCGCGCGCGGCGGTTTCGGCTTCGATCGCCCGACGGCGTCGGCCATCGTCGGCATCTATGCCGCGAGCGTGTACCTCGCGTCGCTTCCAGGCGGGTGGATCGCCGACCGCTGGCTCGGACTGCGGCGCGCGATCTGGACAGGCGGCGTGTTCATCGCGCTCGGCCACCTCTCGATCGCGCTCTCTGCGTTCTTCGCGCGACCGACGTTCTTCCTCGGGCTCATCCTCATCGTCATCGGCACGGGCCTGCTCAAGCCGAACGTGTCGGCCATCGTCGGAGACCTGTACACCACCGACGATCCGCGCCGCGACGCGGGCTTCTCCGTGTTCTACATGGGGATCAACACCGGAGCGTTCATCGCGCCGTTCATCACGAGCTCGCTCGGCGAGAAGGTGAACTGGCACCTGGGTTTCGGCGCGGCCGGTGTCGGCATGCTCGTCGGGCTCATCACCTTTCGCGCGCGCGCCGGCGCCACGCTCGGCGCGATCGGTGTCTCGCCTTCCGGATCACCGGCCCAGCAGCGCCAGGCTCGAACGTTCGCGCTCGCTCTCCTCGGCACGATCGCGCTCGTCGTCCTGCTCGCGATGTCCGGCGCCATTCACATCGAGCCGCGCGCCGTCGCTGGCGCCATGACGTACGTCATCCTCGCGTTGGCGCTCTGCTACTTCGTCTACCTGTTCCTCTTCGCCGGTCTCGACGCCAACGAGCGGCGGCGCATCGCCGTCGTGCTCGTGCTCTTCCTCTTCTCGGTCGTGTTCTGGTCGGCGTTCGAGCAGCAACCGACGTCGCTCAACCTCTTCGCGCGCGACTTCACCGATCGGCGCATCGGGGGCTGGGAGGTGCCGGCCGGCTGGTTCCAATCCGCCGAATCAGCCGTGGTGATCCTGTTCGCGCCCGTGCTCGCCGCGCTGTGGGGCTCGCTGGCAC
>DASVNI010000549.1:0-6108 GCA_036383935.1 Gemmatimonadaceae bacterium | reverse complement strand
TGCTCTTGTAGTTGCAGTTGCTCCTGCATCCGCTCAATCCGCCGCATCCGCTTTAGTCCCTCCGTTCTTGATCCCTGCGCCGAGACTACCAACGCCCCTCGAGCGCCGCGCCGTCACTCGTTCCCGGCAAGAGCGCCGCGTGCCGCGACACCGCGTGCGAGCGCGGTCGCCGCGCCGATCGCGAGCGCGACGGCGAAGACGATGACCACTCCGATGACCTCCGGCTTCACCACCATGACGAAGACGACGCCGAGTCCGAGCGCGGCGCGTGTCGCGGCGGAGGCCCGGAGCACGGGATCTTCGCTGAGCCTGCGGAGCGTGGACGGGACGGGGCCGTCCATCGCGGGAAGAGCCTTCGCGATCGCGAGCAGCCGTGGACGGCCGACCGCGGCGCCGAGCACCGCCATCGCGACCATACCGATGACTCCCGCGGCGACCCACGCGTGGTGGCCGGCACCGTGCGCGGCGAGGTAACCTCCACTCGCGAGGATCGTGAGGCCGGCCGGCGCGTCGAGGCGGCGCAGGCGTCGGAGCAGCGTCATCCACTCGCACATCTGCGCGAGCGACGGAGCGTTCCGGAGCTGGCGCAGGCCAGTCTGCTCCAGGCCGATGCCGGCAAAGAGGGCGAGGACGCCGACGAGATGGAGGAAGAGCGCGATGGAGTATGCGGACATGACGTCACTCTCTCGATGGGGTGAGGTGGCGGGCCCCGGCCGGTACATGGCGAGCCCCCGCACACCTGACCGGACGGCGCATCGGCCTGTGACACGTCGCGCTGTCACGCCGGAGCGGCCTGCGCGGTCATCCATACAATGAGCGCAACCGACGAACGTGCCGCGGTCTTCACGGAGACGCGGCCTCTGCTCTTCTCGATCGCCTACCGCATGCTCGGCAGCGTGGCCGACGCGGAGGACATCGTGCAGGACGCGTATCTGCGCTGGCAGCGCACGCCCGAGCTCGACGTCCGCGAGCCGCGCGCCTACCTCACGACGGTCGTGACGCGGCTGGCGATCAACCAGCTCCAGTCGGCGCGCGCGCAGCGTGAGACGTACGTGGGACCCTGGCTTCCGGAGCCGCTCGTGACGGAACATGCCCCCGATTCCTCGGCGGCGGTCGAGCTCGCGGAATCGCTCTCGATGGCCTTTCTCGTGATGCTCGAGCGGCTGTCGCCGATCGAGCGCGCGGTGCTGTTGCTGCACGACGTGTTCGACTTCGACCACAGCGAGATCGCGCGGATCGTGGACAAGTCGGAGGCGAACTGCCGTCAGCTACTCTCCCGCGCGAAGAAGCACGTCGTCGCCGACGAGGCGCGGTTCGACGCGGATCGCGAGCAGGCGGCGCGCCTGACACAGCGGTTCACCGATGCGACGCGTGCAGGCGACATCGACGGGATGCTCGCCGTCATCGCCGAGGACATCACACTGTGGGCCGATGGCGGCGGCAAGGTGCCCGGCGCGGCGTTGCGGCCGATCCACGGCGCGGACGCGGTCGCGCGGTTCATCGCCGGTCGGACGGAGCGCACCGCGTCGCCCGGCCGCACGACGCGCCCCATGCAGATCAACGGGCAGCCAGGCTTCGTGATCTACGTGAGCGGCCAGCCGATGACGGCGATGATCTTCCACGTGCGCGACGGCCGCATTCGCACCATCTACGCGGTGGGGAATCCGGACAAGCTGCGCAACGTGGCGGAGATGTCGGCGGGCTGAAGCAGCATCACTCCGTCGTGCCCCGGCACGAGGTCGCAGCGGTGTATCATTGAAGCAGAGGCGCGGCGCTGCGACGCCGCGAGCCGAGCCCAATGAAACCCTCTGCGATTCACACACCATGTCGCCAACCCAGCATCCCGTCAGCGGCCCTGCCCTCCTCTTCGACCTCGAGGAAGAGCTGCAGATCGTGCACGAACAGCTCGTGTCGACTTCGCGTTCGGCACGCACACTCGCGAAGAACGGATCACTGCGCGCGACGCTCATCGGGCTCGCCGCCGGCGGGTCGCTCGCTCCGCATTCGGCGGAGGGGCCGATCACCGTGCACGTCCTCGAAGGAGCGCTCGACTTCGACGTCAACGGCCAGACGTGGTCGCTTCGCAAGGGCTCGTTCCTCGCGCTCGATGCAGGCATCCAGCACAGTGGCCGTTCGGCGGAGGGAACGATCTTTCTGCTCACCGTGTCCCTCGCGACGAGCAAGTAGGCCGGCGCGTGAGCGGTCTGCACGATCTGCGGGATGAGGACCTGCTGCCTCTGTTGACGGACTTCTACGCGCGCGTGGAGCGGGACGACCTCCTCGCGCCGTACTTCGCGTCCGTCGACATGACCGAGCACATGCCCGTCATCGTCGATTTCTGGTCGACGATGATCTTTCACACGGGGCGCTACAGCGGCAACGCCTTCCGGCCGCACCTCGAGATGCCGGGTCTCACGGCGGCGCACTTCGCCCGCTGGCTCGAGACGATGGAGGAGACGGTGAACGCGCACGCCGCCGGTCCGGCCGCAGCGCACATGAAAGCGCTGGCCCACCGCGTCGCGTTCAACATGCAGATGCGGCTCGGCATCGCGCCGGTTGCGTCGTAGCGAGGCGCAAGAGCCGCGCGACGATTCGCGCGCGCGTCGTCAGGCGATCGCCGTCTTCAGATGGTCTGAGAGGCGAAGGCTCAGGGCGACGAGCGTGAGCGTGGGGTTGGCACAGCCAGCGGTCGGGTACACCGAGGCGCCGGCGATCGACAGGTTGGCCACGCCGTGCACGCGGCAGTTCGCGTCCACGACACCCTGCTTCGGGTCCGCGTGCATCCGCGTCGTCCCCATGTGGTGCCATCCGCCGCCGAGCGATGGTGGCCACGACTCGTCGTGCGACGCTACCCAGTCGTTCATGCGTACGCGGCCGACGCCGCTCCGCCCGACCTCGCGGCCGAGCAGCTCGTAGAAGAGACGGAACGAGTGTCGGTCGAGCGGCGTGAGTTGCCAGTCGAGCGTCGCACGCGGCATCCCGAGCGCGTCGCGCTCTCGGTCCAGCGTGACGCGCGATGCCGGGTTGGGCGCTTGCTCCTGGCGCGTGAGCAGATCGAAGACGCGCCCCGGTCCCTGCGCCGTGTCCGCCCTGGCCTGCGGCGCGTCGGATGGCGACGGCTCGACGCGCTCACCGCGCTCCGCTCGGCGGCGAGCTTCCAGACGCTCCGGCGTGATCGACTGGAAAGTGCTCTTCGGCGCCTCGCCGGGGACCGCGGGAATCAGCGAGACTGTCGCGTTGAGCATCCGTTGCCGGCGCTGCATGGCCGCACTCGTCGCGATCTCGCCCCGCGCCTTCGTCTTCCCCCACACGAACTCGTACATCGCCGTGCTCGCCGCATGGTCACCCGTGAGCACGAGCTGGCCGCTCGGCATCTCGAAGTGCTCCATGAAGTAGCGGCCGACGAGGTCGTGCGCGTTGCCCACGCCCGCCGTCGCGCGAGCGTTGGACGCGAGAAGCAGCCGGGCATTCTGGATCGTCGAGCAGGCGAGCACGTAGTGCCGCGCACGCGCGCGAAGCTGCTTCCCGTCCAGCGTGCGGATGCGGAGGCCCGTCACCGCGCTCGCGGACTCGTTCGTCTCCACCTCGCAGACGTTGGCGTACGTGAAGAGGTGCACGTTGCGGGCGCCGACGATCTCGCCGCGATAGCGCGTCCCGAAGCGGGTCGGAGGGCTGAACTGCCACATCTTCGTCCACAGCACGCGCGGGTCGAGCGGGAAGGGCACGAGCGACGCATTCCGGCGCTGCCACTGTGCAGCTTCGTACTCGTAGGGTCCAATCTCGACCACCCGATGTGCACGCGCGTAGAAGGGATCGAGCGTGGCGCGCGCGATCGGCCATCCGCTGTGCGGCACCCACGGGCGCGGCTCGAAGTCGATGGCGTCGAACGTCGCGCACCAGCCCGCCCAGTGTCCCGTCGTCCCGCCGAACTGGTGCAGGCGCGCGGCCTGGAGCGGGTAGTACGGCTGACCGACGTTCTTGCCGCGGTAGAGGTCCTGCATCCTCGCGTCGTAGTCGAAGCCGCCACCCTCGAGCAGCAGCACCCGCGTGTTGGTGCCGATCCACTCGCGCGCGATGCTGATCCCTGCAGCGCCCGCACCGACGATGCAGAGGTCAGCCTCGAGCAGGCGTCCGTCTTCGAGCGTGCGGGCGTCGGTATGCATCGGATTTTGGGGAGCGCGGCGAGCGTTCAGGCGGTGCGGCGCTCGGCCGCGCGTGCGGAACGCGTCAAGCCGAGAGCAGCGAGAAGAGGGCGCACTGGCGCGCCTCGGTGCGGGAGAGGATCCAGTCGCGGACGACGATCGTGCGGCCGGCAGCGAAGTCGGCGCGCACGAGATCCTCGTTCGATGAGTGGGCGGCACGGAGCTCGGCGCGCAGCGCCGCATCGAGCGTCGCTCGATCGTTATCGGACGGCACGAGCGCGCGGTAGGCTCGGCCAATCTCGCGCACCGCGTCGGGACCGAGCGCGACGAGGAGATCGGGCTGCCCGAGGGCGTGTGGCATGGACGCGCTGCCGTACGCGCGCGTTGCGCCCGTGATGGCGATCGCGGCGCTGGCAGCCGAGATGCTCAGAAACTGTCGTCGATCCATGGGATCCTGAGGCGGCGTATGCTACGGCGTGACGCGCAGGTTGCGGAAGTACGCGACCGTCCCCGGATCGATCCAGAGCGCGATCGCGCCACGTCCCTGCTCCCCCGTCTTGACGTCGTTCACGATCAGCGTCGGTTGCGCCTGACCGTTCACGTAGAGACGCGCCCTGGTGCCGCGCACCTCGATCCGGATCGGCGTCCACGCATCCGGCACGAGATCGACGTAGGCCTCGTAGCGGCCCGGCGTCTCCTTGCGCAACCGATCCCACGGCCAGGCAGGATGTGAGATGTACTGCGCGGAGTGGTTGCGGCGCTCCTGGTCGTCGGCGCGGCCGTTCGTCGGGCGAAGATAGAACGCGTCGTACGTCTTCAGGTCGGGCTGCACGCGGAACGCGATGCCGACGAAGCCGCGCGCTCCCTCCCCCGCATTCGGCCCGGGCGCGCCGGCGATCTCGGCCTCGATCACGCCGTTGGCGAAATCGGTCCCCTCGATCACGGCCAGCTGCTCGACCTGCTCGCCCGCTTGCATGCGCCGCTTCGCGTCGTCGGAGACCGTGACGCGCACGCCGCGCTGCCCCAGGTGGGTGGCCGGCTCGACCGCCACGTTCTGCGGGCGAAGACCGTCCAACGTCTCGAGCGCGTAATGGCCGCTCGGCGACGTCCGTGCTGGCGCGACGGCCGGCGGCGGGGCCACGGTTTCCCGACGGCTGGGCGCCGCCGGTGCCGGCCGCGCCTGGGCCAGTGTGTCGGGCACGGGACGCGCCGCGTTCGTCGTCGCGCCACTGTCGATGTCGACGTCCGCTACCGCGATGTAACCGACGCCCTTCGGTGGCTGTTTCCGATCGATCTCATTGAGCAGCAGTCGTACGAAATCGCCCGTCACGCGGAACTGCGTTACGGCGAACGTCGACGGCGCGAGAAAGGCGACCGTCGACGCACTCGGCGATGGTGCTGTCCGCAGAGCGGTCCGACGCAGGATCGTGACGGTCACCTCGCCCTGCGCTCGCGCCTCCCGAGTGGCCGAGACGGTGAACGACGACAGGACGAGAGCACAGAGCAATGCGAATCGCCGCGACACTGGACCTCCACCTCGAGTTGGACACGAACGCAGCCGGCGGCCGAACGCACGAGCCAGGCTGCAATCGAATCCAATAAGCGAACGCGGACCGGGACACGCAACCGCCGGAAACAATTGGCGCTGCAACGGCGGAGTGCTGACGTGAGCCGATTTGCCGGCGGATTCCGAGTCAATTGGTGGACCGAACGACCCACCGATCCGGAGCCTGCCATGACGACGCGGCCGCTCACACTCATTCTGATGCTCTACGCCGCATTCGCCGGCGTATGTGGCGGCAGCAACGGGGGTGACAATGTCGTCGGGCCCAAGGCCGACGCTCAAGAGCCCATTCTGGCCAAGCTCGAGGTCGCGCCAGGAAGCAGTGTCCTCATGCGGGTGTCGACACGATCGCGGTGTCACTCACGATTTCCGATAGCACGCGCACGAGCTCGTTCATCGCGA
>DASVNI010000548.1:0-8675 GCA_036383935.1 Gemmatimonadaceae bacterium | reverse complement strand
GGGGTGACGAGCGCGCTCGCCCCACAGCTCAGGGCGGGGGACCGCGTGCTGGCGACGATCCCCCTCAACGCGCCCCTCCTCTGGTACTTCGGCGCGCGCGGGCTCGACACGGCCACGCTCAGCACTCCTCCCGCCTCGACGCGGCGCGCCTTCCTCGTCCTCGATACGACGCGAGGGCAGACATTGCAGCGCGCCGTGGAGGCTGGCATCATCGACCCCGCGCTCTTCGAGCCGCCGACGCTCGTGATGCGCGCCGAGGGCGCGGAGGTGTGGCGCGCCGAGCGGCGCGCCACACCTCAACGCCTGGTCACCAATCAGGGCGTGCGGTAGCGCTCCACCTGCGCGCGGTCGCGCTTCGCCGGTCCCGTGTAC
This sequence comes from Gemmatimonadaceae bacterium, assembly GCA_036383935.1. Taxonomy (GTDB): domain Bacteria; phylum Gemmatimonadota; class Gemmatimonadetes; order Gemmatimonadales; family Gemmatimonadaceae; genus AG11. The sequence goes on along the minus strand of DASVNI010000548.1, from coordinate 8,303 downwards.
GGCACGCGCATCGCCGCTTCCACCTCGTCGATCTCGCGCGGCGCGCGAGAGATCCACTCGACGCCCTTGTCCGTGGCGAGGTAGTCGTCCTCGATCCGCACGCCGATGTTCTTGTACGTGTTCACGGCGGCGCGCAGCTTCGCGGCGATCTCCTTGTTGCGCGGCGTGTTGGGCATCTCCTCCAGCACGTGCTCACGCACGTAGATGCCCGGCTCGATCGTGAACGCGCTGCCGGGCTCGATCACCGTCGTGCGGTAGTACTGGTCGGGGTCGTGCACCTCGAGCCCGATGCCATGTCCCAGGCCGTGCATGTAGAACATGCGGTACTGCGGGCACTGGCGCGGAGCGCCGTCGACCCCGCAGTCGTACGTCGCCGTCGGTGACTCGATCAGCCCGAGCTTCGTGAGGCCGGCCGCGAGCACTGCCGTCGCCGAATCGCTCATCGACCGTGCCTTCGCGCCGAGCTTCGCCTGGCGCTCGCCCGCCGCCTGCGCCGCGCGCACGATCTCGTACACGGCGCGCTGCGGCGCCGAGAACTTCCCGCTCGCCGGCACCGTCCGCGTCACGTCGGCCGCGTAGCCGCGGTACGACGCGCCGATGTCCATCACGACGACGTCGTTCGGCTCGATGAATCGATCGTCGAGGCCGTAGTGCAGCGTGGTGGAGTTCGGGCCCGAGCCGACGATCGTCGAGAACGACGGCCGATCGGCGCCGTTGCGGCGGAAGGTGTACTCGATCAAGGCCTGGATCTCGAACTCGTTCATCCCGGGTTCCATCGCCGCCATCGCTTCCTTCTGCGCCTTCCCGGTGATGTCCACGGCCTGCTTGATGTACGCCTGCTCGGCGGCGCTCTTCTTCCCGCGCGCCGCCTCCACCGCGTCGTTGATCGCCGCGACCTTCAGCCCCGGATGCGCGGCCTGCAGCCGCTCGAACACCTGGTCATCGGGACTCCGCGGAACGAGCAGAGTGTTCGCCTGTCCGTTCGCGGTGGTCTCGGAGGTGGAGATGTCGCCGACCACGTTGAACGCGACGCCGGCTGCCGCGAGCGAGTCGAGCACCTTCGGCAGATCGGCGACGTCGCGCCCCTTCATCCCCGTCAGCGACGCGATCCCTTCGACACCCGTGCGCGCGCCGGTCCACACCTCGCGGCTCGGCAGCCGCGGCTGGACGAACATCGTCGACGAGACGACCTGGCCTCCCTGCTTCACGACGATGAGCGCCGCGTCGGGCTCCTGGAAGCCGGTGAGGTAGTAGAACGACGGCGACTGCACGAAGCTGATGTAGTCCTGCGCCGGCTCGTGCGCGCCGAGCGCGACGAGCACGCCGTCGGACATCCCGCCGGCGATGGCGGCGCGGCGCGCGGCGAACTCCTGTTGCGACTGCGCGCCGGCGACGATGGGGAAGAGCAGGGCGGAGAAGACGAGACGACGAAGCATGATCCCTCTGGACGTTGGTCGAGCGCTCAGCCGACGAGCACGGTGATCAGGTAGAGCACGAGCCCCACCAGGCCGCCGACGAGCGTACCGTTGATGCGAATGAACTGGAGATCGCGGCCGATCTGCACCTCGATCTTGCGTGACGCGTCGGTGGCATCCCAGCCCTCGACGGTGCGCGCGATCAATGCCGCGACTTCCGGGCGATACTCATCCACGATGCCGAGCACCAGCCGCTCGAGGGCGTCGTCGATGTCTTTCAGCAGCGCTTCGTTGGTGAGCGCGCGCTCCGCGATCCCCGCCAGCGCGCGCTCGAGCGGCGCGGGGGAGGGCGCGTCGGGACCGACGTACTTGCCGAGCGACTGGCGCGCGGCGCCGAGCAGCGCACCCGAGAGCTCGGCGACGGCCGGATGGTCGAGCAGGCGCTCCTTCATCCGCTCGGCGCGGGCGATCATCTCGGGAGAATGATGCAGCTTGTCGGTGAAGTCGCGCAGTGCGTGGTCGAACTGCCCGCGCAGTGGATGCCCGTCGTTCACCGCCACGTCCGCCAGCGTGCGCTCGATCCCCCCGACGATCTTCTGATAGAGCTTGTCGTCCACCACCTCCGGCACCCACCACGGACTCTCCTCCGCGATGCGCGTCCGGATCAGCTCCTTGTTGTCGCGCACCACGCGGCTCACCAGATCGACGAGCCGGTCGAGCATCTCCTGGTGCCGGTCGTCCGTCGTCGCCAGCTCGAGCAGGTCGCCCAGCAGCGGCGCGACCTGCGCGTTCTTGAGCTGCGTGACGAGCGTCGTGTGGACGCTGTCGCGCAGCTCGTCGTCGGGGATCGACTCCGCCGCGCGCGCCACGCCTCCGGCGATCGCGCGGGCGAGGCGCTCCTGATGCCCTGGATCGGCGAGCCACCACGCCGCCCGCTCCCCCAACCGCATTCCGGCGAGCTGGCGCGCGATCACCTCGCGCGCGAGGAAGTTGTTGCCGACGAAGTTGCCGAGGCTCCGCCCGATCCGATCCTTCCGCTGCGCGACGATCGCCGTGTGCGGAATGGGGATGCCGAGCGGATGCCGGAAGAGCGCCGTGACGGCGAACCAGTCGGCGAGCCCGCCCACCATCGCGGCCTCGGAGGTCGCGCGCACGAGCCGCATCCAGAACGGTGCGACGCCGGGGTACAGGTGAATGACCACCGAGACCGCGATGAACAGCACGGCGAACCCGGCGAGCAACCCCGTCGCCCGGTGGCGCATGATCGCGTACTGGCGGACTTTTTCGGCGTCTTCCTTGACGACGAGCATGAGTTGAAAGCTAGTGGGCCACTATGGGGTCAGAGCCCGGGGTCAGATACCGAAGGTGTCTGACCCCTTGGCGCGCTGTTGCAGCGGGGTCAGACCCCGATGGGGTCTGACCCCTGGTCGAAGGAGTCTGTCCCGCTCGATCCCTACTACTTACGCAGTGGTTCAGTGGCAGTGTTTCGCGACGTGCTCCCGCTCTTCCGCCCCGAGCCATGGCGGCTCGCCGGCGCGCGCATTCTCCCGCATCCGCTCGGGGTGCGACGTCGCCGGGATCACGCAGCTCACGCGCGGGTCGCTCAGGATGAACTTGAGCAATGCCTGCGCCCACGTTTCTACACCGAAGGGCGCGAGTGGTGCGAGCACCTCCAGTGTCACCCGCTGCCGCGCAAGCGTCCCCTCGCCGAGCGGGCGCATCACGATCACACCGATCCCGAGATCCGCCGCCGCGGGCAGGATGTCGCGCTCGGCCAGACGGTCGCGCGCGTTGTACGGGATCTGGATCTGGTCGATCTGACCCTGACGCATCAGCGCGAGCAGCTCGGGGAAGGCGGAGTGCTGGTAGTGCGTCGCACCGATGACACGGACTTTCCCTTCCTCGCGCAGACGCTGCAGTAAACTCAATCGCCGACGTGTGCGCACGAGGTTGTGCACCTGATACACGTCCACGCGACCGCCGTACCAGCGCAGCGCCCGTTCCGCCTGGCGCTCGGCTTCGTCCTCGTCGGGCGTCCACAGCTTGTCGGCGACGAGCGCCTCGTTGCGCCGCTCGCCCATCGTCTCCGAGAGCACACGTTCCGAGGCGCCGTACATCGGCGAGGTGTCGAACAGCGTCGCGCCCGCGGCGTACGCTTCGTCGAGCACGGCGCGGCACCGCGCGATCGACTCCTCGCCGCGCACATCGAAGGTGCGCCAGGTGCCCATGCCGACGACCGGCACTTCGAGCCCCGATGTGCCGAGCGTGCGACGCTCCATCATGTGCCGCGCGTCAGGCCTGTCCGTCTCCGTTCTCGAGCGAACGCCAGAGATACCAGCTCGCGATCGACGCGTACGGCCGCCACTTCTCGCCGATGCGCAGCACGTCCTTCGGCTTCGGCCGCTTCTTCAGGCCATATGCGCGCTGGATGGCGTTCTGTACGCCGAGATCGAGCTCAGGGAGCACGTCGGGGCGTCCGAGGCGGAACATGAGGAACATCTGCACGGTCCACCGTCCGATCCCCTTCACCTGCACGAGATGCTCGATGATCTCGTCGTCCGAAAGCCGGCCGAGATGCGCCAGCGGCAGCGTGCGATCCGCGACGCGCGCCGAGAGGTCGCGCAGGTAGCCGATCTTCTGGCGCGAGAGCCCCGCCCCGCGCAGCAGGTGCTCTTCCGTTGTCACCACATGCTCGGCGCGCAGCCGCTTGCCGGGATAGAGCTCGGTGAACCGGCGGTGGATCGTGCTCGCCGCCTTTCCCGAGAGCTGCTGGAATACGATCGAGCGCACGAGCGCGTCGTAGTGCGTCCCCGTGCGTCGTGCTTCGAGCCGGCACGGTCCGACCTTGTCGATGATCCCCGCGAGGACGGGATCGACACGGCGAAGATGAGCGATTGCGGCGCGGTGGGATGCCATGCTGAAAGATAACGCCAGAAGCCGGGGTCAGACACCGACGGTGTCTGACCCCTTTGTTGAGAGTATGACAAAGGGGTCAGAGCCCTCGGGCTCTGACCCCGGTGTCTGACTCCTTCGGGCGGCAGTGCGCAGCGGCGATTACGGATTTCTGAGCTCGGGCGCGTACGCCATGTCCAGCATCTTCCCGAGCAATCCACCGACGTGCTTCTGCCCCTCCGCGTTCGCCTGCTGTTGCGCCTGCGTAGCGTCCTGGCGCAACACGTCGTTCAGCTGATTCGGATCGGACTGCGCTGCGCCGTGACTCATCGCGCGCTTCGCCAGCGCGCCGATCACGATCGGCGCGAGGATCATGAGCAGCTTGCGCGTGCGATCCGAATCCAGCCCGCTCGCCTGCTGCACGCCCTGATTCACGTCCGCCTGGTGACGCCCCAGCACCTGGCCGAGGATGCCACTGTCGGCCGCGCCCCCGGCACCGATCAACGAACCGAGGCTGCCGAGGATCCCGGTGTGCGATCCGAGAAGCTGCTGGATGTCGCTCGCGCCGCCGGGCTGCTGTGCCGTACTCGCCATTCCGCCCACGATCGCCGGCAGCGCGGCGTTCACCGCCTGCTGCGCCTGAGCCGGATCGATGCCGAGCTGCTCGCCGATCTGCTGAATCTCCTGCGGCCCGAGATGCTGCTGGACCAGGTCGAGAGTCGATGCCATGTCGCCACCTGAGTTTGGAGGGGTGCGCGTCACTCCGTGTGACGCGCCAGATATCGAGCGACCTTCTTGAGGTCGTTCACGAACGCCTGCTCCGCTTCGGCGCGAAGCTCACCAGGCGCCCGGAGCACGGCGCTCGGATGCACCGTCGCGAACCCCGCCTCGGCCAGCGGAGTGCGCAGCGTCTTGCCGCGCTGCGTCGTGACGCGCGTCTGCGGACCGAACACCGCCTTTGCCGCCGTCGCGCCGAGCGCCACGATCACGCGCGGTTGCACGACGGCGATCTCTTCGTCGAGCCACGGATGACACGCGCGCACCTCCGACGCATTCGGCGTCTTGTGGATGCGCCGTTTGCCGCTGGGGTCCGGCACCCACTTGAAGTGCTTCACCGCATTGGTGACGTACGCGTCGCCACGATCCAGACCGGCGCGTTCGAGCGCGCCATCGAGGAGCCGCCCCGATGGACCGACGAACGGATGCCCCGCGCGGTCCTCCTGATCGCCGGGCTGTTCGCCGACGAACATCACCGTCGCGTTGCGCGTGCCTTCGCCGAACACTGTCTGAGTGCCGACCTTCCAGAGATGACAGCCACGGCAACCCGCCGCCGCGCGCCGCAAGGCGGGCAGCGTATGCCGCTCGGGCAGGAAGTCAGCGGCGCTCCCCGTCCCGGTCGTGCGCGTCGCTTTCGTAGCTCTCGCCATCCCGCTGGCGCTCCTCGTCGGGATCCATCGCCTGGTGGATCTGTTCAATGAAGCGCTCGTGCGTCTTGTCGCCGTGCTGTCCCTCGGCGTGCTGTTGTGGTCCCTTCTGTCGTCCCTTGCGCTGCACCATCGCGACCTCCCCTCCCCTGCGATGACTTCCTGTCCATCGAACCTGCGGGCAGGAGGGATGCGGCAAGCGGTAGGCCAGTGCGGCGCGGCGCGAACCACGCTACCATACGGCTTCGTCATGCGCACTCTTCGGGAGACCACCATGCTCGCCGCTACCGTCCGCCCCGTTGCTGCGGCCGCGCTCGCCGCGCTCTCGTCTGTCATGGGGTGCTCCCACTCCACCGTGATCCCCGTGGCGGTACCGGTCACGAGTACGACACTCCTGGCGCGGCTGGGCGACGACACGATCGCCGTGGAGCGCTACACGCGCACGGCGAAGAAGATGGAAGGGCTGATCGTGACGCGGCTTCCCACTGCCCGCATCGGGCGCTATTCCGTCGAGCTCGCCCCGAATGGCACGCCGACGAGCGCCACCTACTCCGTGCGTGACGGCGACGGCGCCGCGCTCCCTGGTGGAATGCAGTCCCTCTCGGCGCGCTTCACGCGCGATTCCGTCATCCTCGTCGGACACCGCACGACGGGCGATACGTCGTCGCGATTCGCGTTGCGCGGAGCGGTGTTTCCCTTCGTGAACGATTCGTACGCGCTCTACGAGCTGGCGCTCGCACGCATGAGCGCCACCGGACGAGACAGCATCCTGTGCGAGCTCGTGCCACTCGCCATCGGCACGCATCGGGCGACGCCGCGTGCCATGCGCGTCACTGGCCCCGATGTCGTCCGGATCGACTACGACGGGAGCCCGCTCCTGCTGCGCCACGACGGCCGCGGCGCGATCGTCAGCCTGGACGGGAGTCAGACCACCTTCAAGGTGAACGTCGAGCGCATCGGCTTCGACGCCGACCTCGAGGCGATCGCGCGCGCATGGAAGGCGAAGCAGCAGCCGGGTGCGCCGACGGGGCAGGATTCTTCCGGGCCGAAGTGAGCGGCATGGCGCGTATCCTCAACTACTTCCTGAAAGGGCTCGTCCTGCTCGCGCCGTTCGCCATCACGGTGTACGTGTGCGTGCGCGTCTTCGCCACGATCGATAGCTGGCTCGGCCTGCCCATCCCCGGCGCCGGCTTCGTCGCGACCGTGGCGCTCATCACGCTGTTCGGCTTCCTGGCGTCGAGCTTCCTCACGCGCCGCATGCTGAGCGCGTTGGAGAGCATGCTCGAGCGACTGCCCTTCGTGCGGCTGCTCTACTCCAGCACGCGCGACCTGCTCAACGCCTTCGTCGGGGAGAAGCGCCGCTTCGACAAGCCCGTCGTCGTCTCGCCATTCTACGGCGGCCAGGCGCGCGCGATCGGCTTCGTCACGCAGGAGACTCTCGACTCGATGGGGATGCGCGAACACGTCGCCGTGTATCTCCCGCACTCGTACAACTTCTCCGGATCGCTCCTGATCTTTCCGACGAGCGCCGTCGAGCCGCTCGACGCCGAGAGCGCCGACGTCATGGCGTTCATCGTGTCAGGCGGCGTGACGATGCCTCCGCCCCCACGCCGCTCCGGCCCCGTCGCGCGTCAGACGCCGAGTGCCGCGCCGGAGCAGATCGCGGGGCCGTAACGTCGCGTCGTTCTGGCCCACGAAGGACCTACTGCCGTCGCAACTGGTCCGGCGAGACCTGATCCTGCGCCGGCGGCTCCGGCGGAGCCGGCAAGGATTGCAGATGCGCCCGGAACGCTTGATAGCTCGGATCATCTGCACGTAGCCCATCGAGCTCTCGCGGATCGAGCGCCGAGATCTCGCGCTCGGTCGCGACGATGCGATCCTCCTCGAGTGGGTGCGAGGCGAAGAACGCCGCGATGCGGAGCGGAGCCGTGCGTCGCTCCTCGATGAGTCGGCGGAAGAGGGTAGGGATGCCGCGCGGATCGAGCCCCGCCGCAGTCACGTTCAGCACTGCCTCCGAATCCGCCTCCGCTTCGTCCGTCCGGCTGTAGCGCGCGAATAGCGCCGCGCCGCCGACCTGGATCGCCGCGCGCGCGACGCCGCTGTTGCAGAGGTTCGTGAGCTGGCAGCCCAGCCCCACCGCGACGTTCGCCCCCGTCTGCTTCTCCATCTGCTGCACGGAATGCCGCCGCACGACGTGACCGATCTCGTGCCCGAGCGCCCCCGCAAGCTCGTCGAGCTCCTGGGCGCGCTCGATCAGCCCACGGTTCACGTAGATGAACCCACCCGGCAACGCGAACGCATTCACCTCGCGGCTGTTGACGACGAAGAACTGCCAGTCCAGGTCGGCGCGTGGTGTCGTGCGCGCGATGGAGAGCCCGAGGTCACGCACGTAGTTCGTGACGATCGGGTCGCGGATGAGCGGGATCTGCGAGTTGATCTGCTCGGCGTTCTGCCGCCCGAGTTGCACCTCCTGGTCCTGGCTCACCCCGCACGCGGCGGCGAACGCCAATGCGGCGCCCACGAGCACAGGTACGCGTCCGACTCTACGACTCGTCATCGCCCCTCAGCGCTG
>DASVNI010000547.1:0-4230 GCA_036383935.1 Gemmatimonadaceae bacterium | reverse complement strand
CTCTGACCCCTTGAACCGGGGAGCTGGTGGTCAGGGTCAGAGTCCTGGACTCTGACCCTCGAGCGCAAGGTCTAGTGGGTTAGTGAGTTGGTTGAACGGCCGCGGGACCTCACACATCCCGATGATTTCAATCAGCTCGCTAGCCCACTAGCCTTGACAAGACATCCAATATGCTGGAACGTATATCCAGCATGGCGGACACCCTCTCCCTCAACGCCCGCATCGCCGACCGAGTGCGCGAGCTCCGTGCCGCACGCGGGCTCTCCCTCGACGCCCTCGCCACGCGCAGCGGCGTCAGTCGCTCGATGATCTCCGTCATCGAGCGCGGCGAGAGCAGCCCGACCGCCGTCGTCCTCGAGAAGCTGTCCGTCGGACTCGGCGTGCCCCTCGCCCGCCTGTTCGACGCCCCGGCCGAGGACGAGATGCTTCCCGCCGGCCCCGTCGCGCGACGCGCCGACCAACCCGAGTGGCGCGATCCCGCGTCGGGCTACCTGCGGCGCAACGTCTCACCGTCCGGCGTCGGCCAGCCCTTCCAGATCGTCGAGGTGGAGTTTCCGCCGCGTGCGCGTGTCGCCTTCGAGACCGGCGCGCGCGACGTGCGCGTCGACCAGCAGGTGTGGGTGCTCGACGGATGCATCGACGTCACCTGGGGTGACGAACGTTTTCGCCTCCGCGAGGGCGACTGTCTCGCCATGCAGCTCGACCGCCCCATCATGTTCCACAACGCGACGCGAAAGCCCGCCCGCTACGCGGTCGTCATCGCGTCCGAACCTCCGCCGCGACGATGACGAGCGCCGAACCCACCTTCGCACTCCGGCAGCTGAGCAATCCGAGCGACGCCGAGCTCGATGCGCTCGCCGACGTGTTGGACGACTGCGTGGAGGGCGGCGCGTCGGTCAGCTTCATGCACCCGCTGGGGCACGACCGCGCACTCGCCTTCTGGCAACGCATCGCGCAGGACGTGCGCGCCGGCAAGCGCGCGCTCATCGTCGCCGAAGACGCCGCCGGCATCTGCGGCACCGTGCAGCTCGTCCTCGATCTCCCGGAGAACCAGCCGCACCGCGCGGAGCTCGTGAAGATGCTCGTCCACCGGCGCGCCCGTCGCCACGGCGTGGCCGCCCAGTTGATGCGCGCCGCCGAATCCGCCGCCCTCGAGTGCGGCCGCACGCTGCTCGTGCTCGACACGGTCACCGAGAGCATCGCCGAGCGACTCTACACGAAGCTCGGTTGGCAGCGCTTCGGCGTCGTCCCCAACTACGCCCTCATGCCCGACGGCGCCCCAAGCTCGGCGACCTTCTTCTACAAGGACCTGACGTCCGCCGCCGAGTAGGTCGTCTCGAGCGCATGTGATGGGGTCAGACCCCGGAGGGGTCTGACCCCTTCGCGAGACGACGTTCTGTCATCCCGAGCGAGCGTAGCGAGTGCTGTCATCCCGAGCGAGCGTAGCGAGTCGAGGGATCTGCACGTCCGCAGTCAGAAATCTCTGCGCCGCAGTTTCACGCGGAGCGCGCGGAGGATCGCCGAGGGCGCGGAGGACTGCTCTCAGGTCGAGCAGCGCGCACCGGTGCACTACTCCTCTCCACCCACGACTGCAAAATCCTTAAGGGTGCGGCGGAGAGATCCCTCCGGGGAGTCAACTCACGAACTCACCGCTTCTCAACGCGCCCCGGCCCGCAACCTCGACGCGACCGTCGCCGTCCTCCGGAAGAACCCCGCCGATTCATCGCCGAGCCACCGCTGCGCGAGCGCCGAATACGCCTTCGCCCCGCGCTGCCGCAGCCGCACGTCGAGCGCGCCACGCCCGCGCGCGCCGAACTTCTTGAAGATCACTCGGAGCTCCTTCGAGAAGACGTGCACGTCGTGCGCGTCGCCGGCGAGATCCTGGAACTGTTTGAGGTCGCGCACCATCGCCGGCACGCCGACCACTGCGTCCTCCGCCCGCTCCACGAGATAGCGCAGTCGCTTCGCGGCGATGCGCGCCAGGTGCAGCTCTTCGTCGCGCGCCGCGCCGTGCACCGTCGCGAGCCGGTCCCGGAACGCGTTCGCCGTCGTCTCCACCTGCTCGGCGAGTGCGGCGCCGAACGTCGAGTCGTGCTCCGCATCCTCGAGCTCCGCGCTGTGCGCGCTCAACCGGCGTGACAGCGTCACGTGCCGCTTGATGAACTGCCTCGCCGCGCGGCGCACGTCGATCATCGCGTCGGGGCGTCGCGACATCAGATCGGCGATCGCGTGCTCGACGTCCGCCAGCGCGCGCCCCGTCGCCGACGCCTCCTCGCCGCGCAGCCACTCGAGGTGCACCTGGAGGTCGCGTGCCGGTCCCGTCGCGTGCGCGAGATCGCGGATCCGTCGGCGCTGTCGGCGTGACACCACGGCGTCCAGCTCATCGCGCCAGAGCTGCAGCCAGCTCCGCAGCCGCCGCACCGCGACGCGGAAGTCGTGCACGGCGTCCGGGTCGTCGTCGCGAGCGTGGAGCAGGGTGATCGCCGTATCGCGTGCCTCGTCGGCCATCGTGATCGCGCACTGCAGCACGACCAGCGCCGCCGGCCGAGCCAGCATCGCCGCGTTGGGTGGTGCGGCCACGATCAGCGATCCGCGAGACGCCCGAGCTGCGACGCCGTCAGCGCCCAGTGCAGCCGAGCGGTTCCGCGCGCCGGCTTCGCCGGGAATTCGAGGAGACACGCCGCGCCCTTCCGCAGAGGCACGCGCGATTCCTCGATCCCCGTCATCAGCCACGTCACGAGCGTCCCCAGATGCGGCTCGTGCCCGACGACGGCAACCACATCGCCGCGGCGCGACCGCAGCCACTCGGCGAACTCGTCGAGCTCGCTGTCGGGCTCGAGCGACGACGTGGTGAGCACTCGCAGCCCGTCGTATTCGTCGGCGACGATCCGCGCCGTCTGCTGCGCCCGCGTGAACGGGCTCGCCGCGAGCACGTTGATCTCGGGCACGAGCTCGCGCAGACCGGCCGCGGCGCGTTTCATCTTCGCTTTGCCCCTGTCCGTGAGCGGACGGAGTGAGTCGTCGCGCCCGGTCGGCGCGAACTCCTCGCGCTCCTGCGCGATGGCGTGACGAATGACGACGAGCTGCATCGGAGCCGGCCTCCGGAGGCGGTCTATCGGGAAGCTAGTCGCGCCGCCGCGCCCCTGTCATCCCGAGGGAGCGAAGCGAGTCGAGGCATCTGCACCTGCTCTGCTGTTCAAACGACGGTACCCGGATCAACAGCCGGATTTTGCCGGACGAGGCCGGATCTGTTCCTCTCCGGGTCGAGCTCCACGCACAGGCTCACGCGTCATATCCATCCACGATCTCGAATCTCTTGATGGCGTGGAGGAGAGATCTCTCAGCCCACACGGAGCAATCCGGCCGTTTCCGAAAAATCAGGGGCAATCCGGGTTCGCGTCGTTGCCAAGCCAGGGGCAGCATCCAACGTCGGGACGGCGCGGCCCCCTGGTGTTACCTTAACCCCACGGCCGACTCCACTCGGCCCGCCGAACCTCCCCCCGCAGCATCCCTCGTGAAATCCGAGACGCGGAACGCGCGCCCGTGAGCCCACTGGCTCGGGCGACCCACGCACTGCTCGCCCTCACGACGCTGGCCCTCGTGGTCCTGCTCGCCGCGTGCGCGCACTCCACGGCGCGCACGAGCGTGTCGCGCGACGAGCTGGCGGCCTGGGAGAGTCGCCTCGCGGCGGCCCCCGAGTGCCACGTGCGCGTCGCGCCGGCCTCGGCGTCGCCCCGCAGCGATCACTCGGCGGGCGACGCGACGATCGTCGTCCGCCTCGTCGCCTTCGGCACGCACGATCTGCTCGACTTCACCCATCTGCGAGTCGAGCCGCTCGACGGCGCGTCGCGCACTTCCGCGCGCGTGGACAGCGCGGGTGCGCTACCGGAGGCGTTCACCTTCGCGCTGCCCGCCGGTCGCTACGCCCTCGTCGCCCAGAGCTTCGGCTACCAGGCGCGCACTGACACCGTCGCCGCACGCACCGGCGCGACCGACACCGTCACCGTCGCGCTCGAGGAGTACCAGGACGCACTCCGCAACGCGCACAACTGCCGCCCGCACGGCTTTCGCCACCTCGGCGAGCGCGCGTGCGTCACCGATCAGATCTCCGCCGTGCTCGTCCTCGACCGCGCGCGCGACTTCGCCAGCCATCGCTTCCGCTTCGGACTCGGCTTTCCTCCCGGCGACTCCGTCGACGTGAACCTCGTCGACGACGAGCGCCTCTGCGAG
>DASVNI010000546.1:0-2407 GCA_036383935.1 Gemmatimonadaceae bacterium | reverse complement strand
TCGATGATCGCGCGCGAGATCGCGAATAGAGAGTCGAGCAGGAGCGAGGACGCTGCGGTGTGCTGCGTCGCGGCCGCCGGGTTGCCGACATCCATCCATGCACGGGCTATGGCGAGGCGCGTCCCGATGCGCCCCTGGATCGAGCCGATCTTCGCCAGGCTCACGCGCTCGGCGTCGGTCATCGCGTCGCCCAGGTTCAGCTGCAGCCGCAGCGAATCCGCGACCGCGCTGACGCTGTCCATGCTCGTTCCAACGGTCGACACTCCCGTTCGGAGCAGGTCGTTCTGCGCGAGCACCACGTACTGCCGCGTGGCCTCCTGGCTGGCGAACAGTTGATTCTTGACGTTGATGACCTGCAGCGTCTGCTGCTGCAGAGTGTGGTGCGCCGAACGCAGCATCGCGGTGCCGAGCGCACCAGTGATGAAGAGCAGCGCGATGACCGAGCCGAAGCCCAGCATGATGCGCCGCCGGATCGTCCACCGCCGCAGCTCTGGTCTCAGTGAGGTGAGCACGCTCATCGTCTCACCTCGGCGACCAGCACCTTCTTGTCCGTCGGGTCGCGGTTCTCGTCGAACGCGATCGACCCGGTCACGCCCGGATGCGGTGGCCGCGACTTGCCGATCGTGCCGAGCCATGCGTGGATCGCCGATCGTGAAGGTCCGGCGTCGTGCACCGCACGCCCGATGAGCATGGCGGCGTCGTACCCGAGCGCCGCCCAGTGGTCCGCGCTCGCGTCGTACCGCGCCCGGAAGATCGTCGCGAAGGTCGCCCCCTCGGCGGCGACGGGTCGATCCGGCGAGTAGAGCACGATGTGGTGCAGGCCGCGGAAGTCACCCGTATCCTTCGGGGCGGGGCCGTTCGTGCTGAGCACGAGCTGCTGGCCGCCGGCCGCTCGCAGCGCATGAATCACCGCGCGACCCTGCGGAATGTTTCCCGCGACGGCGACGATCTGCGCGCCGTTCTTCACGAGGCGCTTCGCGTACGCGTCGAAGTCCCAGATGTCCTCGGTGAACGGATCGCGCTCGGTCACCACGCCACCGTGCTTCGCGAACTCCTCCGCAAACGCCGCCGTGAAATCCTTTCCAGAGGGTTCGTTGCGATAGAGAATGCCCGCGCGCTTGGCTCCCAGTGAGTCGGCGTACCGCGCCAGCACGCGCCCCTGTTCGCCCATCGCCACGTTCACACGGTAGATCCAGGGCGAGACGCGCGTCACCGCGTTCGCGCTGGCCGGCGTGACGACGGGAACGGGGTCCTTGCCACCATGCGCGCGATCCGCGTACACCGGCGCGGCCGCAATCGTCGCGTCGCTCTCGGTATGGCCGATGACGGCCACGATGGAGGGGTCGTCCCGGAACGCCGTCGCGATCTTCACGGGCGAATCGGCACTGTCTGGCGCGCGGCGGAGCGCGAGTGGCGGAGCGCCCTTGGGACGGATCCTGTTGAGCGAGTCGAACGCCAGCGCGACACCGTCGAACATGTGCGCATAGCGCTCGGGATTCGTCAGCCCCACCGCGACGCCGACGTAGGCGGTATCGGCTGCGCCACGACCGAAGGCCGGGGATGCGCCTCCGCACGCACCGAGACCGAGCGGAAGCACGAGCACGCCGAAATACCGCACGACGAGATTCCGGCTCCCGTGTGCGGCACCGATTGATCCACTTCCCCTGCAAATGATCCGAATCACGAACGCGAAGCGAAGAACGGTATGGTCGAACCCGTGCGGCGTCGCCGGCTCGAGAGGGGGGCAGCTACCGCTGGGACGATTCGCCGGAGCAGGCGTTTCCGGCGCCGGCAGCCGAGGGGTTGCCTAGAAGGGCATCGTGACGTGCGCTAGCTTTTCGCACCTATGACGATGCGTGAGCGGGTGGCGCTCCTGGAGCGTCGTGCAGCAGAAGCGGAGCTTGGCGGCGGGCCGGAGCGGCTCGAGGCACAGCACCGCAAGGGAAAACTCTCGGCGCGCGAGCGGCTCGACCTGCTGCTCGACGAGGGCAGCTTCGTCGAGAGTGACCGTTTCGTCGTGCACCGCTCGCACGACTTCGGGCTCGAGGAGCAGCGCATCTACGGCGACGGCGTCGTCACGGGGCACGGCCGGATCGACGGTCGCCTCGTCTATGTCTTCTCGCAGGACTTCACCGTCTTCGGCGGCTCGCTCAGCGAGGCCTTCGCCGAGAAGATCGTCAAGGTGATGGACCTCGCGATGCGGAACGGCGCGCCGATCATCGGCCTCACCGACTCGGGGGGCGCGCGCATCCAGGAAGGCGTCGTCTCCCTCGGCGGCTACGCCGACATCTTCCTCCGGAACACCATGGCGAGCGGGGTCGTCCCCCAGCTCTCCGCCATCCTCGGTCCCTGCGCCGGGGGCGCGGTGTACAGCCCGGCCATCACCGATTTCGTCGCCATGGTCCGC
>DASVNI010000545.1:0-4877 GCA_036383935.1 Gemmatimonadaceae bacterium | reverse complement strand
AGCTCGGCAATCGTCGGCAGCGCACGTACGAATTCTCGCCGGAACGCAAGAAGGGCAGGCGCGTCGACAATGACGAGACTTTCGCGCTTCCCACCGATCGTCCGCTGGACGACGTGTCGGTCGTCTTCCTCGCGCGCGGCCTCCCGCTGAAGCCGGACGACACCTACACGATCGACCGCTACTTCAAGGCGGAGGCGAACCCGATCGTGCTGCGCGTCGTGCGGCGCGAGAGCGTCACCGTTCCCGCTGGAACGTTCCAGACCGTCGTCGTGCGTCCCACCATCAAGACGTCGGGTCTCTTCGGCGAGGGCGGGGAAGCGGAGCTCTTCTTCAGCGACGACGCACAGCACACGCTCGTGCAGATGCGGAGCAAGGTGCCGCTCATCGGATCGCTATCATTGCTGCTCGTTCGTCAGACCCGCTGAACTCCGACCGGAGGTGCGAAGCGCCGCAGGGAGGAGCAATCACAACGGCGTAGCGCCGGCCGCGCGTCGCACCGCGAGCAACAACGCCTCCTCTTCCACCGGCTTCGCGAGATGCGCCACGAACCCGGCCGCCCGCGACTCCGCGAGGTCACTGTCGCGGTCGAAGCCGCTCAGCACGATGGTCGGTGGCGCCGGCCGCCCGCGCCGACTCGCTGCCTCGGCGAGCCGGCGCGGCGCAGCGAGCCCGCTCTCCGCTCCGAGATGCAGATCGGCCAGTACCACGTCGAGTGGCTCGGCGCCGGCGATCCGCTCGGCGGCCTCCAGGCTCTCGGCAACGTGCACCGTGTGTCCGTCGAGCGTCAGCAGGCGGCGCAGAGCGCGCCCCGCGCTCACGTCGTCCTCGATCACGAGAATGCGGAGCGGACGGTTCGCGTCGGTGGGCGAGTCGGGGGCTGCTGCTGACGGCGCCGCGTCCGTGGAATTCGCCCGAGGTCTGCTCGCCGTCGGAAGTCGCAAGGTGAAAGTCGCTCCATGGCCGCGCCCCTCGCTCTCCGCCGTCAGGGTGCCGCCCTGCTGCTCCGCCAGCCGCCGGCTCAGCGCGAGCCCAAGCCCGAGACCAGAGCGGGAGGCCTGACGGCTCTCGCCCTGCACGAAGGGCTCGAAGAGGTGCGCCAGCACTTCGTGCGACATCCCGAAGCCTGTATCCACCACGGCAAGCTCGACCCACCCCGGCGTCGGATTCCACGTGCGGACGACGACCGGGGCGCGGTAGGGAGAGAACTTGCTCGCGTTCGAGAGCAGGTTGTAGACGATCTGCTGGACCCGGACCGGATCCGCCCAGACGACCGGATCGGCAGCGGTGAACTCCTCCGTCACCGGTATCAGCTTCCTGTCCAGCGCGGGGCCGGCGGCGCGCAGCGCACTGCGCGCGATCACGTGGACGTCGCACCGATGATGAGGCATGGCGAGATGGCCCCGCGTGACGCGCTGATAGTCCAGCAGGTCGGCGACGAGCCGCGCCTGGTACGCGATGTGACGGTCGATCTCGGCGGCCATCTCGTGCACTTCGGACGGCGGGACCTCCTTGCGAGCGAGCGCTTGGGCGAGCGCGCGCGCCGGCGCCAGCGGCGCCCGTAGCTCGTGGCTGACGGACGCCAGCAGGTCGTCCTTGGCGCGGCTCTCCGCCTCGGCCTTGGCTCGCGCGGCTTCTGCCACGACGCGGAGATGCTCCGCCTCGACCAGCCGCGTGCGGGCGAGTGCCTGCGCGCACAGGTCGGCGAACGTCTGGAGGAAAGCGACTTCCTCGCCCGCGAACTTCCGCGGTCCGACGAACGAGACCGTGAGCGCGCCGAGCAGCCGTTCCTCTCGTGCGTCCTCGACGCGGAGTGGGAGCGCCGCCCATGCACGATCGTCGTCGTGTGACGTGATGTGTACGTCGGGGTGCGCCAGTTGCCACGCCGCGGAGCTGTCGACGACCACCGGTGCCCGAGTCCGAATCATCTCGCCCAGAGGGAGCGGCGTATCGACGGAAACACGCGCAATGCGCGCGCGAGTCACGTCGTCGACGCCCTCCACGCCGAGGAGCCGGAGCTCCCGCGCATCCTCCGTGAGCTCGAAGACGCAGACCTGCCGAGCACCCAGCGCCAGTACGATCTGGCTCACAACGACGTTGACGACGGCATCCATCGTCGCGCACCGCGTCAGCTCCGCGCTCAGACGCTGCAGTCGCTCCGTCCGATCGCGTGCGGCGTCCGCCTCGGCCCGCGCGCGACGCTCGCTCTCGAGGAGCCGGTCGCGCGCCGCCTCGGCCCGCGCGCGCTCCGCGGCCTCCCACGTCCGCTCGGCCGTCTCTCGCACGAGCGCGACCTCCTGCGTCGTCCAGGCGCGTGGCGCCGAGTTGAGCACGCCGAAGCTCGACACGAAGCGGCCATCCTTCACGAGGCTCACGCCGATGGCGGCCCGTATCCCGGCGGCCAGCCAGACGGAACGCTCGGCTTCGTCGAACTCGGAGTCCGCGAGGACGTCCGAGACGACGACGTCCTCGCCGCGCCGGTAGCGCTCGGACGCGCGCTTGCCGAATGCCCCGTATGCGATTCGTGACGGAAGCGGCGTGCCCTCGTACACGTACTGGCCGCGGATGGTGCCGTGCTCGTCACCGGCCTCTCCGTCGTTTTCCGCGTACATCACCTGGCTGACGCCGAGGTGCGCCCCGAGCAGCCGCGATGCGGTGGCTTGCATCTCGCTCGGGTCGGTGAGCCGACGCATCGCGTCGCTGAGCGTGAGCACGAATGCCTGGCGCGTTTCGCTCGCGCGCCGCGCGTCCTCGGCACGCACGCGCGCCGTCGTCTCGATCGCGAAGGAGAGAAGGCCCAGAACGCTCCTGTCCGTGTCACGTACCAGCGAGAGCGCGTACGTCCAGTATGTCTCCTCGTGTCGCCCTTCACGCTCGATGATGAAGCGTGCGTCGTCGTGGTGGACGGGCGATCCCCCGGCGAGCAGCGCCGCGAGGTTCTGGTCCATCTGCTTCACCGCCGCCGGCCACACTTCGCGCGTCGGGCGGCCGAGCGCCCACGGATGCTTGGCGGCGCCGAGCGACGCTACGTACGCGTCGTTGTAGAGGAGCACCCGGTCGGCTCCTCCCTGCACACTGGATGGAAGGCCGCAGTCGAGGCAGAGTCGCACCGCCGCGCTGAATGCAGCCGGCCACGTCTCGACAGGACCGAGTGGGGTCGCTCCCCACTCGAAGGAGCGACAGCGCGCACGCATCTCGCCGGGGCCGGAGAACAATGCCTCGGCGCTGGTATCAGGGATTGCAGGAGGAGCGCTTCCGATCAGAGGGGCGCTTCCGATCACCGGAACTCCGGGTGCTGTCGTGGCGCAAGTTACTGCCTCCATTGCTGCAACGTTCCGCGTCTTCCCGCAACCGGGCTACGCCCTTCGTCCAATGGCATGAGCCGACTACCGCTGGGGCCGTACAGACCGCATTTACATAGCTGGCTCGTCGGTCCTTCTTCGCATCACCCAACTCACATGCCGGCTCATCGCACTGTTCTTCGACGCGTCGCTTGCGTCCTGCTCGTCGCCTCCGCTGCGTGCGCTTCTGCCTCCCGCGCACCCGTCACCTCCGTGTCGTCGGGCGGTGCCTTCGCGTCTGGACGGTATCGCAACCTCTTTGTCGAAGCGGGACACTCGCCGGCCGAGGTGCGCCGAAAGCTCGACGCCGCCTTCGCGCAGCTCTTCCACGGCGACTCGGCGACGGAGACGGTGTTCTACTGGACCGGCTCGAACGCGAACGGCCGTCTGGCCTATCTGAGCGACATCAACAACCACGACGTTCGCTCGGAGGGGATGTCGTACGGGATGATGATCGCCGTACAGATGGACAGGAAGGCCGAGTTCGACGCGCTGTGGAACTGGTCGCGGACGTACATGTACAACGCCGATCCGAAGCATCCGGCCTACCGATTCTTCTCGTGGTCGATGAAGACCGACGGCACGCCGAACAGCGAGTCTCCGGCACCGGACGGCGAGGAGTACTGGGTGATGTCGCTCTACTTCGCATCGGCGCGGTGGGGCGATGGCCACGGGATCTACGCCTACCGTGCGATGGCCGACTCGCTGCTGTCCGCGATGCGGCATCGCGCCGTGATCACCGGACCGTGGCGGAGTAAGCCGGAGCACATTGCGACCGAGGGCCCCGAGTTCAACGCCGAGCATGGCATGGTGCGCTTCACGCCGGACATGAAGCGCCCCGACCACACCGACCCGTCGTATCATCTGCCGGCATTCTACGAGCTGTGGGCGCGGTGGGGCCCGGCCGGAGATCGCGCGTTCTGGCGGGAAGCAGCGCGCACGAGCCGCGACTTCTTCCAGCGGACGACGAATCCCGTCACGGCACTCGCGCCGGAGTACGCGAACTTCGACGCGACGCCCGTGACCGCGAGCTTCAATCAGCGCAGCGGAACGTTCGGCCCCGACGCGTGGCGCACCGCCGCGAACTGGTCCGTCGACTGGGCGTGGTGGGGAGCGGACCCGCGCGAGCGCGTGCTGAGCGACCGGATCCAGGCCTTCTTCGATCGCGAAGGGATCGCGACCTACGGCAACCGTTACACGCTCGACGGCAAGCAGCTCGACACGCCGCACTCGACCGCGCTCGTCGCGACGAACGCCGTCGCGAGCCTCGCCGCGACCGACACGGCGCGCGCGCGCCGGTTCGTCGACGAGCTGTGGAAAGCCCCGATCCCGTCGGGGCAGTACCGGTACTACGACGGGATGTGGTACCTGATGGGACTCTTGCATTGCGCCGGCGATTTTCGCATATGGGCGCCGGAGGGCGAACGCTAGAATCGATGCTTGGCGGATGTTCTGGCAGCGTTCTCGCCTTGCCCCCGCCGTTGGGTAGTTCACGATTCCGCCCCGACGCCGGTGCGGCTGCTGCCGCAGCAGGCTGCC
>DASVNI010000544.1:0-6861 GCA_036383935.1 Gemmatimonadaceae bacterium | reverse complement strand
GACACCTATGCAGGGTGCCTCCCTACGAGGAACCTCCGCAATGTGCCATAAGACACTTACCTGGGGCTTACATCCACCAGGTCGTTCGGTGGCTGTAAAGTTCATATATGAAATACAGCGGCTGAGAAAAAGGTTCGTCAGCCGAGCGCCAGGCGCAGGAGGCGGACGAGCTCGGCGCGCTGCGAAGCGTCGGTGCGGTCGGCGATCTCCTGCTGCACCGTACGGATGGCCTGGACGCCGGCGGCATGCCGCTCATGGCCGAGGGGGGTGAGCTTCGCGCGAATGGCGCGGCGATCTTCACTGCAGGTGCCGCGTTTCACCAACCCGTCGGCCTCGAGCCTGTCGACGAGCTGCGTGACGTTGGAGCGGACGCAGCGCAGCCGGCCGGCGAGGTCGCCGAGGGTGAGGGGCTGCTCGCACTGCATGAGCTGCTCGAGCGCGTCGAACTTCGAGATGGAGAGCCCGACGGCCCCGAGCGCCTCCTCGAGCCGATTCTCCAACTGTTCGGCGGCCTCGAGAACGGCGACGAGCGCACGCTCGTCCGGCCCCGTCCTCGTGACACACTCGATGCTCGCGTCCTGCCCAACATCGTTCATATATAGAATAGTACACTCGACATTCAAATCGTGCAACTCGCAAGTCTATGAATGACAACGACTCGGCCGCGGCCGAGTCGTTGTCGAGATGCAAGTTTTCGAACGAAATCAGGCGCCGGGAGCCGGCGCGGCGGGGGCTTCGCGAGCGCCTCCGCCGCGGCCATCACGCGGAGCCGGCGCGCGGCGGAACTGGGGACCGGACATACCGGGGCCCCTGCCCCGACCGAAGCCGCCAGGCATGGGGCCGCGCGCCATCCACGCGCCTCCTCGCCGGGCCGAGAGCTCCCAGGCCGTCGCCTGCTGGTCTGGGGTGAGCACTCCCAGCGCGTCACGGAGATCGGTGTGGCGCTGATCGCGGAGACGCTCGGCGGTGGCGCGGAGCTCCGGGCTCGGCGCGAAGCGGCCGCGCCCCGCGCTGTCGCGGCGCTGTGGGCCGCGCGCCATGAGCGAGTCCATCGTCCGCATGGCAGACTGCCGGCGGTCGGCCGAACGGCGCGCGATGGCGGCAAGACGCGTCACCTGCTGATCGCTCAGCTTGAGCTCACCGGTGTGCGACAGGAGGAAGGATGCGACGTCGCCGCCACCTCCCGGGCCCATCGGCGATCCGACCATCGGACCGACGGGTCCTGCCGCGGGGGGTGCGCCCGGAGCCTCGTTTCCCTGTGCATGGAGCGCGGGCGCGAAGAGCAGCGCGAGCGCGAGTGACAATTTCCGCATGTGTTCTCTCCCGTGTGGACCTCGGCCACTCGTTCATCGCTTGTTGGTGTCGATCGAACGATGGACGCCCTGTGACCTACGAATACACGGGAGAGTGCGGCGGCCGTTTGTGGTACGACGTCAGTAGTACCGCGCGGTGGCCATCGTAACGAGGGAGATCAGGAGCAGCAGCGTGGCCGTGAGGGTGCCGATTCGCAGCCGGCGCGCGATGCCGGCGCGTTCGGCGTCGCTGAGCGGCGCGCCATCGGGCGCACCGGCGAGCGCCATACGCCTCGCCGCCGGGCCGGCGACGATCATCTGGATCATGAGACCGAGAAACGCGGCGAGCGCGCCGATCGACATGCCGATGCCCATGGGCGAGCGCGCCCACGCGCCATGCGAGGTCGCCATGTTACGCATGTACAGTCCAACGCCGGCGAGGATCGTCACCCATCCGGCCCAGATCAGGTGCGCGGGCGCTCTGCGGCGCAGCATGATCTCCTGAAGCAGCTGCCCCCCTCCTATACCCGTCGCTTGCGCGGCCGGCAGGAGGTAGAACGTCACGAGTAGCACGCCGCCGATCCAGAACGCGCCGACACCGATGTGGATGGCTCGCAGCAGGAACAGCACAGCCGGTTGATCCATCGCTCAGTCTCCCAGGTGCGTCGGTAGGCCAGCGTCGAACGAGGCAGTCGCACGGCGGCGACGGCGACGCCAAACTACACGCTATGAAAGCCATCGTCATCACTCGACCGGGCGGACCGGACGTGCTCGAGCTCCAGGAGCGGCCGGCGCCGGAGCCCGGGCAAGGACAGGTACGCGTGCGCGTCCGCGCGTCGGCGCTGAACCGCGCCGACCTGCATCAGCGAATGGGCAACTATCCGGCTCCGCCCGGATCGCCGGCCGACATTCCCGGCCTGGAGTACGCGGGCGAAGTGGACGCCGTCGGCAGTGGCTCGACGATGTGGCCGGTGGGGAGCCGCGTGATGGGCATCGTCGGCGGTGGCGCGCATGCGGAGCTGCTCTGCGTCAACGAGCGCGAGGTGCTGCCGATGCCGGAGACGCTCTCCTTCGAGGAAAGTGCGGCGATCCCCGAGGTATTTCTCACGGCGTACGACGCGCTGTACCGGCAACTCGACGTTCGCCTCGGCGAACGCGTGCTGGTACACGCGATCGGGAGCGGTGTGGGGACGGCGGCGCTGCAGCTCGCGCGAATCAGCGGCGCGACGGTGTACGGCACGTCACGCTCGGAGGAGAAGCTCGATCGCGCGAGGGAGCTCGGCCTCGAGCACGCACTCGAGACCGCGTCGCCAGACTGGGCGGAGCGGTTCGAGGCGCTCATCGGCACGAACGCGATTCACGCCGTGATGGATCTCGTCGGCGGCAACTTTCTCCCCGGCAACCTGCGCGTGCTCGCGCCGCGCGGTCGGCTGTGCGTCATCGGTCTCACGGCAGGCAATCGCAGTGAGATCGATCTGGGGATGGTGCTGCGCAAGCGGCTGAAGATCATCGGCACCGCACTGCGCTCGCGCACGCCCGAAGAGAAGGCGGCCCTCGCGCGGGAGTTCGCGCAGCGCGTGGTGCCGCTGTTCGACTCAGGTCAACTGCGGCCGGTGGTGGAGCGGGTGTTCTCCTTCGCGGAGATCGGCGAGGCGCATGCGGTGCTGGCGTCGAACGAGACGTTTGGGAAGCTGGTGCTACGCTGGTAGCGAGCCTGCGGCGCGCTACGCTGTTCCTGGTTAACGGTTGACGGTTTACAGCCAACCTCGGGAAGCTTCAGCGCGGAAAGGGGTCAGAGTCGAACACCGACTCCGACCCCATCAGCGGACAACCGATCACCGAAAACAAAGAACCGATAACGGCGTCACTTCACCGAGAAGTTCTTCACCATCCCGTGCGCGATGTGCGGCATGCCGTCTTTCGCGTCGGGGACGAAGCAGAGGAGCGTGTAGTCGCCCGGGGTGAAGGTGGTGGAGAGGTCGATGGTGCGGCCCTTCGCGATGCCGGTCACGCCGCCGAGGATCTTGCCGGGGGGCGGGCCCTGCGGCTTCTCGAGCGCCTGGAGGAACTGCTCCGGGGTCACGCCGGCGTCGAGCTTCATGATGACGACCTCGTGGCTCTGCGCTGCGGCGTTCTTGATCCGGATCGTCTTCGTCGCCGTGGTGATCGGCGCGGACGTATTGAAGCTGTAGTCGTCGAGGGTCATCGTGACGTCCGCGGCCGGGGCCACAGCCTTCCCGGCCTGCTCCACGCCCTTTCGCGCGACAACCGTGATCTCCTTGACCATCCCCTTCATGTGGTGCGGCTGGCCGTCCGTCATCGCCGGGATGACGCAGACCATCACGTACTTGCCCGGCTCGAGATCGAGCGTCGCCGAGCTCTCACCGCCCGGCATCGGGGAGTTCGGGCCGCCGACGTCGACCGTCCACTTCGGCATCGGTCCCTGCTTCTTCGTCGCCTCGGCCAGCTCCGCCAGCGTGTGGCCACCCTCCAGCTTCATGAGCCAGATGTGGTGGAAGTCCTTTCCCTTGTTCACCAGGCGAAGCGTGGTCCGGCCCGCCGCGATGGTGTCGGGGACCTGAAAGGCGTAGTCCACCGTCGTGACGGTGACGACGTTCGCCTTCGCCGTACGGGGGCCCTCGTGGGTGACGCTGGCGCGCAGCGCGCCGCTGAATGCGGCGACCGCCGCCGTGGAGATCAGAGTGGCTTTGAAAGCAATACGCATGGTCTTCTCCTCCGTGCACGCCCCGGCGCGATAGCCGGCGCGTGCCTCATGTGCCTGGTGGGTCTCCGGGAGCCGGCAGATGCCGCTCGCCGATCGTGCGAGGAGAATAGGGAGGCCGTCTTACGCGGGGCTTAACACTCCCGCCGAGGGGTGACGGGCCGCTTACAGGCCCGCTTACGGCCGGCCCTGACGGTGCTCAGTCGGCGCCGGACTGGAGCTGCTTGAAGAGCCGGACGGTCTCGGCGGCGGGGGTCGTCGCGAGCTCGTCGCGCAGGGTGTCGCTCAACCGCTGATACAGCCGGAGCGCCTGCGTTCGCTCGCCCGTGCGCGTGAGGCAGCGCATGAGCTGGCGATAGCTCGCCTCGTGTAGCGGATCGCGATCGAGGACGGAGCGATAGGCATCGGCGGCCTCCTGCCAGCGCTCGGCTTCCAGCAGGCGATCGCCCAGGGCCAGCAGACCGTCGATGCAGAGTCGCGCGAGGTGGTCGCGTCGCTCGAGGTGCCAGTCGCCGACCAACTCGCCGGCGAGGAAGTCACCCTGGTACAGCGCGAGCGCGGCGCGCATGCGCTCGAGGACAGTGCCGCCGCGCGTGAGCTCCCGATGTGCCGCCGTCACTTCCCGCTCGAAGGTGTCGGCGTCGAGCTCGAGCGGGGCGTCGATGCGATAGCGCTCGCCCTCGACGACGATCCAGCCGCTTCGGTCGAGCGCTTTGCGAAGGCGATGCAGCGTGACGTGGAAGACGTTGCGGAGCTGCGCGCTGGACGCCTCCGGCCAGAGCGCGACGCCGACCTGCTCGCGCGTGCAGCCTTCGGGGTGGCAGGCGAGAAAGAGGAGGAGCTCGCGCGCCTTGGCGGAGCCCCAGCGCTCGACGCCCAGCGTCTCTCCGTCACGCACGACGCGGAGCGTGCCGAGCGCGAAGATCCGAAGCATCGCCCCGGCGGGACTCGCGGGAGCTACGATGGGCGCCGGAAGCTGCTGCTCGACATGCTCGCAACTCGCGACCTGCGCGGCAATGCGGTCGATCGGCGTCGTGCGGCCGAGCGCTTCGGCGGCCTCCATCGCCGCAGGGCTGAGCGACTCGCGACACTGCGCCAGCAGCCGCTCGTGATTCCCACGCCATTCCGGAGGGAGCGAGACACCCATCTGGGCCCGCATGACGTCAGCGGCAGTGAGGAGCCCGACGGCATTCTCGGGGTGGCCGACGCCGAGCGACACGAAGGCGAGTCCGTCGAGGACGTGCACCATTCCCCAGCGATCATTGACCTCGAGCAGCAGGGGCAGGCTCTCGCGGAAATGGCCGTGCGCGACGTCGAAGTTGCCCGCATCGCACTCCAGCCAGCCGAGCCGGTAAAGGGGATGGGCGATGCCGGCGGAGTTGCAGAGCTCACGTCCGATGTCCACCGCCTCCTCGAACGACTCGCGCGCGAGCGTCATCTCGCCGCGCGTCTGTGCGGAGAGCCCGCGCCAGTAGAGGCAGATGCAGGTGAGCACCGACGATCCTTCGACGCGGCACTGGAACACCGACTCCTGAAGGATCGGGCCGGCGCTGGCGTGATCACCCGAGAGATCGAGTGCGGCGCCCAGATGCATCAATGCGTTCGTCAGCGAGAAGCGGTCGTCTTCCTCACGCAGCATGGCCACGGCCTGCTCCGATGCGCGGATGGCGGGAGCGAAGTCGCCCTGCCAGAGCATGACGCTGCCGAGCGCCGAGAGCGCCTTCGCGCGAATGATGCGCGGCACCTCGACGTCGATGCCGAGCGCGTGCTCGAGACGCTGACGCCCCTCGCTGAAGTGTCCGCGCACGTACCAGAGCCAGTACAACGCCGAGCCGAATCGCATCGCGTGGCCGGCACGAGCGTCATCCTCCTCGCACCACTCTGCCGCCGCGCGCAGGTTGCCATCCTCGAGCTCGAGTCGGGCGAGGAGGGCGAGGTCCTGCGCGCCGCCGATGAGGCGCGGGTACGCATCCTCGGCGAGCTCGAGGAAGTATTCCGCGTGTCGCTGGCGGACGATCGCTTCCTCCCCGTTGGCGACGAGGCGCTCATGAGCGTACTGACGCACCGTCTCGAGCAGACGGTAGCGCGCCTCACCCGCGCTCGTGTCGACGAGCACGAGCGACTTGTCGACGAGCGCGGCAACGAGGTCGAGTACGTCTTCCTCGGCGATGCCGTCCAACGCGCAGATGCGTTCGGCCTGCTCGAGGGTGAACCCATCGGCGAAGACGGCGAGCCGAGCGAACAGGCGCTGTTCGTCGGAGGTGAGCAGCGCGTGGCTCCACTCGATCACGCCGCGCAGCGTCCGGTGGCGCGGCAGCGCGGCGCGGGCGCCCGAGGTGAGGAGGCGGAAGGCGTCGTCGAGCCGCTCGCCGATCTGCTGGGGGTGCAGCACGCGGACGCGTGCCGCGGCGAGCTCGATGGCGAGGGGCAATCCCTCGAGGCGCCGACAGATGCCGACGACGGCGCGGGCATTCTTCGCGTCGAGCACGAAGCCGGGTGACGCGGACCGCGCGCGATCCACGAAGAGCCGCACCGCGTCGCACTCGGCGAGCTGATCGAGCGGGGCGTCGTCGGCCGGCACGGCGAGAAGCGGCACGAGCCAGGCCGCTTCGACGGAGACGCCGAGCGCCTGTCGACTCGTGGCGAGGATGGTGAGGCGCAGGCAGCGGCGGAGCAGCGCGTCGGCGAGCTCGCTGGCGGCGTCGAGGAGATGCTCGCAGTTGTCGAGCACGAGCAGCGCCGAGTGATCGCGCAGCTCGTTGACGAGCGACTGGATGAGCGTTCCGCCTGGTGCCTCACTGACACCGAGCGCGGTCGCGACGTGCTGGGTGAGGAGTGCGGGATCGG
>DASVNI010000543.1:0-3963 GCA_036383935.1 Gemmatimonadaceae bacterium | reverse complement strand
CCTCCGCGACCTCTACAACGTCGAGCGGGTCGAGGCGCTCAAGGGCTCCAACGCGATGATCTTCGGTCGTGGGGGCGGCGGTGGCATCATCAACCAGGTGCGCCGCGAAGCGTCCTGGGCCCCGATCAGCACGCTGACGCTCGAGGGAGGCTCGTTCGATCACAAGCGCGGCACGATCGACGTCGGGCGACCCTTCGGCGAGCACGTCGCGGCGCGCCTGGATGGCGTCTACGAGCGCTCCGCCGGCTTCCGCGAACGCTCGCGGCTCACTCGGCAGGGTATCACGCCCACCGCGACCATCCTCGCCGGTTCCGGCACCGTCGTCCGCCTGGACTACGAGCACTTCCGCGACGACCGCAACGTGGATCGCGGCATCCCCTCCTTCCTCGGCCTCCCCGCCATCACGCCGATCGAGACCTTCTTCGGTGATCCCGACGTGAGCCGCTCGCGCGCGAGCGTCGACGCGGGCGCCGTCGTCGTCGATCGCCAGCTCGGCCGCGGCGTTTCGCTACGCAACCGCACCCGCGCCGTCCACTACGACAAGTTCTACCAGAACGTCTACGCCGGCGCGGTCGATTCCACCGGCACGAACGTGAACCTGCAGGGCTACAACAACGCGACGAAGCGCACGAACCTGTTCAACCAGACCGACCTGACGGGCACGCTCGCGACCGGCGCGTTCCGCCACACGCTGCTGGCGGGCGCGGAGCTCTCGCGTCAGAGCACGGACAACTTCCGCAACACCGGCTACTTCGGCGCGACCGCGACGACCACGAAGGTGCCGCTCGCAGAGCCCGCGCGCACGACCGGGGTCGCTTTCCGGCAGTCCGCCACCGATGCCGACAACCATGTCCGCGCCGACGTCGGTGCGCTCTACGCGCAGGACCAGCTCGCGCTCAGCGATCACTGGCAGGCGATCGCCGGCGTCCGCGTCGACGCCTTCACGGTGCGCTTCCACAACAACCGGAACGGGCAGGACCTCCACCGCTTCGACCGCCTCGTCTCGCCGCGCGCCGGTCTGATCTTCAAGCCGGTCGAGCCGGCGTCGCTCTACGCCTCGTACAGCGTGTCGCATCTCCCAAGCTCCGGCGACCAGTTCTCCTCGTTGACCGCGACGACGCAGACGCTCGAGCCCGAGCGCTTCCGCAACCTCGAGGTCGGCGCGAAGTGGGACGTCCATTCCTCACTGTCGCTCTCGGGCGCGCTCTTCCAGCTCGATCGCAGCAACAGCAGCGCGCCCGACCCGGCCAACCCGGAGCGCACGGTGCAGACGGGCGCGCAGCGCACGACCGGCTACGAGCTCGGCGCCAGCGGCGAGATCACCTCCGCGTGGCAGATCGTCGGAGGCTTCTCGTCGCAGACGGCGCGCATCCGCAGCCGCACCACGCCCGCGGTGGCCGGCGCCACCGTGCCTCTCGTTCCACGCTCGACGGTGTCGCTGTGGAATCGCGTGCAGCTCGCTCCCGCGATCGGCGCGGGGCTCGGCGCGATCCATCAGGAACGCATGTACGCGGCGATCGACAACACCGTCACCCTTCCCGCATTCACCCGCTGGGACGGTGCGCTGTTCGTTGCGCTCCCGCACCGCACGCGTGCCCAGCTGAACGTCGAGAACCTCCTCGACACGCGCTACTACGCGACCTCGCAGGGGAACAACAACATCATGCCGGGCGCGTCGCGGACGCTGCGCCTGTCACTCAGCGCGGACTTCTAGGACGGCGGTGGGGAGTGGGGAGTGGGGGGGTGACTGCAAACGCCGCTCACCCTCCACCCTTCACCAGGCAGCGCGCTCACTCATCGCCATCGGTAGAACGAACGTCAGCGCGTTCGTCCTCACGCCATGACGGTTGCCCGATGAGCGACACAACAGCCGACGCGAGGTCGTCGCGGCCCACGTTCGTCGTCGCGCTGAACGGGATCATCTGCTCCTCGTCGAGCTGGAGCTGCACCGCCATCTCCTGCAGTCGCGTCGTCAGCTCGCGCGGACGCAGCTTGTCGATCTTCGTCAGGACGACGATCGTCGGCGCACCGATCTCGGCGAGGAAGTCGAGCATCTGCAGGTCGTCATCCGACGCCGGGTGTCGCACGTCGAGCAGTTGGACGACGCCGCGCAGAGCGGGTGAGCTGCGCAGATACCCTTCGATGAGCGGAAGCCACTCTTTCTTTCGTTCCTTCGAGATGCGCGCGTAGCCGTAGCCCGGCAGGTCGACCAGCACGAACTGCTGGTTGACCTTGAAGAAGTTGATCTCGCGCGTGCGTCCCGGCGTGTTGCTCACGCGGGCGAACGCCTTGCGGCGCACGAGCCGGTTGAGAAGCGACGACTTGCCGACGTTCGAGCGGCCGGCGAACGCGACCTCGGGTAGCGCGCTCGTCGGCCGCCAGCCCTCCACCGTCGCCATCGGACCGAGGAACTCGAGGCTGCGAATGACGAGCGGATCCGCGCCGTCGCTCAATGCGTCACCATCGAGGGCTTCGCATCGGCGACGCGGACCTCCACCGGGCGCGCGAAGGCGACCGCGAGCACGTCGTCCATCGTGCGCACCGGATGGAATTGCAGCCCCTCCTTCACCTCGGCGGGCAGCTCGTCCAGCTCACGCGCATTCTCGCTCGGCACGATGACGTGCGCGATCCGGTTCCGCAGCGCGGCCACGGACTTCTCCTTGAGCCCTCCGATCGCCAGCACGCGTCCACGCAGCGTGATCTCGCCCGTCATCGCGACGTCGCCGCGCAGCGGGATGCCGCTCAACGCGCTCACGATCGCGCACGCGATGGCGATCCCCGCGCTCGGACCGTCCTTCGGCGTCGCACCCGCGGGGATGTGGACGTGCAGGTCGCGCGACCGCAGGAACTCGCGCTCCAGGCCGAGCGCGCCCGCGCGCGCGCGCGCGTAGCTCAGCGCCGCGCTCGCCGATTCCTTCATCACGTCGCCGAGTGTGCCCGTGAGCTGCAGCTTCCCGCGACCAGGAACGACGCTGACCTCGATCTCGAGCACGTCGCCTCCCGTGCTCGTGTAGGCGAGCCCGGTGGCGACGCCGACCTTGTCCTCCAGCGTGTTCATCGAAGGATCGTACGGCGGTACGCCGAGGATCGCCTTGAGCTGATCGGCCTGCACGAGATCGTGCACTTCGGGCTCGTCACCGCCCGCCGTCGCATACGTCGAGCGCCGCTCAGCGCGCGCTCGCGCGAGCTTGCGCGCCAGGCGCGCGATCCGGCGCTCGAGATCGCGCACTCCCGCCTCGCGCGTGTACGCGTTCACGATCGTCGGAATGACGTCGGGCGCGAGCGTCACCGTCGACGGCGCGATGCCGTGGCGCTCGAGCTGGCGCGGCAGGAGGAACTGTCGCGCGATCGCGAACTTCTCCTGGTCGAGGTAGCCCGCGAGCCGGATGATCTCCATGCGGTCGCGCAGCGGCGTGGGGATCTCGCTCAGCGAGTTCGCCGTCGTGATGAACAGTACCTGGGAGAGGTCGTAGTCGACCTCGAGGTAGTGATCGTTGAACGCCTTGTTCTGCTCAGGGTCGAGCACCTCGAGGAGCGCGGCCGACGGATCGCCGCGGTAGTCGCTTCCGAGCTTGTCGATCTCGTCGAGCAGGATGACGGGATTCACCACCTCCGCGCGTCGCATCGCCTGGACGACGCGTCCCGGCATCGCGCCGATGTAGGTGCGCCGGTGTCCTCTGATCTCCGCTTCGTCGCGCACGCCGCCGAGCGACATGCGCACGAACTTCCGCCCCATCGCCCGCGCGATGGAACGGCCCAGCGACGTCTTTCCTACGCCGGGAGGACCCACGAGGCAGAGAATGGGACCGTCGAGCCGTTCGACGAGCGACAGCACGCCGATGTAGTCGAGCACGCGGTCCTTCACGTCGTCGAGCCCGTAGTGATCCTCGTCGAGCACGCGGCGCGCGTGTGCGACGTCGAGCACGTCGTCGGTGCGATCCTTCCACGGCAGCGCGACGATCC
>DASVNI010000542.1:0-5796 GCA_036383935.1 Gemmatimonadaceae bacterium | reverse complement strand
CGGAAGGTCATCTCGTGCTGCGACACCGCGCCCACCTTGATCACCGCGCCGAGTGGCGCGAGTGAGCCGAAGAGGGCGCAGAGGCCGCCGCGCGCCGAGTGCGGGTTGTCGAGCGGGCGGATGCAGTCGGGGTTCAGGTTCTCGACGCCCTCGAGCTGCTCGCCGAGCGTCATGCCGGAGACCATCGGCGCGTCGAGGTCGAGGATGCCCGGCTTCTTCGCCAGCTCGGCGAGGATCGCGGGGATGCCGCCCGCGGCGCCGACGTCCTGCATGTGCCACTGCCGGTTGCCGTCGTACGCCGGCGAGATCTTCGCCAGATGTGGGGTGCGCTCCGCCACCTCATTGAATCGAGACAGTGGGTAATCCACTTCAGCCTCGTTGGCCAGCGCGAGGACGTGGAGCACCGTGTTCGTCGAGCCGCCCATCGCGACGTCGAGCGCGACCGCGTTGTCGATCGAGCGGGCGGTAACGATGTCGCGGAAGTTCTTTCCTTCCTTCAGCAGCTCCATCAGGCGAGTCGCGGCGCGCCTGGCGAGCTCGTGGCGCTCGGGGGAGGTGGCGAGGATGGAGCCGTTGCCGGGGAGGGCGAGGCCGATCGCCTCGCAGAGGCAGTTCATCGAGTTGGCGGTGAACATGCCGGAACAGGAGCCGCAGGTCGGACAGGAGAGGCGCTCCAGCTCGAGGAGCCGCTCGTCGGTGATCTGGCCGGAGGCCCGTTGCCCCACGCCCTCGAAGACGGAGATCAGGTCGAGCGACTTGCCGGTGCGGGAGTCGCGGCCCGCTTCCATCGGTCCGCCGGAGACGAAGATCGTCGGCACGTTGGCGCGGGCGGCGCCCATGAGCATGCCGGGGACGATCTTGTCGCAGTTCGGGATGCAGATGAGCGCGTCGAAGCAGTGGGCGCGCACCATCGTCTCGACCGAGTCGGCGATGATCTCGCGGGAGGGGAGGGAGAAGTGCATCCCCTCGTGCCCCATGACGATCCCGTCGTCCACGCCGATCGTGTTGAACTCGAAGGGGATGCCGCCGGCGGCGCGGACTGCGTCCTTGACGACCTTCCCGAACGCCTGGAGATGGACGTGGCCAGGGATGATGTCCACGTACGAGTTGCAGACCGCCACGAACGGGCGGTCCCACTCACCGTCCTTCACCTGGCCCGTGGCGCGGAGCAGGCTCCGGTGCGGCGCGCGCTCAATTCCGCGCTTGATCGTGTCCGAACGCATGACGTCCCTGGAAAGGGTGATAACAAAATGGCCCGTCCTCTCGTGGGGGACGGGCCGCGCGGCGTGATCGAGAAGCTCGCGTCCCCTCCCCATGACGAGGCGAGAGGCGCGGTCGTGTGCTGCTACGCCGGCTGTCCCTCTCGCGCGCCGATAAGCCCCGTAAGCGATACGAGGGCTACGACACGGATGCCAAGAAGGACAACGGGAGTCTGGATCACTGGTCGGTCGGTATCGTTGGGTCCGGTCTGAGGCCAAGGCCGGGCGTCCATCTACTATAGGAGTGGCGGGGGGCGGGGCGCAAGGGTTCCTCGGGGCACAAAGTCCGTATTGTGACCGCCTCCCGCCTCGCACGGTTACCGGTACGGAGTGTGAGCGGGCTCTTCCGTGCCGGATGGTCCGTTGTCAGTTTTGCCTGTCACTCGAAAACGACAGACCATTGCTCCGATTTCATGCGCGCGCGGCGGCCTGTTCCATCCTGCTCGCCGCCGCTCCATTCCGTCACGCTGTCGCGCAGGAGAGTCGTCCCGCGCAGCCCGATACCGTCGTCGTGCCCGGTCGGGTCACCGGTGCACCGGCATACCTCCGCTCCTTCGTCGGTCTGCCGTCGGTCCAGGTGAGCGCCGACGGAGGCTATGTCGTGCTGCTCGCCGCCGGAGCGACCGCGGCGACGCTGGACACGATGCGCGTGCGCGGAATGCGCTATCCCTGCCTCAACCCTGCCATCGCCGGCGACCTTCCCCCAGGGAGCGACGCCGAGTCGGTCGCGCTCGGCGGGCAGACGCTCGTGATGGTCGTGCTCGGGGCGCAGAAGATGAGGAGCGACTGTCAGATCGAGTGGAACCTTCAACCGCTGACGATCTGGCGCGCGGCGTCGCAGCGGACGGCGGGGCAGGCGCCCGCCCGCGTACCGCTCGCGGCGCGGCTTCGCGTGGACGGCGTTCCGGTCGAGCCGCTGCGCGCCTATACGCGCCCCGCCTTCCGGCGGACGGCAACGGGCTGGGAGCGTGACGGCAACCAGCTTCGCTACTACTACGACCCGTCCATCGTCGCTCCACGCGCGGATGGACAGCCGCACGTGCTGTCGGTCGATGTCTGGGACCGCGACGCGCTGCCGGCGAAGCTCGACTTCGAGCCGATGGCGGCGGAGCGGCTCGCGCTCGAGACCATTGCATTGCGGTTGGCGGCGGGAGCCGACAGCTCGCAGAAGAGACCACTCGGACTCCGGTCGTCGCGAACGATCGGGTCGGCGCTCGGCCGCATGCTCGACAGCACGGCGAGCGACGAGACGCAGGGCGGCATTCGCGCCGCAACATGGGCGTCGTCCGCGCGCGACGGATCCGCGACGAGCGGCGTGGTCGCGCGGCTGGTCGTAGCCGAAGCGCTGCTCGGGCGTCAGGAGCCAGTGCTGGCGCAGTCGGTCGTCGCCGGCGTCATGCGCGAGCATCCGTGTCTCGTGCCACCCGCGGGAGCGTCCTCCCAGCTGGCGGAGCTCGCGCGGGCGAACCGAAAGGCGGCGCTCTGCGAGCCGGTGGCGCCGATGAAGGCGCTGGGGCTCGGCATCGTGCCGGGAATGGGCAACCTGGCCGTGCACGATCGCCGCGGTGCGGTCGTTGGCGGAGGGTTCGTCGCTCTCGCGTTCGCGCGAGCGTTCATGCTGAACCAACAGGCGAAGCGACGCTACTCCGAGTATCTCGCATCGACCGAGACGGCAGGCGCGCGGATCCTCTACCAATCGGTGAGCGACCTCCGCGAGCAGCGCACGATCGCGCTGAGCCTCGGCGGCGGCGTGTGGCTGTTCGACGCGCTCCGCGCGGCGCATCGCGCGGCCGTACACAACCAGAGGATCGCCGATGATCGCTTCTAGTCGCGCCCGCGTGCGTGCTGCGTGGTGCACGATCGTCGCGGCGATGCTCGGCGTGGGCCTGGCGTGCACCGACTTCCCACGCGTCAACCCGTTCGACGACGAAGCGATCGCCACGCTCGTGGTGAGCGGTCCCGACTCCGTCACCACCATCGGCGATACCGTCACCTTCAACGTGAAATCGCAACAGGGCACGTCGCTCGACCAGGTCTCGTACTGGACCCTGCCGGGCTTTCTCAAGGCCACGAGCGTGCGCAACCAGTTCGTCGTCGTCGGGCAGCAGAACAGCGCGCGCATTGCAAGCAGCATCGCAGTCCGGGTGAACGCCAGCACGGCAACCAGGCCGCTCGTGTTCGCGCAGCAGGCACGCAGTCTCTCGGCCACGTCGTGTAGCGGCGGCAAGGTCCTCACCTTCACGTCCTTACTCGACGCGTCCGCTCCGACGGTCGACGCGCCGCTCATCTGCGCCGAGCTGCTCGACCGCCGAGGGTATGCGCTGCCTGGAGGTCTCACCGGTGTCATTCGCGACACGCGCGTCGTGCGCTTCGTCGCGCCCAACCAGTTGATGGTGAACGCGCTGTCGGTGGGATCGACGTATGTCGTGTACACGGGTGCGGGTTTCACCGACTCGATCCGCGCGGACGTCCGGCAGGACCTGGCACTCTACCAGCCGAACCCGCCGTGCCCGCCCGGCCTCGTGCTCTCGCCAGGTCAGACGACGCAGATCACGGCAGTGCCTTCGGATGCGCATTTCAACCCGCTCGTCGATTCCGTCGCCGCGCAAGCAGCGCTCGCCGCGCTCACCTGGAAACCATCGGACGGACTGGGCGTGACCGTTTCCTCGTCCGGACTGGTGACGGCATCCGCTCTGAGTGAAGGCTACGTCTATGCCTTCACGCCTTTTGGGCAGACAGTCATTGCCTGCTACGTCATCGTGAGATGAGCGGCCGTATCGCCGCCATTCGCTGAGTGCTCGCCCCTGTCGAGGGGCGACGCTAGTATATCGGCCCCGTCATCCACGGAGTGCCCGGTCCATGCATGCGAACGCCGCCATCGCGATCCTCGCCGCTGCCCTCACCGGCGCGGCGACCTGTGCCAGCCCAGAGCCAATGCAGCCCACGTCGCCGAGTGCAGCGGCACTCGCGACGGGCGACACCGTGCAGGTCTGGCTGACCACCGGCAACAAGTCGGCGCTATTGGCCAAGCAGCCGACGCTCATCTTCGCGCCCGGCTCGAACAACAACGCGACGATCACGGTGAACGGCGCGACGACGTACCAGACGATGGACGGCTTCGGCTACACGCTCACGGGCGGCAGCGCGATCGTCATCAACCGGATGCCGGCGACGCAGCGCGACGCGCTGCTCCGCGAGCTGTTCACCCGGAACTACACGTCGCTCGGTGTGAGCTACCTGCGGCTCAGCATCGGCGCATCGGACCTCGACCCGGCGCCGTTCACGTACGACGAGGTGCCCGCAGGGCAGACCGATCCGACGCTCGCGTCGTTCACGATCGACTCCGCGCGCACGAACCTCATCCCCGTACTGAAGCAGATCCTGGCGATAAATCCGAACATCGCGATCATCGCGACGCCCTGGACCGCGCCGCGGTGGATGAAGGACAATGGCGCATACGTCGGCGGCAGCTTGCAGCCTGCGTACTACCAGGCGTACGCGAACTACTTCGTGAAGTACATCCAGGCGATGAAGGCCGAAGGGATCACCATCACCGCGATCACGCCGCAGAACGAGCCGCTCAACCCGAACAACAATCCGAGCCTCGTGATGACGGCCGCGCAGCAGGCGACCTTCGTCAAGAGCTACCTCGGGCCCGCGCTCCAGGCGGCGGGACTGACGACGAAGATCGTGCTCTACGATCACAACGCCGATCACCCGGAGTATCCGATCTCGATCCTCGACGACGCGGCGGCGAAGGCGTACGTCGAAGGCTCGGCGTTCCATCTCTATGCCGGAACGATCGACGCGCTCACGACGGTCCACGACGCGCACCCCGATCGCAACCTCTACTTCACCGAGCAGTACACGGCGAGCAACGGCAGCTTCTCGGGCGACCTGCGCTGGCACATCCGCAACATCATCATCGGCGCGCCGGCGAACTGGAGCCGCACCGCGCTCGAGTGGAACCTGGCCAACGACGAGAACTTCGGCCCGCACACGGCGGGCGGTTGCAGCACCTGCCTCGGCGGGGTGACGATCAACTCGTCGACGTCGGCGGTGACGCGGAATGTGGCGTACTACATCGTCGGCCACGCGTCACGGTTCGTCGATCCGGGCTCGGTGCGCGTCGCGAGCTCGGTGGCGGGCGGGTCGAAGACGACGTCGTTCCCGAACGTCGCGTTCCGTACTCCTGCGGGCCGCTACGTGCTGATCGTGATGAACGACGGCAAGACGACGCAGAGCTTCAACATCTCGTATGGCGGGCGGATCGTGACGCACTCGCTGAGTGTTGGCTCCGTCGCGACCTACGTTTGGTGACGTGGTTGGGTCAGAGTCGCAGACTCTGACCCGGTCTTCCGTTCAACGTCGTTAGATCTGGAACCGATGCCATCCCGAGCGAGCGCAGCGAGTCGAGGGGTCTGCACCTACGCCTTCGCGTCGATTCTGCTTGGCCGCTGCCTGAACGTGTCACCCGCGTTCGGACAGGAAGCCGAGTATGGCGACGCCTCCGGCGCGTACGTCCAGGTCAGTCGCG
>DASVNI010000541.1:0-4755 GCA_036383935.1 Gemmatimonadaceae bacterium | reverse complement strand
CCCCATCCCCCCATCCCTCGTTCCCCCTTCCCGCACGAATCGTCCACCACGGGGTATATTTCAGAACCCTTCAACGGAGCTTTCCCCAACATGGGTGTCTCGTTTCCTGGGACCCTGGTTCGGTCAGGCGAGGAGCGTGCGACGCTGGTTCGGCGCACGTACGGCCTCGTCTTCGTCAGCGTCATCGTCACCGCCATCGGCGTCGCGTTCGGGTTCACGCAGCCGGCATTGATGCAGGCGGTCGCGCAGCATCCGTTCATCACGATGATCGCGATGTTCGCTCCGCTCTGGATGGCGATGCAGTCGCGGCATGTGTATCCGAGGAACCTGATCCTCACCCTCCTCTTCACCTTCATCGAGGGGATCTGGATCTCGCCGTTGCTGTTCATGGCCGAGCGCGGAAGCCCGGGCATCGTCGGACAGGCCGGCCTGCTCACGCTCTCCACCTTCGGCGTGCTCTCGCTCTACGCCGTGGTGAGCAAGCGCGACTTCAGCGCGTGGGGGAGCTTCTTCATCGTCGGCCTCTGGGTGCTGATCGCCACGTCGCTCATCAACATGTTCGTCGGGAGCGCCCTCGGCTCGCTGTGGATCGCGGGCGGCACGGTGCTGGTGTTCAGCGGCCTGCTGGTGTTCGACACGTGGCGCATCGTGCGCTCGGGCGCCTACGGCCCCGACGACTACGTGCCGGCCGCGGTGAACATCTACCTCGACCTGCTCAACCTCTTCCTCGCGATTCTCTCGCTGCTGGGCGGCCGTCGGCGCAGCTGACGACGCGTGTGACGCGCTCGCTCGCCGCGGTCTTCGCACATCCTGACGACGAGACCTTCGCCACGGGCGGAACCCTGGCGAAGTACGCCGAACAGGGCGTTCGCTGCTCAGTGTACTCGGCCACCGACGGGGATGCCGGACGAACGTCCAGCATCCCCGTGTCGTCTCGTGAGGAGCTGGGACGGATCCGTCGCGCGGAGCTGATCGAAGCCTGCGCCCGACTCGGCGTCGGCGTGGTCGATCATGGCGGGCATCCGGACGGTGCCCTCGCGGCGGCGGATCCGGACGTCGTCATCGGCCAGATCGTCGCACTGCTCCGCCGGGAGCGGCCGCAGGTCGTCCTCACCTTCGGCCCCGAAGGCGCTCCAACCGGGCACCGCGACCACAAGGCGATCAATCGCTTCGCGATGTCCGCCATGCTGCTGGCCGGCACGACCGCATTTCCGGAACACTTCGACGCAGGCCTACGTCCACATCGGCCCGATCGGCTCTGCCTCGTGACCTGGCCGGCGCCGACTCCCGACGAAGCGCCCCGACAGCCCGGCCAGCCGATTCAGATCCGCATTCCGGTTGAAGGTTGGCACTCGCAGAAGCTGTCTGCCTTCTTCGCGCACCGCACCCAGGGCGAGCACGAGCCGTACTTCCGCCGCGAGGCGATGCCGCTCACCGAAGACTACTTCGTCGCGATCGGAACACCGGCGCCGAAGGGGGCGGAGGATTTGTGGGACGGTATAGGGTGATGCTGTTATTCGTTGTCGGTTTTCGGTAATGAGTCGACCTCGGGAAGCTCATGCGTCCCGAGGCTGGCCGTAAAACCAACAAACAATGAACCGTTAACAGCGGAGGCATAGCGCCCGCGGGGCGCTATGCCTCCGCGAGCCGTTCGATTTCCCCCGCTAGCTCCAGATCCTTCTCCGTGATCCCACCGGCATCGTGCGTCGATAGGGTGCACGTCACCTTCGAGTAGCGGATATCGATGTCCGGGTGATGGTTGGCGGCGTCGGCCGCCTTGGCCACCCGATTGACGAATTCGATTCCGCGGGCGAACGTCGGCCACGCGAAGGTTTTGGTGAGCACGTTACTGCGGCGCGACCAGCCGGGAAGCGTGCCGAGCGCGCGCTGGATCTCGAGATCGGAGAGTCGGGCAGTCATCGGCGGCGGAGTAGAGGGCATCTACGGCGCGTGGGCCTTCATGATACAACCGCTCGCGACCACTGTGCAGGGCGGGCACATTAGGTAACCTTTTGTTTATGCGATTCCCCTCCCCCTTTGCCGCGATTGCGTTCGCGGCTCTGATCGCGCCCGCCGCCACGCTCCGCGCCCAGGAGCCGGCTGTCAGCACCCCGCCTGCCAACCCCGCCACCGTCGACTCCACGCGTGCGGATAGCGGGCGCCTGCAGGGCCGTCCGCGCAACTATTGGAAGAAGTTCGCTGCGGGTTTCGCCTCCAGCATCCTGGCGCATGAGGGCGCGCACATCGTGACGGCGTACGCCGTCGGCGGCCACCCGACGATTGGCATCAATAAGGGGCGCCCGACCGTCTATTCCGGGATCTCTGCCCGATTCCAGCCGCATCAGCAGTTCCTCTTCTCGAGCATGGGCCTCAACGTCCAGGCCGCACTGAACGAAGGGATCCTGGACGTCCCGCACAACCGTGGCGCGCCCTTCGAGCGGGGGGTGCTGGCTGGCGGCATCGCCACCGCCCTCTTCTACGTCACGATCGGCCGAACCGCTTCCGTGAGCGACATCGACATGATGTCGCGCACCTCCTCTCTGTCGAAGACGGACCTCACGATCATCTATGGCGGGGTCGCTGCCCTCCACGCGCTCCGGGTCCACCGCGACGAGCGCTACGCCGACTTCTTCGTTCGGCCGGACGTGAGCGCCGGCAAGGGATTGAAGATCGGCGTCACCATTCAATAGCGCTGCACGACAGCGGCCGCCCCCTTCCCGCGGCTGGTCGCACCCGCGAACCCCCTCGACGTTTGCGGCTTCCACGACATCCCCGTGCGTCCCAGGCTCAAGCCCTCGGGCGCTCGGGTCGAGACTTCCGACCATGAGGGTCGGAGGCGGCTCCATTGGGCGATGCTCCAGCGTCGTCCAATGCTGAACTTTGCATGCAATTATATGTGCCGAGCCCGCTTCCCGATCGTCCTTGCTGAGTACGGTAGCGCCGTCGCGGGCGTCGTATCCCGGCGGTGTGCCCCTCCCTCACCCGTCGGAACATGCATCTCGCCGCTCGAGCCCTCTGCCTTGCGCTCGTTCCCTCCATTGCGGCGGCGCAGGCCGAAACCCGATACCCCGCCACACAGCAGGCACAGCCCCTTCCCACCGCTGTGTCCGCGGCCGACGCCGCACGCTATCTCGTAATCGCCTGCCCCACCCCGGCCGGCACCCCCTCCGCCATCCCCGGCCAGCCGGCGGATTCGGCCACTCGAGCCCTCGTCGCCGCTCTCTGCGCCCGCGCTCAGGCTCCCGCTGCCTCTCCCCTGTACGCCCCGCTCGCCACCAAGGCGGCCACGCAGGACGAAGAGCCGGCCCTCGCCGCCCAGCCGTCCGAGCCCCCCGAACCCGCGCTCGAGCTCCTGATGCGGCTGGCCGAGGCGCCCGCCGTCACGGATGCGTCCTCGGCGGGACGCGCGACTCGCCGCGCCAACGAGAGTGAGCACGGCGACCACGACGAACACATGCACGATGGCCTTCTCTCGGCTGACGAGAAGGCCTCCGGCGAGGACCCCGACGCCCCCTTCGCCCCCCAGTTCAAGATCCACCTTTTCGCCGACATGAAGTATTCGGCTGTCGACACGTCCGGCAGCCGGAACGGCTTCTCGCTCGGCCAGTTCGATCTCTTCGGGCGCTCCGACCTCTCGGACGCCATGAGCGTCATCGCCGAGGCTACGCTCACCGCCCTGCCGCGCAACACGTTCAGCGCGCACCTCGAGCGGCTCATGCTCACCTACTCGCCCAACGACCTCGTCTCCGCGTCGGTCGGCCGGTATCACACGGGCATCGGGTACTACAACACCGCCTACCATCACGGGACCTGGTTCCAGACCGCGACAGGGCGCCCGCTGATCTACGCGATCGACGGCGACATTGGAGTGATCCCGATCCATACGCTCGGCGTCTCGGCCACCGGCTCCATCCCTTCGGGTGGGCTCGGCCTGCACTACCTCGCCGAATTCGGAAGTGGCCGCGCCGGCCAGGCGTCGGCGGCAGGCACGACACAGCCAGCTCTCAACGACAACAACACGCCGTCGATGAACGGCGCGCTCTGGATCCGTCCCGATGCGCTCGATGGCCTACAGCTCGGCGTGTCCGTCTACCGCGATCGGATCACGCTGTCGGACACCTCCAAAGCGCCGAATGACGAGACGATCGCCGCGGCGCACATCGTCTACAAGACCGACGTGCTCGAGCTGATGACCGAAGGGATGCTCATGCGTCACGATCCGCGGGGCCCTGCCTCCGCGAGCGATTCGCGCGGCTACTACGCGCAGGCGTCGCGACGTTTCGGCACGGTGCGTCCGTACGTCCGCATGGACTATCTCGACATTCCGAAGACAGATCCCCTCTTCGCCTTCCTCGGGCGGCGTTTCGGGCCAAGCGTCGGCATGCGCTATGACTTCCAGCCGCTCGCCGCGATCAAGTTGCAGACCAGCCACCTGAATCAGACCACGCGTCCGAATATGAATCGGTACGACGCCCAAGTGTCTTTCATGTTTTGATGCGACGCGTACAGCGGACTCTCATCCACTGGATCCTGCCAGTCGGTGCACTGGCAGTTCTTGTCGCTGCCGGAAAGCCTGAAGCGGTTCGCCCGCAGGATGCGGAACCGCTGGCGATCGTCGTCAACCGCTCCAACCCGATGTCGGAGATCTCGCTCTCGGATCTGCGGCGGATCTATCGCGGGCAGCGCAGCCGATGGTCGAACGGTCGGCGCGTGACGCTCGTGATGCGCGATCCCGGGACCCCCGAGCGTGAGGCG
>DASVNI010000540.1:0-6995 GCA_036383935.1 Gemmatimonadaceae bacterium | reverse complement strand
TACACCTCCAAGTTCGGCGGCCACATCTCGCTCGACGTGAACGGCGTGGACGCCACCGGGCCGCTCGAGATCCCGACGACCTTCGTCGCGGCCGACACGGTGGAGTGGCGGCAGGCGCACCACTGGAATCGCGTCTCGGGGCTCGGGCGCTTCCATCTCCCAGCCGGCAAGCAGGTCCTCACGCTCCACTTCCTCGATCAGCAGGTGTTCGACTTCGACTACATGGAATTCGTGAGGAGCACCGCGCCATGACACCCTGGGCCCAGCCGATCGCCCCCGTTCACTCGGTGGGACTCTCCGCGCTCGTCGCGACGATCCCGCTCCTCACCGTGCTCGGCCTGCTCGGCATCGCGCGGAAGAGCGGGCTCGTCGCCGCGGGCAGCGGGCTGCTCGCCTGCGCAATCCTCGCCGGCGCTGTCTGGCGCATGCCGCTCGACCTCGCCGGCTGGAGCATCGTGTTCGGCTTCGCGACCGCTGCGTGGTCGATCCTCTGGCTCGTCTTCAACGCGCTCTGGCTGTACAACCTCTCCGTGCGCGCCGGCTCGTTCGATCGGCTGCGCCAGTGGATCGAGCTCCGCGCGTCGGGCGATCCGTGCGTGCAGGCGGTGCTCGTCGCCTTCTGCTTCGGCGCGCTGCTCGAGGGGAGCGCCGGCTTCGGCGCGCCGGTCGCGATCACGGCATTCCTGCTCGTCGGCGTCGGCTTCCAGCCGAAGATGGCCGTGCTCGTCTCGCTGCTCGCCAACACGGCGCCGGTGGCGTTCGGCTCGGTCGGTGTGCCGATCGTCGCCCTGTCCTCCGTGACGGGGCTCGACGTCATGCGCCTCGGCGCCGAAGTCGGGCGACAGCTCCCGCTGCTCTCCGTGCTGCTGCCGGCGTATCTCGCCCTCGTGGTCGGCGGACGACGCGGCCTGCGACGCACCTGGCCCGCCGTCGTCGTCGCCGGCGTGAGCTTCGCCGCGACGCAGTTCTTCGTCTCGAACTACTGGGGTCCCTACGCGACCGACGTACTGAGCGCGCTCGTATCGATCGTCGCCACGACGACTTTGCTGCGCGTCTGGGCCCCCGCGCCGCTCGTCATGGCGGACGCCATGATCCGGGGTCAGACCCCGAGGGCGCAGCCCGAGGGCTCTGACCCCTTCGCGCAACGGGGTCAGAGCCCTTCGGGGTCTGACCCCTATAGCGCGCCCGAGCCGCGCCCGCCGCTGTCGCTCCGCGAAGTGATCCACGGCATGCTGCCCTGGCTCGTCCTCTCGATCGTCGTCGTCGTATGGACGCACTTCGAGGTGTTCAAGAAGGGGCAGATCCCGATGCCCATCCCCTCGCTGCACAATGGCGTCGTCATCTCGCTGTATCAGAAGCCGTACGCCGCGGTGTTCAACTTCCAGCCGTTCGCCACGGGCACCGCCGTCCTCGTCACCACGCTGATCTCGGCACTGCTGCTCCGTGTGCGCCCCGCACTCCTAGTGGAGACCGGCGCCGAGACGCTCCGTCAGCTGAGGGTGCCGAGCATCGTGGTGTTCTTCATCGTCGGCATGGCGTTCCTGTTCAACTATTCCGGCATGGTGTACACGCTCGGCGCGGCGCTCGCCGGCACGGGCGTGTTCTTCCCGCTCGTCAGCAGCTTCCTCGGCTGGGTCGCGTGCTTCCTCACGGGGAGCGACACGTCGAGCAACTTCCTGTTCGGCAATCTTCAGGTTGCGGCGGCGCAGCAGCTCAACCTGAACCCCGTGCTGCTCGCCGCGACCAACTCGTCCGGTGCCGTCGCCGGCAAGATGATCTCGCCGCAGAACATCGCCATCGGCGTCTCCACGGTCGGGCTCGTCGGCAAGGAGGGCGAAGTACTGCGCAGCACCTTCTGGCACAGCGTGCTGTTCGCCACGTTCATCGGCGCCGTCGCGCTCGTGCAGGCATATCTGCTCCCGTGGACCGTCCCGTGACGTCCATCACTTTACTCGCGTCGACGCGCGACCGATAACTGAAAACCGATCACCGTAAACCGTGCATCTCCCCGCATCCCCGTCGCAAAGTATCATGACCCGTCTCTCTCGCTTTCTCTCCGGCGCGCTGCTGCTCGGCGCGCTCGTCGCGCAGTCCCTGTCCGCGCAGTCCGGCGTCGCGCAATCGGCCAAGGCGCCCGACGTCGTGCTCCGACTCGACGACATCGGGATGAACCACTCCGTCAACATGGCGGTCGAGAAGGTCGCCGCGACGGGGATGCCCTTCTCCGTATCGGTGCTCGTCGTCGCGCCCTGGTATCAGGAAGCAGTCGAGATTCTGCGGAAGAATCCGCAGATCACCGTCGGCGTCCACCTCGCGCTCAATTCGGAGTGGCGCGGTTACCGATGGGGACCCGTGCTCGGCAAGGCCGGCGTGCCGTCGCTGGTCGACAGCGTGGGCTATCTGCGCCCGTCGGTCGAGGATTTCCTCGCCAGCAAGTACGACCTCGCCGAGGTGGAGCGCGAGCTGAACGCGCAGATGGAGCGCGCCATGGCGACTGGGCTCAAGATCGCGTACGTCGACACGCACATGGGAACGGCGCGGTCGACGCCGCAGCTTCGCGAGGTGCTCGAGCGCGTGGCGCGGAAGTATCACGTCGGCATCTCGACCTACTTCGACGAGAGCTCCAACGAGATCTGGGGCGTGAAGCCGGAGGCGAAGAAGACGCAGTTCCTCGCTCTCCTCGCGAAGTCGGCGACGAACCGGCCGAACCTGCAGGTGATGCACGTCGCCGAGCGCACGCCGGAGATGGACGCGATCTACGACCAGAATGCGGCCGAGCAGAACGTGCCGGGCGCGAAGGTGGTGGACCACCGCTCGGCCGAGTTGGCGACACTGCTCTCGCCGGAATTCGCGCAGCTCTGGAAGTCAGGGAAGATCCACCTGGAGAATTACGGAGAGCTCATCGCGCGCGTCGGGCTGAGCTCGATGCACGCGCCGGCGCCGGACCGGCTGGCGCCCTAGTGCGGGGATGCGGGGATGCGGGGATGCGGAAATACGAACGGCCTCGGGAGGCGGAAGCTTCCCGAGGCCGTTCTCATCCCCTCATCCCCTCATCGCCGCACCTCACGGCATCTTCGTCCCTTCACTCTTCAGAGTCAGCAAGGAATCGGGGCCCGCTTTCTCATAGTGGGCGACCGTCGTGCCCGCGATCTTGCCGTTCTCCAGCCGGAACGAGGTCTCGGTCCACACCTTCTTCCCTTTCCGGCGGACACTGGAGTAGACGTCCGACTTCGTGATCACGCTGTCGCCCGACAGCATGACATGGAGCGGGACCTTCTGCCCGCCGGGCAGCTCCAGCGACCAGCCGGTCGT
The DNA here is from genome assembly GCA_036383935.1 of Gemmatimonadaceae bacterium. Lineage (GTDB taxonomy): Bacteria > Gemmatimonadota > Gemmatimonadetes > Gemmatimonadales > Gemmatimonadaceae > AG11. Next base: position 3,683 of record DASVNI010000540.1, on the reverse strand, counting down.
GTCGGCGGTGGCGGTGAGCGTGGCGTTCGTGACGGCAGTGTCTTTCCCGCCGACGGGCGTGTTCGCGACCTTCCACTTGCCGGCGAAGTCGGCCAGCGCGATTGCCGGAGCAGGCGCTGGTGCCGCGGCGGGCGGCGGCGCCATCGCAGCGGTGGTGTCCCTGGGCGCTTCCTTCTTGGCGCAGGCGGCAACGACCAGGGCGGTACAGCAGAGAGCAAAGCGAGACGTGCGCATAGGGACCTCGGCGAACAGTGGGCCAACCTAGCGACAGAAACGGGGCATGAGACGATAGGGGCGCCGGCTCGGGAGTCAAGGAAGCCCATGCGCCACTCCAGAGGCACGCGCACCCTGCCGGGTGCACGCGCGCCTGCCTGGGCCTAGCTTGGACGGATGCTGAGCCTCTCCGATCTGATCGACAACAACCGCCGATGGGCCGCCGGCGTCGAGCGCCGCGAGCCCGGATTCTTCGACCGCCTCTCCCGCCAGCAGGCGCCCCGCTACCTGTGGATCGGCTGCGCCGACAGTCGCGTCCCCGCGAACGAGATCGTCGGGTTGATGCCCGGCGAGCTGTTCGTCCACCGCAATGTGGCGAACCTCGTCGTGCACTCCGACCTGAACTGCCTCTCCGTGCTCCAGTACGCGGTGGAGGTGCTGCGCGTGGAGCACGTGATCGTGTGCGGGCACTACGGCTGCGGCGGTGTCGAGGCGGCGTGGAAGCGCACCCCCTTCGGCCTGATCGACAACTGGCTGCGCCACGTGCAGGACATCGCCGACCGGCACCGCGGACTGTTCACGCGTGCCATGACGGACGCGCAGGCCGCCGACCGGTTGTGCGAGCTGAACGTGCTGGAGCAGGCGGCCAACGTCTGCCGCACGACGATCGTGCAGGACGCGTGGCGGCGCGGCCAGCCGCTCTCCATCCACGGCTGGATCTACCGGCTGCGCAACGGCTTGATCCGCGACCTGGGTCTCACCGTGTCGCGCGACGGGACGCTCGACGCCGAGTACGAGAAGTCGCTGAAGGCGCTCGTGAATGCGGAGCTGCCGCGGGAGACTCCGCCGAGATCGGCCATGATCGGCGATCGGTGAGAGCGCACGCGCGGACAACTCGTTCGCTGTTCCGCATGCGCAGCAGAGCGCTTCTGCTGATGCTCGTCGTCCCGCTTGCGTCCCTTCGTGCACAAGGCGTGTACGCCGGCCAGGTGGTAGACCCCAAGACCCGAGCGCCGCTCATGTGCGTCGATGTCTCACTCGAGGATTCCTCGGCGCACGAGGTCGCGCACGCGTTGACGAGATGGTGCATTCCGCGCGCTTCGTCACTTTCGGTCGTACCTTCCTGCCATGACCGTAACGCGAATCGCGGCGCTTCTGCGCTCGCTATCGACGCTGGCGCTCCTCGCATCAGTGCGCGCTGAGGCGCAGCGCACGCCGCCGAGCACCTACGCCAACCCGATCGACATCGACTACCGCTACAACTACGAGCAGCAGAACGAGGGGATCTCGTATCGCTCCGGCGCCGATCCGGTGATCGTCGTCCAGCGTGGACGCTACTACCTCTTCGAGACACTCGGTGACGGCTACTGGGAATCGCGCGACCTCGGCACGTGGCGACACATCACGCCGACACGCTGGCCGCTCAACGACCTCGTCGCGCCGTCCGCGCTCTCCGTGCGCGACACGATCTACCTGATGCCCAGCACGACCCGCCCCGTGCCGATCATGATGCTCACCGAGCCGGCGACGGGACGCGTGGGCTTCTACAATCGCGTCATGCCCGGACTCCCGATGGCGCGGGAGCTCGAGGCGGCGACGCTCGCGAAGCCGGACTCGGTGCAGCCCGGCCCATGGGACGCGCAGTTCTTCCACGACCCCGACACCGAGCGCTGGTTCCTCTACTGGAACTCGTCCAACGCGTACCCGCTGCACGCCATCGAGCTCGACAAGTCGAAGCACCTCGCCTACAAGGGGACGCCGCGCTGGTTATTCGGATTGAACCCTACATCGCATGGCTGGGAGCGATTCGGGCGCGACCATCGCGACACGACCATCACGCCATTCATCGAAGGCGCGTGGATGACGAAGCACGGCGGCCGCTACTACCTGCAGTACGGCGCGCCCGGCACGGAGTACAACGTCTACGCGACGGGCACGTACGTCGCCGACAACCCACTCGGTCCCTTCAGCTACGCCCCGTACAACCCGGTCGCGTACAAGCCGGGCGGCTTCGTTCAGGGCGCGGGACACGGCAACACCTTCCAGGACGTGCACGGCAACTGGTGGAACACGGGCACGCCGTGGATCGGCGTGAACTGGAACTTCGAGCGACGCATCGGGCTGCACCCCGCCGCCTTCGACGCGGACGGCCAGCTCCACGTCGACACGCGCTTCGGCGACTTCCCACACTGGCTGCCGACGAAGCCGCTGCGCTCGAGCGACGAGCTGTTCACCGGTTGGATGTTGCTGTCGTACGGGAAAGCGGCGACGGCGTCATCACAGCTCGACACTTTTCCCGCGAGCCGAGTGACGGACGAGAATCCGCGCACCTTCTGGGTCGCGCGGGAGAACCGACCCGGCGAGTGGCTCACCGTCGATCTCGGGCGCGCGATGGAGATCCGCGCCATCCAGGTGAACTACGCCGACTACAAGTCGGGCCTGTTCGGCACCGACTCCACGGTGGTGACACGCTTCCGTCTGCGCACTTCAGCGGATGGGAAGAGCTGGCGCACTGTGGCCGACCTCTCGCACGAGACGCGCGACCGCCCGAACGCGTACGTCGAGCTCACCTCGCCGACGCGCGCGCGGTACGTGCGCTACGAGCACGTACACGTCGGCGCGGCGCACCTTGCGATCAGCGACATCCGCGTCTTCGGAAATGGCGGCGGCGCGAAGCCGGCAACGCCCGCCGGCCTCTCGGCAAAGCGAGACCGTGACGAGCGCAACGCCGTGATCGCCTGGCAACCGGTCACCGGCGCGGTCGGCTACAACGTGCGCTGGGGAATCTCACCGACGAAGCTGTATCAGACCTACCAGCGCTTCGCCGACCAGCCGACCACGCTCGACCTGCGCGCGCTCGATGTCGGCCAGGCGTACTGGGTCGCCGTGGAGAGCTTCGACGAGAACGGCGTTTCGGTGCTCTCGCCGGTGATACCGATCCAGTGATTGCGTTGGACGTTGCTATTGGCTTGGCAAGGACGGAACGCGGATCTGGAACGGCGATCACGCGGAAAGAGGAGGATCTGCACTCGGCCTTCTGAACGGCAGGGCCCCGGATTTACCCGGATCGACCGGAAGATTCCGGATCGCTCCGTGCGGGCGGCGAGATCTCTCCACAGGACCATCAAAGCTTTGGGGTCGTGGATGGATATGACGGGTGAGCCTGTGCGTGGAGCTCGACCCCGAGAGCAGTCCTCCGCGCCCTCCGCGATCCTCCGCGTGCTCCGCGTGAACCTCCGGCGCAGCGATTCCTGACTGCGGACGTGCAGATCCCTCGACTCGCTGCGCTCGCTCGGGATGACAGAGAGATCGCGGCGCTCGCTCGGGATGACAGAGAGATCGCGGCGCTCGGGATGACAGCGTGAATGCAGAACGGCCCCGGAGCGCCGAAGCGTCCCGGGGCCGTTCAACCAACTCACCAACTCACCAACTCACCAACTCACCGCTTAGTTGCGACCGTACCGCCCGTT
>DASVNI010000539.1:0-1602 GCA_036383935.1 Gemmatimonadaceae bacterium | reverse complement strand
GTCCACTCGCGCGCGTAGCTCGGGCGTGAGGCGCAGGTACGTCTGCGCCGCCGCCGTGGTGCGCAGCCGCTCGGCTGCCGCGCGCGCCGGCGTCGTCGTGCTGGCGCGCGACACGCCGAACAGCTCGGCGAGGGCGAAGTCGGGGCGCGCGTCGCCCCACTCGTCGAAGAGACTCGTCTGGCCCGTCGCCACGAGCGCGCCACCCCGCTCGACGAAGCGTCGGATCGACGCGACCTGCGCGTCGCTCAGCGCGCCGACGTTCGGGAGGATGAGGACTGCGAGCGAGCGGGCGCCGTCGTCGATCTGATCGACGTGCACCGGCACGTACGGAATGCGTGCGCGCACGAGCGCCTGCATCCATCCGCGAAGCGGTAGCTCCGTGAGCTCGTCGGCCGCGTCGCGTCCGTAGAAGTCCGTGCTGCGCTGCGACCAGACCACGCCGACGCTCGCCACCGGCGTGCGATCGACGAGGTACCGCTCGTTCTCACGATGCCAGCGCATCACCGGCTCGGCCGTGCGATACATCCGCCGGTCCTCGTGGTACGCCGAGACGTGGTGCCACCACGGCTGGATGCCGCCGGCGAATCCCGCCAGCATCCACGCGCGCGCCTCCGCCGGCGGCTTCGTCGCCAGGCGGAACATCGGCGTGCCGATCTGATACATCGGCATGCTCTCGGGAATCAGCTTGTCCCACCCGAGCATGCCGTGGATGAGCTTTCCGGTGAACGCGTTGTGCTGGAACCCTTCCGCGTTGCTGCGGGTCTGGTGGTCGAGCAGGACGATGGGAGTGCGGGCGCAGATCGCGCGGTAGTCGCGGAAGCTCCGCGCCTGGCCGGCGATGCTGCCGCCGTTCATCCCCACCCAGATGCAGTCGTCGCCCCCCGCGGCGCGAGTGACCGCGTTGTTCGCGTCCCAGAGCGCGAGCCGTTGCGCGTAGCTCCACTCGATCCAGTCGCGGAAGGCGACGTCGTCCCAATCCCGGCGACGCGGCAGCTCCTTGCCCGCGGCGTCGTGAAAGCCACGACGGCAATTCTCGCAGTAGCAGATGCTGTTGCGATCGAGCCCGCTCCAGCTGTTGTCGGTGAAGCCGTCGGGGCGCGAGCGCTGGATCACCTCGCGCATGACGTCGGGGAGGAAGCTGCGGTAGTACGGACCGTTGATGCAGGTGACGTAGAGCTCACCGCTGCGATAGGGCTTGCCGTCGGCATCGACGGCGATCCAGTCGGGGTGCTCGCGGAACACCGGCTCGTGGACGCGGTTCGAGTCCATGCGCGCGACGGCCGTGAGACCGTCCGCGCGTGCCGCGCGGACGAGATCGCCGAACAGGTCGCGGTCGCCGAGGTCCTGCGCGCGATACTGGAGCGCATAGCGGCTCGGGTAGTACGCCACGATGCCGGCCGCGTTGATGATCACGCCCTGGATCGCGGTGCGGCGCCAGTACTCGCGCCACCAGGGGATGTCGTAGCGAGGCGGATCGATCTCGGTGATGTTGGTCTGGCCCCACCGGAGCGTGCGGCGGTACCAGGAGGGCGGAGCAGCGGGTGATGCGCCGTCGTTGGAATGCTCCGAGGCGGCGGCACGCCCGATGGTGCCGCCGAGTAC
>DASVNI010000538.1:0-5690 GCA_036383935.1 Gemmatimonadaceae bacterium | reverse complement strand
CGGGACGCTCCTGCGTCCCGAGGCCGGCCGATAGCTGTGAACCGAAAACCGTTAACCGCGCGCCAAACGCGCGCGGCGTCACGGATTCAACCAATAACTCCACTTCACCAGGAACGTGTTCTTCGGGTGGCTCCGGAACGTCGCCCCGTAGTCGCGGCGGAAGTCGTAGCCCTCGTTGTAGCCGGCATCGGTGCGCACGAGATAGTCGCCGCGGCCCTGCTGCCACACGATGAAGAGCGAGCTCCCCGGGCGGTACTCGTAACGCATCACGGCGTTCGAGCGGAACTCGCGGTAGTTGAAGCCGTCGAAGATCCCCGCCGTGGTGCCGTATCTCTTCAGGCGACGGTCGTAGTCACTGGAGCGCGGCTGATCGAGCTCGCGCCAATCGGCATAGGTCCCGTTGGACACATACGGTTGGCCGTAGAACTGGAACGACAGGTTCGGCGTGGCGGTGAAGTTGATCCGCGAGCTCATCCCGATTGTCGTCTGGTCGAGTCGCGCGAAGGTGTAGTGCGTCGTGTCGCTGCCGACGTCGCCGTAGCTCCCGTAGAACTGGCCGTCGTCGACGTTGCGGCTGTAGTTGAGGCTCATCGACGCAGAGAATCGGCTCGACACGCGCAGGTTCACGCCCGGCCCGACGTCCGCCCCCCACGAATGTCCTTCGTCACCCTTCCACCAGGAGGTGAAGACGTTGTAGGTGAGCGCGTTGCGGTCGTCGGTCTCGAAGCCCGTCCAGCCGCTCGCGCTCTTCGAGTGGCGAAGCGCTGGCCCGCCACGCGCATCGCGGTCGCCGTACGAGGGCAGGAGATCGTTCACGTTCACACCGAAGTGCACCCACCACATGCTCGGCAGCTGGATGTGCATGTTGTGGTTCAACCCGTTACCGAGCACGAGCCCTTCGGTGGACCAACGCTCCTGCGCGTTGAAGTTGAAGTTGGCCTTGCGATACAGCTTCGTCGGGTTCTGGAACTGGAGCGAGAACCAGTTGCGGAACAGCTGCTGATCGGCGCGCTGCTGGTAGCCGATGTCGTTCGTCTCGAAGCCGGGCGAGAAGCGCTGATAGACCGATTGGAATCGCGTGATCCCGCCACCGAACTTGCTCAGCGACACGCGCTCCGCATCGCCGCGCATCTCGGTGCGCGTGGGATCGTAGACGACGCGATCGTCGGGGCGCTGGAAGGCGTGCACGTTGTTGCTCTGCAGCGCGGCAATCGCCTCGGGTGAGCCCCGAACGTCGCTCGCCGCGATGAAGCTGCGCAGCTCGTAGTTGTTGCCGACGAAGCGGCGCCGGAAGTCGATGCCGCCGCTGTAGGCACTGCTAGGCAGGTAGGGCACACCGCCGGCGTCGAGGGACCGGTTGACGCCCGTGAGCATGAGACCAAGATCACCGCGGCCGTCCGCCTCGTCGCGCTGCAGGCGAAGCACGCTGTAGTTCGTGCGCGGCTCGATGGCGGGCCGGAGGCCGTCGACCGTCGCGACACCGTCGACGCGCTCGGTGACGGCGTCGAGCACGCCGATCGAGAACCCGTTGGCGAGCCGACCGGTGAGCTTCGCCGCCGTGGCGATCGGCGTCGCCGTGGGACTCGTCGCGTCACCGTAATCGTCGGTGAGCTGCGGGCGGCGGCCGATGCGGCGGGAGTAGAACAGCCCGGTGCAGCCGCTGTCGATGTCGCCGCAGTTGGTGTTGAACTTGAAGATCCCCGCGCCCTCGAGAAAGAAGGGGCGGCGCTCGCCGAAGAAAGTCTCGAACGCACCGAGGTTGAGCTGCGCCGGATCGGCCTCCACCTGGCCGAAGTCGGGGTTGATCGTCGCGTCGAGCGTCAGGTTCGAGGACAGTCCGACCTTGAGATCGGCGCCGACGTTGGCCCGGCTCGGATGGTCGTATCGCGACAGCCCGTTCTCACGAGGCCCACCGAAGTCACGCGTGCTGTTCTTCAGCACGACGTACGGCGAAAGCTCGGCGCGACGCGGCGTCCGCAGCCCGACGATGCCACTCAGCGTTCCCGCCTGCGACACGTAGCCGTTCTTCTTGCGGCTGAGCAGTGGCCAGGAGATGCGCTCGCCGGTACGGGCGACGTCGCGCGCGATGATCAGCCCGAACGTGTGCTCGGCGTCGGGCGCGAAGCGCATCTGACTGAAGGGGATCCGGAACTCGGCCACCCAGCCGAGCGAATCGATCCGCGTCGCGACGTCCCAGACGCCGTCCCACGAGGCGTCCTCGTTGTTGTCGTTGGAGACGGAGAAGTCGCGCTTCACGCCGGCGGGGTTCACGATGAACGTGTAGCCGGTCCGCTTGTCGTTGTACGAATCGACGACGACCTTGAGCTGCTCCGACGCCGTGCGCACGTCGCGACGTGACAGCAGCGACACGATGCTGTCGGGCGCGGGATCGTACATGCGCGCGAGCACGTAGAGGTAGCGGTCGTCGAAGGTGACGCGCGCCTCGGTGCGGAAGCGGCTCTCCCGCCCTTCGTTCGGCTCGTACTCCAGAAACTGATCGATGATCTGCGCGTTGACCCACGCCGGATCGTCGGTGCGACCATCGAGGACGGGAGCGACCGAGGTACGCGAGGCGACGGCCGCCGTGGCCGTGGCACGCAGCGGACGCTCCGACGCGGCCTCGGACGGTGTGCCGGATGCCGTCTCGAGGTCCTGCGGTGCGGCGCCCTGCGCCAGCGCGATCGGAGCCGAGGTAAGAAGCAGGCCGAGCGCGAGCAGCGCGCTCCGCCGAAGAGGGGCGTGTCGGGGGACAGTCATCTACCGATTCTGGGGCGCTTCCGGCGGCGAGTGAGGGCTGTGCCGGAAGGGCGTGCACCGACTAGGACAACCGGTGCCTGGGAAGGGTTGGAAATGCTGCGGGTGTGTCTCGACCTAGTCTCGGCGCGAGGCGCCGAGCGGATTAGTCGCGGGGAATGATGCGATTCGTCTCGTCGACCCAGACCACGCGAGGCATGAATCGGTCATCCACCTCGTCGTCCTCGAACTCGGCGTACGTCATGAGGATGACGATGTCGCCGGGGGACCCGAGCCGGGCCCCGGCGCCGTTGAGCTGGACGACCCCAGAGCCCGCGTCTCCCGGGATGAGGTACGTCTCGAGCCGCGCACCGTTGTTGACGTTGACGACCTGCACGCGCTCGTAGGGCAGCATGTCGGCCGCTTCCATCAGGGCGCGGTCGAGCGTGAGGCTGCCCTCGTAGTTGAGGTCCGCCCCGGTGAGCGTGGCACGGTGGATCTTCGATTTGCAGAGAGTACGACGCATGGGAGAAGTATAACGCCCCCGGGGCGCCGGCGGCCGAGACGGCTGGCCGGACGTCTCGACGGCGCGCTTTACACGGCCTTGGGCAGCCGCAAAACGAACGTGCTCCCCGCGCCCTCGCTGCTCTCGACGGTGAGGTCACCGTCCATCGCACGGGCGAGCTCGCGGCTGATGGCAAGGCCGAGCCCGATTCCTTCCTGCTCGCGCTTGAAGCGCCGATCGACCTGCACGAAGGGCTCGAAGATGCTGGCGAGCTTCTCGAGGGCGATGCCGAGGCCGGTGTCGCGCACCGCGATCGACACGAATCCGCCTTCCTCGAGGCAGCTCAGCGCGATCTCGCCGCCACTCGGCGTGAACTTGAGCGCGTTCGAGAGGAGGTTCAGGAGGATCTGCTGCACCTTCTCGCGGTCGGCACGTACGCGGAGCGACGGTGGACAGGCCGAGAGGCTGAAGGCGAGGCCACGCTCCCGAAGCTGCGGGCGCACGAAATCACTCGTGCCGCCCACCAGCTCGTCCACGGGGACGTCCTCGAGCTCCACCTGCACGTGGCCGCTCTCGATCTTCGCGAAGTTCAACACGTCGTTGATCAGCGAGAGCAGGTACGTCTGGCTCCGCATGATTCGCTCGAGGTCGACGCGCTGCTGCTCCGTCACCGGACCGCGGATGCCGAGCTCCAGGAGCTGTGCATAGCCGCCGATGGCGTTGAGCGGCGTGCGCAGCTCGTGCGACATCACCGCGAGGAACTCGCTCTTCGCCCGGTTCGCTGCCTCCGCGTCGAGCCGCGCGTGCTCGGCCACCAGCAGCAATGCTTCGCGCTCCTGTTCGGCGGCGAAGCGCTCGCTGACGTCCGCCATGATGCACACCGTACGCGCGACCTCGCCGTCCACCGTCACGGGATCGGTCGTGACCTCGTAGGCGTCCTCGCCCAGCCGGTACACGGCCTTCGTGATCGGCGTGCCCGACTCGACGTCATCCGCCATCGCGACGTGCGCCTCGCCGAAGCGCGCCTCGAGCGCGCTGCGCAGCGGGGCGCCGAGGACCGCGCGGTCGGCGTGGCCGAACAGCTGCATCGCGGCACGATTGGCGCGCGTCACCACGCACTCCGGGTCGAGCAGCACCACGGCGTCGGGGAGAGCGTCGAACGTCGCCTGCCACTCACGCATCGCCTCACGTGTGCGGCGATCCGCCGTGCTCGCGCGGATCAACGCCCGCACCGTCGCCACGAACACCGTGGGATCGATCGGATGGGTGAGAAAAGCATCCGCGCCCTGATCGAGCCCACGCGCGCGGTCGGCGTTGCTGGTGAAGCTGGCCGACAGATGCAGCACGGGAATCGACGCGAACTCCGGACTGCGGCGCATGCGCTCGACGACCTCGAACCCGGTCATGTCGGGGAGGTTGACGTCGAGCACGATGAGGTCGGGATGGTCGCGCACCGCCTCCAGCGCCTCGACACCGCTCGCCGATTCGCGCACGTCGAACCCCGCGGAGCGGAGCAGCCGCGACGTGGCGTAGCGGTTGCCCTCGGTGTCGTCCACGACGAGCACGCGTGGCGCGCGGTCGATCATGCGCCCTCCATCGATGGGTGCACCCGCGGCACGACGAGCGAGAAGCGCGAGCCCTCACCCAGGCGGCTCTCGAGTCGTACCTCGCCACCGAGCAGCGGCGCGAGCTTGCGCGTCAACGGCAGGCCCAGCCCCGTACCGCGCACTCGCTTCTGGATCGGACCATCCACCTGCGTGTAGTCCTCGAAGATGCGGCGCTGATCGGCCGGCGCGATCCCGATCCCCGTGTCCGCCACGTCGAGCGACACGAGATCGTCGCCGAGGACGCGTGCGCTCACGCGCACCTCGCCGGCGTCGGTGAACTTGAGCGCGTTCGAGATGAAGTTGCGCAGCACCTGGGCGACGCGCTGCGCATCGGTGACGAGAACGAGCGGCTCCGCCGGATCCTCGACGAGGAACTCGACCCGCTCGTTCGTCACCAGCGGTCGGAACATCCCGCGGAGGCCGGCGAAGATGTCGCTCACCGACACGGAATCGAGGCGGAGCTCGACCTTGCGCGCCTCGATCTTCGCGATGTCGAGCAGGTCGTTGACCATCTCGGCGAGCGATTCGGCGGAGCGCTGGATGAGCGTGACCTGATACTCCTGTTCCGCGGTGAGCGGTCCGTCGGAGTGCGCGAGGAGGAGACGCGTCAGGTTGATCACGGAGGTGAGCGGCGCTCGCAGCTCGTGGCTCATGTCGGAGAGGAAGCGCGTCTTCGCCTCCGACAGCTGGCCGAGCGTCTGCGCGCGCTCGTCGAGCTCGGCGTACAGCGCGACGACGCCGCGGTTCGTCTCGGCCAGCTCCTGCGCGAGTCGCTCCACGTCGGTCTCGCGCGCGCGGAGCCGGGCGCGCAGATCGAGCACCTCGGCGTCGAGATCGGCGCCGGC
>DASVNI010000537.1:0-4783 GCA_036383935.1 Gemmatimonadaceae bacterium | reverse complement strand
CACGGATCCTGCTCCGTCTGCTTCATGCCGAGCGAGATCTTCTCCTCGTTCGGATCGACCTTGAGCACCACCGCCTCGATCGTCTCGCCGATGCTGACGAGCTTCGAAGGATGGCGGACGTTGCGCGTCCAGCTCATCTCGCTGATGTGCACGAGGCCCTCGATGCCCGGCTCGAGCTCGATGAAGGCACCGTAGTTCGTGATGCTGACCACCTTCCCCTGGACACGCGTGCCGACCGGGTACTTCTCGGCGACGTCCTTCCACGGGTAGCTCTGGAGCTGCTTGAGACCGAGCGAGATGCGCTCACGCTGCCAGTCGATGTCGAGCACCTTGACCTCGAGCTCCGACCCGATCTGCACGAGCTCGGACGGATGCGAGATGCGGCCCCACGACATGTCCGTGATGTGGAGCAGACCGTCGACGCCACCGAGATCGATGAATGCACCGAAGTCGGTGATGTTCTTGACGACGCCCTTCCGGATCTGATCCTTCTCGAGCTCCTTCATGAGCTTTTCGCGCTTGCCCGCTCGCTCATTTTCAAGGATCACTCGACGGGAAACGACAATGTTTCTACGCCGCTTGTTGAGCTTGATGATCTTGAACTCGAACTTCTGGCCGAGCAGCTCGTCGATGTTCGGGACGCGGCGGAGCGCGATCTGCGAACCCGGGAGGAACGCGTCGACGCCCATGAGGTCGACGACCACGCCACCCTTGATCTTCTTGACGAGCGTTCCCTCGACCGGCTGATCGTTCTCGTAGGCGAGACGGATGCGCTCCCACACGCGCATGAAGTCCGCCTTCTTCTTCGACAGGACGACCGAGCCTTCCTGATCCTCGAGGTGCTCGAGCAGGACCTCGACCTCATCGCCGATCTTGAGGTCCGGGAAGTCCTTGAACTCCTCGAGAGGGACGCTGCCCTCCGATTTGAAGCCGATGTCGAGCACGACCATGTTGTCGCGGATCTCGAGGACGTGGGCTTTGACAATCTCGCCCTCGTCGATCGAGGCCATCGTGCCGTTGTACATCTCCATCATCGCTTCGAGCTCGTCGGGCGAATAGCCCTCGTCGTCGACGAGTTCGGGGCGCAGGTTGGCAAGGGGGCGAAGCTGCGCACGCTGTGCGTCGCGCTTCTCGCGGGCGCTCAGCGCCGCCTTGTCCGTAGGAATCTCGAGCTCAGTCATACTGGAAAACGGTCTCCTGAATCGCGGGTGTTTGCTCGCCGCGCCGAGTCTGAGGAAACGCGTGCCGTCGGTGACAACGCGTGGAGGGCCTCCCGGGCATCCGCCGGGCGGCCAGATTGGAGCGAACCTGAAAATATACGGAGCGAGAATCCTGCCGTCAACCGCGGTGGCGCGTTAAGTCGCGTGCGGACGGTGGGTTACGGCGCGAGCGAGCGCGACGATGCGCTCGACCTGCTCTTCCTGCGTCAGATACGTCGTGTCCAAGAGGACCGCATCGGCAGCCTGGACCGTCTGCGTGGCATCCTTGGCGTCGCGCTGCACGAGCTGGTCGGTTTCATCGGCGATCTCGTCATCCGACGGGCGCCGGCCGAGCCGCTGAATCAGGCGCCGTCGCGCCCGCTCCCAGGGATCCGCGATCAGGAAGATCTTGAGCGTCGCATCGGGAAAGACGGCCGTTCCCATGTCGCGCCCGTCCACGACCACATCGTGCGACGCCGCCGCCTCGCGCACGCGCGAGTTCACCCAACTCCGCACCGGCTGCATGCGCGCAACGAGTGACACGTACTGCGTCACGTTCGCGCCGCGAATCTCTTCCTCCGCGGGTTCGCCGTCGATCAGCACAGTGAACGAGGTGCTTTCCGGCCGGAGCGCGATACGCGACCCCTGGCCCACGACCGCGTCGTCAGTCCAGAGACTGGAGTCAGCGACGGAGCGCAGCATCGCCGCCGTCACGCCCCGGTAGAGCGACCCGGAATCGACGTGGCGGAAGGCCAACCGCTCCGCCACCCACTGCGCGGTGGACGACTTGCCGGAGGCGGCGGGACCATCGATGGCGATGACCGTGCGTACGTGCTCGCTCACGTGCCCGTGACGGAGGCCAGATCACTCCAGAACGCGGGATAGGACACCGCGACGCAATCGGGATCGTCGATCTCGATCTCGTTACCGGGCAGCGCGCCGAGGATGCCGAACGCCATCGCCATCCGATGGTCGCCATGCGTCACGACCCGCCCACGGAGCACCGGCGCCGTGCCGCGCACGACGAAGCCGTCCGGAAGCTCTTCAGCGTCCGCGCCAAGCGCCCGGAGATTCCCCACGACGACGGCGATCCGATCGCTCTCCTTCACGCGCAGCTCTTCGGCGCCGGTGACTCGGGTCTCGCCTTCGGCATACGCCGCCAGACAGGCGACGAGCGGCAGCTCGTCGATCAGCGTGGGAATGGCTTCGCGAACGATCGAGATGCCGCGGAGCGTCGCTCCGCCACGCACATGCACGTCGGCGATCCATTCGCCCGCGATGCGCTCACGTCCGACCAGCTCGATCTCGCCACCCATCTCGCGCAGCGCCGCGAGGAAGCCGATACGCGTCTCGTTCACGCAGACGCGGCGGAGAAGGATCTCGCCGCGTGGCGCGAGCGCCGCGAGCGCGGCGAAGAACGCCGCGGACGACGGATCGCCGGGGACGGTGACGTCGAGCGGGGTGAGGCTCGGTACGGGATGCAGGAGCACGGACTGCTCGTTCACCCAGACCTCGGCGCCCTGCGAGGCGAGCATACGCTCGGTGTGATCTCGCGAGCGCGGTGATTCGACGACCTTCGCCTCGACGCCGGCGCACAGCGCGGCCAGCATGATGCAGCTCTTCACCTGGGCGCTGCCCGTCTCGTTGACCCACTCGATGTCGTGCAGCTTACCGCCCCGAATCGTCATCGGCAGTCCACCATGCTCGGGCAGCTCGACGCGGGCGCCCATCGCCTCCAACGGGCGGGCGATGCGACGCATCGGCCGGCGGCTCAGGCTCGAGTCGCCGATGAAACGGCCCGTCACTCCGGAGCCGGCGACGACTCCGGCGAGCAGTCGCGTACTGGTACCGCTGTTCCCACAGTCGAGGTCACCCGCGGCGTCGCGCAATCCGCGCAACCCGACGCCGGTGATGGTGATGTCGTCGCCCAGCGTGGGGATGTCGACGCCGAGTGCGCGCAACACGCCCGCTGTGGAGTGGACGTCGGCGGAACGCAGGATCGAACGCACGCGCGACGTTCCCTCGGCGAGCGCGCTGCAGATCAACGACCGGTGCGAGATCGACTTGTCGCCGGGGACGAGCAACTCGCCGGCGACGTGGAGAGCAGACGTGCTCATCGCAGCCATCCTTCCAACGCGGTCGCGACGTCGGTCTTCTCGTCGCGATACTTGACGATCACCGGTGTCTGGAGCGCGATCCCCTGCTCCTTTCCCCAACCCTTCGAGACCTGGCGCGCGCCGGGCACCACGACTGCGCCGGCGGGAATCTCCAGCGGCCCCGCTTCATCGGCTCGCAGGATTCGCTCGTTCACGAGGTCGTACACGGGCGTGCCGCGCGTGAGGATCACGCCGGCGGCGAGCACCGCCCTGGAGCGAACGATAGTGCCTTCGTACACGCCGCAATTTCCGCCGACGAGCACGTCGTCCTCGATGACCACGGGTGCAGCGTTGACCGGTTCGAGCACGCCGCCGATCTGCGCCGCCGCACTGAGATGCACGCGCTCTCCAATCTGCGCGCACGAGCCGACGAGGGCGTGGGAATCCACCATCGTGCCGCCGCCGACCCACGCACCGACGTTGACGTACATCGGGGGCATGCAGACGACGCCCGATGCGACGTACGCACCGCGACGCACCGAGGAGCCGCCCGGCACGATGCGCACACCGCGTGCGACGTCGAACTGCTGCAGCGGATAGGTGTGCTTGTCGAAGAACGGAAGCGCGTTGCCGTCGCCCACCGACATGTCGGCGAGTCGTCCAACGCGGAACCCGAGCAGGATCCCACGCTTGACCCAGGGCACGGCGTTCCACCTTCCCTGCTCGTCCCGCTGGGCGGCGCGTACCTCGCCGCGCTCGAGCGCGCCGAGCAGTTCGTCGACGAGCTGCTCGGCGTTCTCGGGCAGCGCTGCGCCCGCCGGCGTGTCCGCCGCACGGAGCAGTCGGTCTGCGAAGTCCGACGCCAGTGCCGGCGCGGCCGCGGCGCTCACAGCGCCCCCACGGCGTTGAGCGCCGAGCGCACCGCATCCTCGTGGCGCGGTTCGAGTGTCACGAGCGGAGAGCGGAGAACGTTCTCGAAGCGTCCCATCATGGAGAGCGCGGCCTTTACAGGGATCGGGTTCGTCTCGACGAATGCGGCGCGGAGCCAGGGCAGCACACGCTGGTGAAGCTCGCGGGCGCCGCTTGCATCTCCGGTGCGGCCCTTGTGAACGAGCTCGCGCATGAGGCGCGGCACCACGTTCGACACCACGGAGATCAGCCCATCGGCGCCGAGGGCGAGCATGGGCACCGTGATCTCGTCGTCGCCGGAGAGCACCGCGAATCCCGAGGGACGACCGACGAGGATGTCGGTGATCTGGTGCAGGTTGCCGGACGCTTCCTTCGTGGCGACGAAGCCGTCATCCTGGGCAAGCTCGAGGGTCGTCGATGCGTCGATGTTGCAACCCGTGCGGCTCGGCACGTTGTACAGCACGATCGGCAGACCGACCGCCTCGGCGATGGCTCGGAAGTGCACGACCATGCCGCGCTGCGGTGGCTTGCTGTACATCGGCGCGACGTGGAGGAGATGCGTCGCACCTGCCTCGCGCA
>DASVNI010000536.1:0-2786 GCA_036383935.1 Gemmatimonadaceae bacterium | reverse complement strand
GTGTCGGGGTGGGGGACGGTCGTCATCGGTGCGACGGCGCTCGGGGCCGCGATGCTGGCCGCGTCGACCCACAGCGCCAGACGCTGGATCTTCATCTGGCTGTGCGAGGCGGGGCTTTCGGTGGCGATCTCCGTCTACACGATGGCGCTGAAGGCGCACGCCGCGAAGCTCCCGCTCTGGTCGGAACCGGCGCGGAAGATCCTGTTCAGCTTCGCGCCCCCGATGGCAGGAGGCGCACTGCTGACGCTCGTGCTGCTCGAGCACGAGCTGGTCTCGCTGCTTCCCGGCGTGTGGATGCTCCTCTACGGCATCGGCGTCGTTGCCGCAGGCACCTTCTCGGTGCGCATCGTTCCCGTGATGGGGCTCGCGTTCATGGCCGTCGGGACGGTGGCGCTGTTCGCGCCGGCGGGGATGGCCACGCCGTTCATGGCGGCGGGCTTTGGTGGACTGCATCTCTTTTTTGGAACCCTGATCGCACGGAGGCACGGTGGCTAAGCCAGGCGCGGCGGCGAAGCGCACGGGTGAGGACGCCGGTGCGCGCACAGCGCGGGACGGCTCGCCCCGCCTGCGCTCGATGGACGGCGTCTCGCCCGATACGGGCGCAGAGGCCGAGGAGGGCGCGCTCGCGCTCGATCGACTGATTCACGAGCGCATGCGGCTCGGGATCGTCAGCGCGCTCGCGGTGAACGACTCACTCACGTTCAACGATCTCAAGCGCGTGATGCACACGACCGATGGCAACCTGAGCGTGCACGCGCGAAAGCTCGAGGACGCGAAATACATCACCTGCACGAAATCGTTCGAGGGCCGAGTGCCGCGAACGGAGTACAAGCTGACCGCCGCCGGCCGACGCGCGCTCGAGCGGTATCTCGACCACATGGAGGCGCTCATTCGCGCCACTCGGGAGCGCTGAGCGTCCATGCAGAAATCACGACACTCCGGCGCGCAGAGCGTCAGTTCTTCCTTCGACGGTCCGCACGTCGCCGTGATCATGGACGGCAACGGACGATGGGCGACGGCACACGGCCTCAAGCGCTCGGCCGGTCACGAGGCCGGCTTGCGCACGGCGCGCCAGATCGTCGAGGCCGCGGTGCGCGAAGGCGTCGGCACGATGACGCTGTACGCCTTCTCGTCCGACAACTGGAAGCGCCCGACGCCGGAGGTGACGGCGCTGATGCGCTTGTTCCGGCGCGCGCTGCTCGGCGAGGCGAAGCGCTGTCTCGAGAATGGCGTTCGACTCACGATCCTCGGCCGACGTGATCGGCTGCCCTCGTCGCTCCGCCACACGATCGAGCAGGTGGAAGCGCTGACCGCACCGGGCACGCGCATGCATCTGCGTGTGGCGGTGGACTATTCCGCGCGCGACGCGATCCTCCGCGCCGCCGCAGCGATGCGTGGCGAGCCGACATCGCGCGAATCGTTCTCGGAGATGCTGGCGCGGGTGGATCACGACCGCCTGCCGGCCACGGAGGTGGATCTCGTGATCCGCACAGGCGGCGAGCAGCGGCTCAGTGACTTCCTGCTGTGGGAGTGCGCGTACGCCGAGCTGCTGTTCGTGCCGAAGATGTGGCCCGAGTTCACGGCGGATGATCTGGCCAACGCGCTGGAAGACTTCCGAGGGCGCAACCGGCGGTTCGGGCTGGCGCCGGAGCAGGTGGCCTCGTAAACGCCGTGAGTGCGTGAGTGGGTGAGTGGGTGAGTGGGTGACGGCCTCGGGAAGCAACCGCTTCCCGAGGCCGCTTCCCTTTCCCCGGATACCCGCATTCGCCCATTTCCGCGCTACAGCCTTTCGAGCAAGGCGCCGATACTCACAGCGACTTCTTCTGGTCGCGTGAACTGATGCTCTCAACTGCGCGCGTGCTTCTCGCCGGCGGCGACGAGGCGGATCTCTCTGGGCTACGGCAGGCGCTGGAGTCGGCCGGACATACGGTATCGCATGCAGCCACGCTCGCGGAGGCGACGCGTCGCGTGCTCGCGGCTGACTTCGACGTCGTCGTACTCACGCATGGGTTGGAGGCGTCGCTCGAGCAACTCGTGAGCGCGCGGTGCGGCGAGTCGGCCGCCATCGTGGTCATGGCACAGCGACCGACGGTGAATGGAGTGCGCGACGCGCTTCGGCAGGGTGCGAATGACGTCGTGGATGCGTCGGCGGAGGCGTACGTGCTGCTCGCTGCCGTGGAGCGGGCGGCGCGCGATGGTCAGCTTCGCCGCGAGCTTTCCATGCTCCGCGCGCGAGTCGGCGAAGCGTCGCAGCAGGCGCTCGTCGGGCGGTCGGCGGGGATGGCGCACGTGCGTGAGCTCATCGGGCGCGCCGCCGGATCGCGCGTGCCAATCGTGATCACCGGCGAAGCCGGTACGGGCAAGGACGTCGTGGCGCGGCTGGTGCACGACCTCTCGGATCGGGCAACGCGGCCCTTTGCCACGGTGCGCTGCGGCGAATCAGACGAGGAGTCGCTGGCGCGCGAACTGTTCGGTACGACGGAGAGCGGGCACTCGCACGCCGGTCTGCTCGAGCGCGTGCGCGGCGGTACGGTGGTGCTCGAAGACGCGTCATCGCTGTCGCACGCTCTGCGCGCGCAGCTGAGCCGCGTCGGTCTCACGCGACTGACACAGCGCGTCGGCGGCAGCGACTCGTTGCCGGCCGATGTGCGGCTCATACTCGTCGTGCGCACAGGGGGTGGAGCGGACACGGCGGAAGTGCAGATCCCTCGACTCGCTGCGCTCGCTCGGGATGACAGCCCAAGGCAGACTCGGGATGACAGGGCAGGGCACGCTCGGGATGACAG